>CVSD01000082.1 GCA_001179885.1 Candidatus Pelagibacter communis | reverse complement strand
TAATTAATGGAGTTTTTAGTCTGTCAGGATGATCATAAAATCCAAATGCATATCTACCTTTAATACAAGTATGACCTGCGTTAACTTCAGTTTGTTTTGGTGTATCAATAGCTACAACTTTGTCATCTTTAATTGATGCTTCTAAATTACAACCAACTCCACAATAAGAACAAGTTGTTCTAACTTTTTTATCTACAGCTGCAGATTTAGACTGAAAGACATCTGATATCGCATCAGTTGGGCACGTATGTGCACAAGCACCGCATGAGACACAAGATGAATCACCGAACATCATGTCATTATCAGTTGTAATTCTAGACTCAAATCCTCTTCCTGACATTGTAAGTACAAATGAACCTTGTATTTCATCGCAAGCTCTTACACATCTTCCACAATTTATACAGTTATCTAAATTCATTCTCATATAATCATGAGAAGTATCTCTTGGAATCCCTTTATGTTGTTTAGGACTGTTATATCTGTGATCAGAAATACCTAAATCGTTAGCAACAGTTTGAAGTTCACAATTATTATTAACTTCACAAGTATCACATTCCATTGGATGATCAGTAAGAACCAATTCAACAATGTTTTTTCTTAAATTTTGAAGGTTTTCATTTGAAGTAAAAATATGCTGATTTTCAGCAACCGGAGTATGGCAGGATGCTACAACTTTTGTAGGACCA
>CVSD01000081.1 GCA_001179885.1 Candidatus Pelagibacter communis | reverse complement strand
AATGCAGAAGTATATAATTCTTTATTTAGACTTGGATTTGGCTTTGTGGAGGTCGGAACCGTTACACCTTTAAAACAATATGGCAATCCTAAACCTAGAGTATTTAGATTAGTTGATGATGAAGCTTTAATTAATAGATTAGGATTTAACAATTTAGGTGCAAAAAATATTTTAGATAGGATATTATCAAATCAAAAAATTGGTCTGTTGGGAATTAATATTGGTCCAAATAAAGATACAAATGATAGATTGCAAGACTATATAGAATGTTTAAGAACATTTCATAAAGTTGCAGATTATATCACAATAAATATTTCTTCACCTAATACAGAAGAACTAAGAAATTTTCATGACCAAAAAAAATTAGATGTTTTATTAAAAACAATTAAAGAAGAAAAAAATAAATTGAGCTCAAAAATACCGATTGTATTAAAAGTTTCACCAGATATTAAAAATGAAGAAATAGGTAAAATTTCTGATGTTCTTTTAAATAATGATATTGATGCAGTAATTATCTCTAATACATCAGACTCAACTAGAGACAAATTAAGTGATATTCAGAGACATCAAAAAGGTGGTTTATCTGGGAAACCGATAGAGGATAAGTCTACAGATTTAATTAATAAATTTTATAATATTCTTGGAGACAACATAAAAATTATAGGCGTTGGAGGAGTAGATTCTGGAATAAGTGCTTATAAAAAATTTTTGGCTGGGGCTAGCTATGTTCAGCTTTATACGGGTATGGTTTATAGAGGCCCAAATATTGTTAACATGATTAAAAAGGAGCTAAGAGAATTGTTATTAAAAGATGGTGTTAAAAATTTTACTGAAATTATAGGAAAAAAAACAATATCTTAAATCTTATAAACTTGACGCAATCATAATCGCACCTTATATAGTCGTTGTTATTATGCCAAAAAAATGTGAATTAACTGGAAAAATTCCTTTAAAAGGTCACAACGTTAGTCACGCTAACAATAAGACAAAAAGAAGATTTCTACCAAACCTAAAAAAGGTTAAATTCACAAGTGAGCTTTTAAAAAGAAGTTTGAAGCTTACTGTAAGCAATGCAGGAGTAAGATCTGTAGATAAAAAGGGTAGTTTTGATGAGTTCTTAAAAACTGTTAAGAATAAAAATTTATCTCCAAGATTAAAAAAATTTAAAAAAAGTTTACTAATTAAATCTCCATTTAAAAAAAAAACAGTACAATCTAAAACAGCTTAATGAATAAAACATTTTTTTTTCTCTCATTTCTGATGGGAGTTGTTGTTTTATCTTCAAATTATTTAGTTCAATTTCCTATTAATTATTATGGCTTAAATAAAATTCTTACGTATGGTGCATTAAGTTATCCTCTTGCATTTTTAATTACAGATTTGGCAAATAGATCATTTGGGAAAATAGTTGCTAGAAAAATTGTATATTTTGGTTTTTTTTTAGGTGTTAGTTTTACAGTTATATTTTCTACAGATTTTGCTGATTATATTTCTATAAGAATTGCAATTGGTTCTGGATTTGCTTTTTTAGTTGCTCAACTTTTGGATGTTCAAATTTTTGATAAATTAAGAAAAAAACAATGGTTTATAGCACCACTTACTTCATCTATCATTGGATCAACAATCGATACATTTTTATTTTTTTCGATAGCATTTTATGCAACAGGAGTGCCTTGGATTACATTATCATTAGGAGATCTTACTGTAAAAGTTTTTGTTGCATTGTTAATGCTGATTCCATTTAGATTACTTTTAAAAACATTTAAACCAATTTAGATTTAATAAAGAAATTTATAAGATAATATCTTGTAAGCGAGTTTTGCCACTAAAAAATTGTAAGAATTAAACCCTTTTATCGGAGCTAATTCATTTATATCTGCACCAATAATATTTGAGTTTTTTGCAGCTATCCTAATTATATTTAAAGTTTCATCCCATAATAATCCACCAGGCTCTGGTGTACCTGTTGCGGGCATAATGCTCGAGTCAAGGCCATCTACATCAAAAGTAAGGTACACAGTTTTATTCTTAATTAGTTTTTTAAATTTTTTTAAATTCCATCTTGCCTTATCTTTTGCCCAAAAAATGTTTATTCTAGATTTATTTTTTTTTAAAAATGGAATTTCACTATGAGAAATATTTCTAATTCCGAATGAAATTAGTGAAACATTTTTATAATCCAAACATCTTCTTATTGCAGAAGCATGCGAAAATTTTTCACCATTATAACTATCTCTTAAATCTGCATGAGCATCAAAATGCAATAGACATATTTTTTTATGTTTTTTTACAAAAGGGACCAAACATCCTGGTGTAATTGAATGTTCTCCTCCAAATGTCATTGGAAAAAGTTTCTTATCTAATATTTCTTTATTAACAGAAGCTACTTTTTTTAACGCTTTATTAATATTTTTATCAATTTTAAATGGTTTTAAAGTCTTAATTCCAATTTTTTTATAAGGTTCGCAATCTAATTCCTCA
>CVSD01000080.1 GCA_001179885.1 Candidatus Pelagibacter communis | reverse complement strand
AGTAGAAGCTTTGAAAACTAAATTAATTAATGAAAAAGATTTTGATCGAGTTGTAGATCCAAAAAAAATGATTTATCCAAAATAAGCAAGAAAGATTTTATTTACAAAAGTTTTAAAAGTTATCTTGTTAAAAAATTTTCCATTTTTGGAATTAAAATTTGATATAAATTTTTCTAAACTTTCATTAGTTTTATTGTCTAGTTTTAAATTATCAAAATAAATTTTGTTTTCATTAAAATCATAATTAAAATCAAATTCCATTTTATTTAAATCTTTCCTCAAATCTTTGTTAACCTGAAAAAATTTATAGAAATCATCTTTATCTCGAATATCTACAACAATTTTTCCAATAAATTTGATTTTTTCATTTTCAAAGTCAAGTATAGCATCTTCAAAGAACAGGTTTACATTATTTTTCCATTTAATTTTAGATTTTGAAAAAGTCATCTTACCTTGTTCAATGTTTAATCTTAATAATAAATCTGAAAATCTATCAAAATCATAAATATTTTTTATCTCAAAATTAATTTTAGCATTTAGATTTTCATTATTCAAAATTTGAGATTTAAAAATTTCAATTAAAAAAGGATTAATAATATTTTTTAAACTTAGACCTTGATAATTTAAGTTTGTCTCTAAA
>CVSD01000079.1 GCA_001179885.1 Candidatus Pelagibacter communis | reverse complement strand
CATAGTCTTGAATTTTAAGATGTTTTTCAATGTAATCTTTAATTTGTTGATCATAGTCTTTTTGAGAATTATCATTCATTTTAGATAACCAAGTTGTTTCAACTAAAGCTTTATTTTTTGAGTAAGGAAGTGTGTAAAAGAAATGAACGCTATGCCTTTGTTCACAATCAAAATCCATTAGATTAAAAATTTCCTCATCAAAAAAATTATTTTTTGTCTCAATTTCTACACCACAAAAATGTTGCCAAAGATTTAGATGATTTTTTTTAATATTTGGTACACTGTTAAAAATGAATGAGTTTTTTGTATTGATTTCTTTTATGTTTTTAAAGAAAAAAATATTTTTGTTTTCTTTTAATCTATTGTTTATTTTTTCATAAAATAATCCGCTATCTATGCTTTGGTACGGATAATTTTTACACTCTAAAAAATTAGTTTTACCTGGTATGTTGATTGAAAAATTTTCCCAACTTTTTTTAACACAATCATCAAAGTTATGTGGTGTTACTTTCCAAAAAGACCAGGTTTTATCTTTTTGGTATTCTGATCTAGGTTCAATAATTGCCAGAGTTTTATCTTTTAATTTTTCGTGAATATCTAACTCATATGCTAGTGATAGACCTGCACATCCACCACCAATTATTATATAATTAAATTCTTTCATCTAAATCTACTTCCTGACTAATAATATCATGCTC
>CVSD01000078.1 GCA_001179885.1 Candidatus Pelagibacter communis | reverse complement strand
TTTTTTGCTAAATTAAAACCAATATTTCCACCACCAATAATAAGTATTTTTTTTGATATTTTTTCTTCATGGCCAAACGCTTCAAGTGTTTCAGCCATTTGAAATGAATTAATTATTACATAAATTTTATCATTAATTTTTACAGACTCTGTTTTTTTCGGAATAAAAAATTTTCCTTTTCTATTTATTCCAATAATGTTTGCTTCAAGTTTAGGGTATTTTTTTGTTAATTCATTAAATTTGACTCCAATAGATTTACAATCTTCTTTAATTAATATTTCTAATAATCTAATCTTATTATCGACAAAAGGGACACTGTCTAATGCTCCAGGGGCCTCTAATTTTCTTTGTATAGATTTTGATATTTCTAGCTCAGGTGAAATTATAACATCAATTGGTAAATTTTCTTTGTTATATACTCTTGTAAATTTTGGATTCAAATAATCTTGAGATCGAATTCTTGCAATTTTTTTAGGAATATTAAAAATTGAAAATCCAATTTGACAAATAAGCATGTTTATTTCATCATTTCTTGTCACTGCAATAATCATATCGGTTTCTGCTGCATTGGCTTTTTCAAGTATTGAAGGGTATGTAGCTTTGCCTACTATCGCTTTAACGTCTAAACTATCATTAATTTTTTGAATATCTTCACTAGACTGATCAATTACTGTAATTGAATGACCTTGTTCACTCAATAGTTTAGCTATAGTAAAACCTACCCTTCCAGCGCCACAAATAATAATATTCATTTTAATTAAATTCTTTAATTCCCAAGCCTTTCAGCTTTCTATGCAGAGCACTTCTCTCCATACCAACAAAATTTGCTGTTTTAGATATGTTTCCATTAAATTTTTTAAGTTGCATAGTTAAATACTCTTTTTCAAAATTTTCTCTAGCTTCTTTTAATGGTACAGATAAGCTATTTTCAGTAACTTTTTCATCAAAAAGCTCATTTTTTAAAGATTCTTTTACAATATTAGAAATTTTATCTTTTGTATCAGGTTGTAAAATCGCAATTCTTTCAATCAAATTTCTTAACTCTCTTACATTACCTTTCCAGTTATGATTTAAAATATATGAATCATTTTCATCTATATCAAATTCTTTAGTATTATAATTTTCTGAAATCTTTTTTGAAAAATATTTAATCAAAAGTGGTATATCTGAAATTCTTTCTTTTAAAGGTTTAATATTAATTTCAAATACATTGAGTCTATGATAAAGATCATCTCTAAAATTTCCTATTCTAATTTCTTCTTTTAAATCTTTGCTTGATGAACAAATTAACCTTACATCTACATTAATGTCATTATTACCATTTAATCTTTTGAATTTTTGATCAATTAATACTCTTAATATTTTTGATTGTATTGATAAAGGAATTTCAGAAACTTGATCTATTAGTAAAGTTCCTTTATTTGCTTTTTCCAAAGCTCCATAAG
>CVSD01000077.1 GCA_001179885.1 Candidatus Pelagibacter communis | reverse complement strand
GATCTAGCGAATAGATTTGACATGACCTTAGTAGGTTTCGTAAAAGAAGACAGTTTTAATATTTATACAAATAACCAAAAAGTTATTGTAAGTTAAAAAGGAGTTTTGCGGTGTCTAAAAATATAAGTAATTTATCAGGAAGAATTGGCTTAAAAGACAATTTATTTAAGAAAATGTCTGAGAATGTTCTTAATGACTCGCCAAAAGATATTAAAGAAATTGCAAAAGAATATAACTTAGGTGTTTCAACAATTCATGGTGCTGAAAGTTTCTATGAATTCCTAAGACCTTCTCATAGAGAAAAAAAAGCTTTTGTTCTGTATATGGATGGGTCAAAATCTTTAAAAAATTATTAAAATGTTCCATATTATCTTTATTGGCTTCATTTAAAACTTCTTCTATTTTATGATTTCTTGGTATTACGAGTGGGTTAGCACCTCTCATTAACTTTATACATTTCTCAGGACTGTTATTGTTAATTTTTAGTCTTTTTTGCCATCTTATTTTCCAGTTTTGAAAATCATTATCTTGAAAATTTTCTTTATTTTTAATTTCAAAATTCATTAAATGACAAAAAGTATTTGTATAATCTACTTTTTTTTGATGCATCCAAGTTAATAAATCTAAAATTAAAAATTTGTCTTTTTCCTCTGTACCGTATAAGCCTAATTTATTTCTCATCATTTTTAACCATTTTTCCTCATACTTTTTTTCAAAGAAATTAATTGTTTCTGTGGCTAGCTCAATTGATTTATTTTGATCTTTATCGATTAATGGAATTAAACACTCGGCAAATCTTGACAGATTCCATTTTGTAATAACTGGCTGATTACAATATGCATATCTTCCCATTTGATCAATTGAACTAAATACAGTTTTTGGATCATAAGTATCCATAAAGGCGCAAGGACCATAATCAATTGTTTCTCCAGAGATACTCATATTGTCAGTGTTCATGACACCATGAATAAAACCAACTCTCATCCACTCAACAACAAGATGAATTTGTTTTTCCATTACCACTTTTAAAAGACCCAATGCTTTATTTTTGGATTTTTCTATGTTTGGATAATGTCTTTTGATC
>CVSD01000076.1 GCA_001179885.1 Candidatus Pelagibacter communis | reverse complement strand
ACCTTTAGTTAAAGTTGGGCAAAGAGCTATTTCAGGAGAAACACTGTTAGCAAAAAGAT
This sequence comes from Candidatus Pelagibacter communis, assembly GCA_001179885.1. GTDB lineage: Bacteria > Pseudomonadota > Alphaproteobacteria > Pelagibacterales > Pelagibacteraceae > Pelagibacter > Pelagibacter ubique_N. The sequence continues at coordinate 10,489 of CVSD01000076.1, read as the reverse complement.
AAATGGAACAAAAAAAAAATAATTTTAAAATTGTAGCAGAAAAAAAAAACGCTAGAGTAATTTTGCCAAATATGCTTACATTAATTGGTGTTTGCATTGGCTTAACTTCAATCAGATTTGCTTTAGATGGAAGATTTGAGCTGGCAATTATTGCAATAATTTTTGCTGCTTTGATTGATGGTCTTGATGGAAGAATAGCAAGATTAATTAAAGGAACATCTAAAGTTGGAAAAGAATTAGACTCCTTAACTGATATGATTAGTTTTGGTGTTGCTCCAGCATTTGTAATGTATTTTTGGAACCTTAATTCTTTAGGGAGATTTGGTTGGTTATTATGTTTAGTTTATGTAATTTGTGTTGCTTTAAGATTAGCAAGATTCAATATTAATTCTAGCCAAGAGCCGTCATGGAAAGATAACTTTTTTGAAGGAGTACCTTCACCAGCAGGTGGAATATTAGTTTTGACGCCATTAATAATAAGTTTAAGTGGATTTGATTATTTTCAACTAAATAACAATACAATTGTCCCAACATTTTTTATTGTGACTTCATTTTTATTAATTAGTAAATTTCCAACTTATTCATTTAAGAAAATTGTTATTCCTAGAAGAACAACAATATTTTTATTATTTGGAATAGTTTTATTTTTTGGACTTTTATTAATATATACTTTTAATATGATTGCGATAAGTGCAGTGATTTATGTACTTTTACTGCCAATTAGTTATCTTCATTTTCAAAAAATTAAAAAACAACATGAAAATGACAAAATTCAAGACGATGATGATCTTGAAGACATACTTTAATGAAAAAAAATGTAATTGTTTCATTAGCTGATGCTAATTATTTTCCACTACTAGAAGAGTTAATAGACTCTATTAAAAGTTTTAAAGAGAGCAGCGATACAGCAATTTGCATTTTAGATGCAGGTTTAAATGAGGATCAAAAAGAAAAATTACTTAAGAAAGTAGATGAAATTAAATCTGCAGAATGGGATATTGAAGTTCCTGAATTTAAAGTAAAAGGAAAGGAATGGTTAAAAAGTCAGGTCTCCAGAGCTTTTTTACCAAAATATTTTCCAAATTATGAAAAATATTTATGGATCGATTGTGATGCTTGGGTAAATGATTGGAGTAGTGTAGAGTTATATTTTAAAGCATGTGATAATGGTAAACTTGGTATTACACAAACTATAGGGCCTGGATATAAAATTACCTCAAAAGTGAACTGGCTATTAGGCAAAATAGCGTTAATTAAATCTCAAAATTTCAAACATGCTATCAAATCAAAAATTGGTTTAGATAAAGCAAGGAAATTAGCTTTTGCACCTCATATAAATATTGGAGTTTTTTCTTTAGAAAGAGATTCTAATGGATGGAAATCTTGGCAAAATAATTTATCTAAAACTTTAAAAGCTGGGAATATTTTTGGTTCAGAAGGTTTGGCTATAAATATGTCAGTATATATAGACGATTTAGAGACAGAGTTTTTACCTTTAAATTGTAACTGGATTACAAGTAATTTACTTCCAAAATTTGATGAAAAAAATAATACATTTGTTGAACCTTATTTACCAAATTATAAAATTGGCATAATCCATCTTGCTGCAGGAATATGGAAGAATGGTGTAGATATGAGAATAGACAAAAGTGTAGAAATAGAATTAGAAACTTTAAATAACAAAAAAATAATAAAAAGTTTAAGATTTAGTAATTAGTTGAAAAAAAATAAAATTTCAAAAAATTGGGTTAATAAACAAAGACGGGATATATATGTTCGTCAATCAAAAGTGGATGGGTATAGAGCTAGATCAGCATACAAATTAATCGAGATTAATGAAAAGTATAAAATTTTTAAAGGCGGAATGTGTGTGATAGATATTGGAGCCGCTCCAGGTAGTTGGTCTCAGTATGTTTCAAAGGTCGTAAAAAATGGAAAAATAATTTCGATTGATTTAAAAAAGATGGAACCAATTAAAAACACTATTCAAATAATTGGAGATTTTACAGAAACAAATACTCAAAATACCATTAAAAAAAATCTTAATAAAGGTTCAGATGTTGTAATGTCTGATATGGCTGTGAATACTACTGGAATAAAAAATATAGACTCAATTCAAACAGGTGAGTTATGTAAAGAGGCTATGATTTTTTCTAAGGAAGTTATGACTGAGAATGGTTTTTTTATTTCAAAGATATTTATGGGTGGTTCTTTTAATGAAATTGTCGCACTTGGAAAAAAGATTTTTAAAGAAGTGAAGGTTTTTAAACCAATGTCTAGCAGAAAAGACTCTAAAGAAAGTTTTATTATTTGTAAAAAAATTAGATAGACACTTTAAATTTAAAAGGAATCATATATAAATGATTATGGTTCCTATAAAAGAAGCACTTATGGGAGGATGTTTATTAAATCCCCAATCTAAATTACTTCCCCAAGCCAGTGCCTCAATAGTATCTAAAGGTAAATTTTTATTTGTCAAAGATGGAACAAGAGTCCAAATTATTAAATGCGATAAAACAAAAATAAAAAAAATATTATTAATATTTCTGTTTAAAACATTCATAATTAAATATTTACAATAATTAAGGTTGCTTGACACCCCTATTTTGCTGAATATACTCCCTCGAATTCAAATTGTAATATGCCTAATACCAGTAAAGCAAAAAAAAAGGTATCAAAAACCAAAGCTAAACCTAATAGCAAACCAAAACCTAAAGCTATAAGTAAGCCAAAAACAAAACTGGTTTCAAACAAGCCTAAAGAGATTAATAAAGGTCCAATTAAAATCTCAAAAACTTACGTACCAAAAGATACTGAAAAATATATGTGTGAGAAACATAAAATTTTTTTTAGAATTAAATTACAAGAATGGAAAAAAGAATTAATTAGAGCAAACAATGAGGCTCTTTACAATGGCAGTATGGATGACAACAGTATCTCTGCTGATATTGTGGACCAGGCTAGTTCATACACTGATAAAAATGTTGAGATGAAAGCAATCAATAGACAAATTAAATTAATCTCTGAAATTGATAAAGCTTTAGCTAGAATTAGAGAAGATACTTACGGATATTGTTTAGATACTGCTGAGCCAATTGGATTAAAAAGATTAATGGCTCGTCCAGTTGCAAAGTACACTATTGCTGCACAAGAAAAACACGAGAAAGACGAAAAAGTTCACGCTGATGACTAAAAAAAGAAAAACCAAAAAAGTGCATAATCCTATTACCTACAACTTTACGAAAAAATATATTTATTTTTATTATGCTTTTTTTTGGATACTTTTGTTAATATTTGTATTTACTAGATGAATAAAAACTTAATTATTATTGTCATTATTGTTATTGCCATAGAACTTTCTGGATATGGTATTTTTGCATCTTTGTTTAGATTGCTTAATTCAATGAATTAATTATGGCTTAGGTGGAAGCTCGTCTTTATTCATAAAAGAAAAACCTTTTTTTACAGCATCCCTCTCAGATATTTCTAGATACCATCTAGATAAGTTTTTATATCTTTTTAATCCAATATCATGCCATTCATGACGTGCAATCCATGGAAAAGTTCCAATATCTGCAATAGTATAATCATTGCCCGATAAAAATTTTGATTTTGACAAGACATCATCAAGTTCCTGATAAATTCTCTTTGAAATTTTAAAATATCTTTCCTCTCCAAATTTACTTTTGCCAGGATTATAATGGTGAAATTGATGATGTTGTCCTAACATAGGTCCGACATATCCTATTTGGGCCATTAACCATTGATTAATTTCAGTTCTTTTATTTTCATTATAAAACTTTCCACTTTTTTCAGCTAAGTAAATTAAAATTGCTCCAGATTCGAAAATTGTTTTACTATTTTTATGATCAATTATTACAGGAATTTTACTAAATGGACTTATCTTTTTAAAATCTTCTTTAAATTGTTCTTCATTATTAATATCAACATTAGTTACTCTATAATCGTAACCAATTTCTTCAAGCATAATACTGATCTTTTTTCCATTGGGTGTATTAGCTGAAAATAATTCAATCACCTTTCACACCAAGTCGATTTTTAATTGTTTTAGATGAGGTGGTGAATTCAAATCTATATTTTTCATTTGGTCTTGCTAATTTAAAACAAGCTCGCGCTGCTAGTGCACCTTCATGAAAACCTGATAAGATCAATTTTAATTTACCGGGATAACTACATATGTCTCCAACTGCATAAATACCTTTTTGATTTGTCTCAAATTTTTCTGTGTCAACCTCAATTGTTTTTTTATCAATATTCAAACCCCAATTTGCTATTGGACCTAGCTGCATAATCAAACCAAAAAATCCTAAAACATAATCAGTTTTGAGTATTTTTACTTCCTTGTCATCACTTTTTATATCTATACTTTCTAATTTATTTTCTCCTTTTATTCCTGTCATTTGAAACTTAGTAAATAGGTTTATTTTTCCTTCGTTTGCTAATTGTTTTACTTTATCTACAGTAGCTTGGGCTCCTCTAAAGTCATCTCGTCTGTGAATAAGATTTACTTTTGAATTTTTCGATAATTCGACTGCCCAATCTAAAGCACTATCACCACCACCAAAGATAGAAACAGTTTTACCTTCAAACATTTTTTTGTCTTTTATTGAATAAAATATTGATTGATTTTCAAATTTTTCACACTCTTTAACAAAGAATTTTCTTGGTTCAAATGATCCAACACCACCAGCTATAATTACATTTGGAGTTTGAAATATTGTGTCATTACTCGTTTTAACAATCCAATTATCTCCCTCTTTTTTTACCTCATCAACTCTTTCACTTAAATGAAACTTGATATCAAAAGGTTTTATTTGATTAATTAAGTTATTAGTTAACTCTTCTCCAGTGCACTCTGGTACAGCTGGAATATCATAAATCGGTTTATCTGGATAAAGTTCAATACATTGTCCACCAATTTTATCTAAATTGTCAACTATCTCACAATCAAGACCAATTAATTTTAATTGGTGTGCTGTAAATAAACCTGTTGGACCTGCTCCAATTATCAATGCATCTGTTTTATTCATTTATCCTTGTTTGGATGGAATATCTACCGTTAATCCATCTAGATCATCTGAGACTACAAGTTGACAACTAAGTCTACTATTTTTTTTTGGCTCAAATGCCATGTCTAACATATCTTCTTCGCCATCTTCTTTTGTTGGAAGTTTATCTAACCACTCTTCTTTGACATAAACATGGCAAGTTGCACATGCCATCCCACCTCCACAATCGGCATCAATTCCTGGGATATCATTTTGCACTGCACCCTCCATAACAGTTAAGCCATTCTGTACATCAATTTCATGAATTTTATCATCAGAAGTTATGTAGGTTATTTTTGCCATGAGTTATATATAAGCTTCAAAAAAAATAGGGCAAGTATGTAAAAACATACTCGCCCTATAAATTTAATTTTAAACAGTAATTATCTGCTTCTTGCGCCAGCTGAACTTACTGCAGCAGCCCAGATTACTAGACCGAATGCAATTTTGTTAATAAAGTCAGCTAAGTTATAAACTACGTTTAATGAGTTAGCATCTACACCACCTGTTAGGTAACCAAATACATAACCTAATGGGTAAATAGCCCAACCTACAGTTACAATCATTCTCATTGCACTGAACGCAGTTACTAGAGCTTTGTTTCCGCTCTTAGCAGCAGCTTTACCAGCTTCACCTGAGAATATTTCATAAAGAATGTAGATCCATCCAGCCATACCGATTACAAAACCTAGTGTAGCATTGATGTATCCTGCTTCTCCTAAATATCCACCGATTAACATTACTAATGAACCAATTAACAATCTCCAGAAAATTCCAGAGTTTGCTTTTCTTACAGCTACTAGAATTAAGTAGAATTCTATCATCTGTAACGGCACAGTAATTAACCAGTCAATATATCTATATACTGTTGGTGAATCACCAGTCATCACCCATACTTCTCTCATATACATGTAATGGATGAATGCAATACCAGTTACTAGCCCTGCAACAGTTACTGAAGTTTTCCAGCCAGGAGCAACAGTGTTTCTCTCCATGAAGAAGAACGCTGTAGCAGCCAACATACCCATTGAAATTATCCAAAAAGATATTCCAACGAAGTCATCTTGAGCTAACATCGTAGCAGAAGCCGCGTTTGCTACACCAGTCACACCAATTAATGCTGCAACAGTAAGAGCAAACAATTTAAGTTTTTTCATAAAAAACTCCCTCTTTAGTTAGTTTTTACTTTAGTTTATATAAACTAGGCTTAGGCTTCCCTAAGCCAAAGTTGAGCGTTTGATAGCAAATATAATTAGATTATAGAAGACTTAATTGTCATTAATTTACATTGATTTTACTTACTTTTTAAAATTAAATACAATTTATAATTTAAAAATCTAATAAAAAGGCATTATCGAATCAAAAAACTCTATGTCTGATAAGTTTAACGAAATTTACCAAAAATCGATTAATAGTCCTGAAAAATTTTGGAAAGAGGCATCTGAAGATATTTTTTGGTTTAAGAAACCAACTAAAATTTTAAACAAATCAAACCCTCCTTTCTACAAATGGTATGAGGATGGAGTAACAAATACATGCTACAACGCATTGGATATCCATATTGACCAAGGAAATGGAAACAAAACTGCTCTAATTTACGATAGTCCCATTACAGGTAACAAAAGTAAATTTACTTATGAAGAATTAAGATCAAAAGTTTCAAAGTTTGCTGGTGCACTTAAAAATCAAGGTGTCAATAAAGGAGATCGTGTAATAATTTACATGCCAATGATACCAGAGGCTGTTGTAGCAATGCTTGCTTGTGCAAGAATTGGTGCAATACACTCAGTAGTGTTTGGTGGATTTGCTTCAAATGAACTTGCAAGCAGGATTGATGATAGTAAAGCCAAACTTTTAGTCACTGCCTCATGTGGTTTTGAGCCAGGAAGAACAGTTGAATACAAACCACTTGTGGATGAAGCAATAAAACAAGCTACACATAAGATTAGTAAGATGATTTTGTTTCAAAGAAAAGGTCATGAGGTTAAACTAAATGCACCAGTCGAGATAAGTTGGGATGAAGCTCATACTAAAGCTAAAGATACCGATTGTGTTGAAATGAATTCAAATGAATTTGCCTATATACTTTATACGTCGGGTACTACTGGAACGCCAAAAGGTATCGTCAGAGATATTGGCGGTCACATTGTTGCATTAAAATGGACTATGAAAAATATCTATAACATCGATGAAAATGATATTTGGTGGTCAGCGAGTGATATTGGTTGGATTGTTGGACACTCTTATATAGTTTATGCTCCATTGTTTAAAGGGTGCACTACTGTATTGTTTGAAGGCAAGCCTGTGGGTACTCCAGATGCAGGGGCTTTCTGGAAAATTATTTCTGATTACAATGTTAAATCTTTATTCACTGCTCCGACAGCTTTTCGAGCTATTAAAAAAGAAGACCCTGAGGGTAAATTTTTTTCAAAGTATGATTTGAGTAAATTTGAAAGTCTATTTCTTGCAGGGGAACGAGCCGATCCAGATACAATTAAGTGGGCAGAGAATTTATTAAAAGTTCCTGTAATTGATCACTGGTGGCAAACAGAAACAAGTTGGGCGATTAGTTCAAATTGTACTGGTATTGAAATGATGAAAACAAAATATGGCTCAGCATGTAAAGCGGTACCTGGTTATGATGTAAAAATTATTAAGTCTGATCAAACTTTAGCTAATCCTAATGAAATGGGAGATATAGTTGTTAAACTCCCGTTGCCTCCTGGAACTTTCCCAACTCTTTGGAATGCAGATCAAAGATACAAAGAAAACTATATGTCTAATTATGAGGGTTATTACCAAACTTACGATGCAGGTCATATTGATGAAGATGGATATATATGGATCATGTCTAGAACTGACGATATTATAAACGTCGCTGGTCATAGATTATCAACTGGTGCTATTGAAGAGGTATTGTCTGAACACCAATCTGTTGCGGAATGTGCGGTTCTTGGAATTGCAGATAAATTAAAAGGGCAGTTACCTATTGGATTGATTGTTTTAAAAGCTGGTGTTGAAAAAGATAACGAAACAATTTCAAAAGAATGTATTAAAATGGTTAGGGATAAAATAGGTCCCGTAGCTGCGTTTAAAGTTGTGATAGTAATAAAAAGACTTCCAAAAACAAGATCAGGAAAAATCCTTAGAGGAACTATTAGAAAAATTGCTGATAATGTTGAATATAAAATGCCTCCAACGATTGATGATCCTGCAATTCTTGATGAAATTAAACAAGACTTAATTGAAAATAAAATACTAAATAATGGTTAAGACATATTCCTATTTACTAATTGCTATATTTTGTGAGGTTGCTGGAACAATGTTATTGCCAGTTTCACAAAATTTCACCAAAATAATTCCAACAGTTTTTCTTACAATATTTTATCTCGTATCTTTCTATTTAATGACATTTGTTATGGATAAACTTCCAATTGCAATTGTATATGCTACGTGGAGTGGATTGGGTGTTTTTACAATAGCAATACTTGGATATTTCTTTTTTAAACAAACTTTAGCTTGGCAAGCCATTGCTGGATTATTCCTCATTGTTGTCGGTGTCGTGCTTGTTAACAGTTTTGCTGGAAAAATTAATTAAATTTTAGAGGAGCTCCTTCAGGGTCACCTAAAATTTTACCATTTTTCATTTTTGTTTTTCCTGCAATTATTGTAGCTACTGGTGATCCCTTAAACTCATGTCCATTAAAGGGTGACCATCCACATTTACTTTCGATATTTTCATTTTTAATGACAATTTTTTTATTCATGTCTACGATTGTAAAATCAGCGTCATATCCTTCTTTAATAAAACCTTTATTTTTAATTCCAAAAATTTTAATTGGATTTTCACATACAAGACTCATCAATTGCGTAAGCGATAATTTTCCTTCATTAATATGATTTAACATTACTGGCATAAGTGTTTGAACACCTGGCATCCCTGATGGTGAGTTTGGGTATTCTTTATCTTTATTCACTTTTAAATGTGGAGCATGGTCAGATCCAATCGTATCATTTAAATTATTCTTTACTGCATACCATAATCTATCGTAATGAGATTTATCTCTAATTGGAGGATTCATTTGAGCGTATGTTCCAAGTTTATCATAACAATCAGGAGCATAAATTGTTAAATGTTGTGGAGTAATTTCAAAAGTAATATTTCCTTTATGTTGAGATAAAAAATCAATTTCTTGTTTTGTTGTAACGTGAAGCACATGAGCTTTTTTATTGTGCTTTTCAGCAAGTCTTACAATTCTTCTTGTAGAGGACATTGCACATTCTTCACTTCTCCAAATTGGATGTGAATGTACATCACCAATTTTAATTAATTTTTTATTTTTATTTAATACTTCCTCATCCTCTGAATGAACTGCTACAACTTTTGAACTATTTTGAAATACTTGATCAATATCTTTTTCATCTGCTACTAAAAGATTACCAGTTGAAGAACCAGCAAATAATTTAATTCCACAACATCCTTCTAAATCTTTTAATTCAGCTAATTGATTTACGTTATCTGCTGTTGCACCAAAATAAAAAGCGTAATTGCAATACATTCTATTTTTTGCAAGATCAAGTTTTCTTTGAAACTCTTTTATATTTGAAGTTGGCGGATTAGTATTTGGCATTTCAAATACTGCTGTAATACCTCCAGCTATTGCAGCTCTACTTCCAGAATGAAGATCTTCTGTATCGGTCGAGCCTGGTTCTCTAAAATGAGTTTGAGTATCTATGCATCCTGGTAACACAGTTTGATTTTTTGCATCATAAACTTCTTTTGCCTCTTCTAATACCTCGCCAATTTTTGATATTTTTCCGTCTTTAACAGCAATATCTTTATGTTCTAACTTACCGTTAATATAACATTGTCCATTTTTAATTATTAGATCTAACATTTGTAAAAAAAGTTATTATATTAAATTAAGTCATCAATCAAATATGAATAATAGTGTTTATATATTAGAAGACAGGGCAATACTTTATGTCAATGGTTCAGAGGCTAAAGATTTTTTACAAAATCTAGTTAGTAATGACATTAATAAAGTAACAGATAATTCAAGTTGTTTTGCATCTTTACTAACACCTCAAGGAAAATTTCTTTACGAATTTATAATCGCAAAACATAAACAAGGCTATTTTATTGATTGTGAAAAGTCACAATCCGAGGAAATCTTCAATCAACTAAATTTGTACAAGATAAGGTCAAAAGTAGAAATTCTAAACTTAAGTAACGAATTTGTTGTTGCCAGTTTTGGATTTGATAAATATTTGTCTATTGAAGGTGCAAAAGATATTTTGGGTTTTACTTTTAAATACAGAGAGGACCCTATAATATTAGATCCAAGAAATAAAAATTTAGGTGCTAGATTAATAATAAATTTAGAAAAACTTTATTTATCATTAAAAAAACTTGGATT
>CVSD01000075.1 GCA_001179885.1 Candidatus Pelagibacter communis | reverse complement strand
AACTAAATATGCTGAACCAGTACCAATTAAAAAAGTTAATAACAGAACACATAACAATAAAATTATCGAATTAAAAATATACTCCAAAAGAAAAGTGTCCTTTAAAATTTGATAATAATTTGATGTGGTTTCAAAAAAACTTGAAAATACAGTTAATATTGGAATTATAACAAAAATAGAAATAAAAAAAGAAGATATATACCAAAAATTTATTCTCATAATTTATAATCCGCCTTATAAACATGAAAAGTATTTGTGTCTACGCTTGTAGGAAGGAGACATCTTACCTATAAAGCGTAGACACCCAGAAGAAAATCAAAAATCAAATACTTTTAGGATATGCGGAACCTCCTTAGTTTTAATTTCTGAAAGTTTTCTGTCATTTATTCTTTTATTGATTTTTTTACACTCTAAATTACATGGGGAACATGCTTTAGAAGATTTATTATAATCAATATTAGATATAAATCTTTTTTTAACTTTCACTATGTTATTTCCAACCTGCAGCTGTCATTACTTCTAATGCATCTGCTTGTTTAGCTCCATAACTAGAAACTTTTGTTTTAAGATCTTGTTTAAAATCTAAACCAATATTGTTTACTACTAGTGGATTAGCCGAAACGCCATCGATCATAGGAAACTCAAAAGTATTATTTACAAAATGCTCTTGAGACTCGGGAGTTAATAAAAACTCTACAAGTTTAATAGCATTTTCTTTATTA
>CVSD01000074.1 GCA_001179885.1 Candidatus Pelagibacter communis | reverse complement strand
CCAAAATTAACGCCAATATCACAAAATGTTTATAAAAAAATAAACGAGTCTGATTTTGATGTAATTATTTCATGTGGAAGAAAAAGTGTGATTCCCTCAATCCACTTAAAAAGTATTTCAAAAAAAAAAGTTTTAAATATTCATGTTCAAAATCCAAAGGTAGATTTTAATCATTTTGATTTTATTGTTGCTCCCGAACATGATGGGATAAGTGGTACAAATGTAATTAAAACAAAAGGTGCAATTCACTATTTAACGGAAAATGAAATTGAAGAAAATAGAAGTTATTTAAATTCATATATCAAACAGGATAATAGAAAAGTTTGGTCTTTAATAATGGGTGGTCCTACAAAATATTATGATTACTCAACAAAAAATATGAAGCATATCTTTTCAATTTTTTATAAACTATTAAAGAAACATGATTTTCAACTTGTGGTGATACCTTCAATGAGAACACCATTAAATACTATGCATTATGCAAAAGAGTTTTTTGGAGAAAATCACACTGTG
>CVSD01000073.1 GCA_001179885.1 Candidatus Pelagibacter communis | reverse complement strand
TAAAAGCTTCAATTCAAGAATATATATTAAGATCTTGGAGTTTAGTGAAGATCGGCACAACTACTGCTCAAAAAAAATTATTTTTTAATCTTAAAAAATTAAAGAACCAAATAGCACCTCAAACAGAAGGTGATTTAAGAAATGAACATGTTGATGAGATTGCTAATAAACTTGATGTAAGTAAAGAAGAAGTTGTCTCAATGAATCGAAGATTGTCAGGAAAAGAATTTTCTCTAAACGCACAAGTTGGTGAGGATGGAGACGAATGGCAAGATTGGTTAGTTGATAAAGAATTAGATCATGATCTAAAATTTGCACATCAGGAGGAAATGGAACAAAGAAAAGACCTTTTAAAAGATTCAATTAGAGTTTTAAACGATAGAGAAAAAGAAATTTTATATTCAAGAAGACTAAATGATAACCCTGTTACTTTAGAAGACCTGAGTAAAAAATACAAAATTAGTAGAGAAAGAGTAAGACAAATTGAAAATAAAGCTTTTGAAAAATTACAAAAACATATGCTACTTCTAGCAAAATCTAAAAATCTTCTTCCTGTAAATTAAATTTCGAACGGATTTTCAATTAAAATTGTATCTTCTCTTTCTGGGCTTGTAGATATACTTGAAATTTTAGTCCCAATAAAATCTTCTACTGCATAAATATAATTTTTTGCATTTTCAGGAAGTTCATCAATGTTTTTAATTCCATTAGTAGACATTTTCCAGCCAGGAAAAGTTTTATAAATTGGCTTAATTTTTAATTGATCTTCAACAGCTGCTGGCAAATAATTAATTTTTTTTCCATCTAAATCATACTGTATACACATTTTTATTTCATCTAACTCATCCAACACATCTAATTTTGTAAGAGCAATTCCATCAATTCCTGAAATTTTAATAGTTTGTCTTACTAAAACTCCATCAAACCAGCCACATCTTCTTTTACGGCTTGTCACAGTTCCAAATTCTTTTCCTCTAGTTCCTAGTAGCTCACCAATACTATCTACAAGTTCTGTTGGAAATGGTCCTTCACCTACTCTTGTTGTATATGCTTTGGTTATTCCTAAAACGTAATTTATGGAATTAGGTCCACAACCTGAGCCCGTTGCTGCACTTGATGCTACAGTGTTTGAGGATGTAACAAATGGGTAAGTTCCGTGATCAACATCTAGTAAAATTCCCTGAGCTCCTTCAAATAATATTTTTTTTTTTTTTCTTTTAAATTCATCTATCTTTAACCATACTGGCTGAGAAAATTTTAAAATTTCTGGTGCGATTTTTAATAAATCTTTTTTTAATTGATTTTTTTCAAATACTTTTTTACCCAAACCTTTT
>CVSD01000072.1 GCA_001179885.1 Candidatus Pelagibacter communis | reverse complement strand
AGGTAAAATTGCAAGATCTGCTGGAACTTCTGTTACAATTAGTGGATTAGACGGTAATTATAGTTTGATTAAATTAGCATCTGGCGAGGTCAGAAAAATTGATTCAAGATCATTAGCAACTATTGGTGTGTTAAGTAACCCTGATCAAAAAAATATCAAAATTGGTAAAGCAGGACGATCAAGATGGTTAGGAAGAAGACCACATACTAGAGGTGTTGTTAAAAATCCAGTTGATCACCCACATGGTGGTGGAGAAGGTAAATCAGCGGGTGGAAGACATCCAGTTTCCCCTAAAGGACAATCAGCAAAAGGATTGAAAACTAGAGATAATAAGAGAACTGATAAATATATTGTTAAAAGAAGAAACAAAAGGAAGGATACTAAATAATGGCTAGAGCAGTTTGGAAAGGACCTTTTGTTGAACAAAGCTTAATCAAGAAAGTTGATAAATATAAAAATGATCCAAAAAAAATACCAATTAAAACTTGGTCAAGGAAATCAACAATAATACCAGATTTTGTTGGAGTAAGTTTTTTAATTTATAATGGAAAAAAATTTATACCAATAACAATTTCAGAAGATATGGTGGGGCATAAGTTAGGAGAGTTTGCACCAACAAAAACTTTCTTTGGACATACACCTGCAGATAAAAAGGCAAAGCCAGCTGAAGCCGAGGCTAAAAAATAATTATGAGCAAAAAAAAGAAATTAAATAAAAATAAGGAAAAAGTGGTCAGATCAATCAATAACAACATTAGATCAAGTGTGAGAAAACTTAATCCAATTTTAAAAGGTATAGTTGGAAAAAAAGTAGATATAGCAATTAGAGATCTTCAATTTTCAGAAAAAAGAATTACTCGAGATATTAGAAAGACTATAAGCTCAGCAATTGCCAATGCTGAAAATAACTTTCAATATGATATTGATAAATTGATTGTTAAAGAAGCTTACTGTGGAAAAAAAATCACAATGAAAAGATTTAGACCTAGAGCTAAAGGAAGAGCTGCACCGATATTAAAACCTTATTCAAGTGTTACAATAATTTTATCAGAAGCTAAGAAAATGGAGAGTCATGGGACAAAAAGTTAATCCAGTAGGTTTTAGATTAGGTGTTAACAGAGGATGGGACTCTGTTTGGTACGCAAAAAAGAAAGATTTTGGAAATTATCTAATCGAAGATTTTAAAATTAGAGAATACATAAAGAAAAATGTTATTAATTCAGGTGTATCTAAAGTTATGATTGAGAGAACTGCCAATAAATGTTATGTTACAATTTATACTTCTAGACCAGGTTTTGTTATTGGAAAAAAGGGAAGTGATATTGATAAAATTAAAAATAACTTATCAAAATTTACATCAAACGAAGTTACTTTAAATATTAAAGAAGTAAAAAAACCAGAGACTAATGCTTACTTAGTTGCTGAAAATATTGCTCAACAATTAGTAAAAAGAATTTCTTACAGAAGAGCTATGAAAAGAGCAATGCAGTCATGTTTGAGATTAGGTGCAAAAGGTATTAAAGTTTCAATAAGTGGAAGGTTGGGTGGAAATGAAATAGCTAGAACTGAATGGTTAAGAGATGGCAGTATACCTTCTCATACACTCAGAGCAGATATTGATTATGCAGAAGCAGAGGCACTAACAACTTATGGAATAATAGGAATTAAAGTGTGGATTTATAAGGGTGAAGTTTTTGCAAAAGAATTTAGTCAAGAAACAAATAAAGTTACGTCAAAAGAAGGAAAACAATAATGTTACAGCCAGTTCGAACAAAATGGAGAAAAGCTCACAAAGGTAGAATTCATGGAACAGCTTCAAGAGCTATTCGAATAAATTATGGATCTTATGCATTAAAAGCTCTTACTCCAGATAGAGTTACTGGAAAACAAATTGAAGCAGCAAGAGTAGCTTTAACAAGGCACATGAAACGTCAAGGAAGGGTTTGGACTAGAATTTTTCCAAATATACCAGTTTCAAAAAAACCTATTGAAGTAAGAATGGGTAAAGGAAAAGGGTCACCAGAATATTATGCTTGCCGTGTTAAACCAGGTAGAATTTTATTTGAAGTTGATGGTGTATCAGAACAAGTAGCTAAGGAAGCACTTTATAAAGCTTCTGCCAAATTACCAATAAAAACAAAAACTATTAAGAGATTTGCGTAAAATGAAAAAAAAAGAAATAAAAAAATTATCAAAGGATGAAATTGTGAAAAATATTGATAAATTTAAAAAAGATTTATTTAATTTTAGATTTCAGAAAATAAATTCACAAATATCAAATCCCGCAAAAATAAGTGAAACAAAAAAATCAATAGCAAGATTAAAAACAATTTTAAAAGAGAAATTAAATGCCTAAAAAGATATTAACAGGTATAGTAATAAGTGATAAACCAAATAAAACTATAACAGTTATGGTTGAAAGAAAATATTCTCATCCACTACTAAAAAAAGTTGTTAAAGTACGAAAAAAATATAATGCACATGATGAAAATAATAAATTTAAAACTGGCGATAAAGTATCAATTATTGAGAGCAAGCCTTTTTCAAAAAATAAAAAATTTCAAGTACTGGAGAGTTTAAAATAATGATACAAGTACAAACTGAATTAAATGTAGCAGATAATACTGGAGCAAAAAAAATAGAGTGCATTAAGGTATTAGGTGGCTCTAAAAGAAGATATGCAAGTATTGGTGATACTATAGTGATTGCAGTAAAAGAAGCGATTCCAAAAGGAAAAGTAAAGAAAGGATCAGTTCACAAAGCTGTTGTTGTAAGAGTAAAAAAAGGAATTCATAGAGATGATGGGTCAAAAGTAAAATTTGATAATAATGCTGCTGTTCTTGTTGATGATAAAGGTGAACCGGTTGGAACTAGAATTTTTGGTCCAGTAACTAGAGAATTAAGGAATAAAGGGCAAATGAAAATAATCTCATTAGCTCCAGAGGTTTTATAATGATTAAAAAAGGTTTAAAAGTTCGAGTTTTGTCAGGAAAAGATAAAAAAAAAGAGGGTGAAGTAATTGAGATTGATAGACCAAACAACAGAGCGAAAGTAAAAGATATTAATATGGTAAAGAGACACGTAAAAACAACTAAAGAAAAAAAAGGTGGAATTTTTTCAAAGGAAAGTTTTATTCATTTATCAAATTTAAAACTAATTGATGAAAAAACCAAAAATAAAAAAACTGAGGCTAAAAAATAATGACTCCAAGATTAAAAGAGCTGTATTATAAAGAAATTCAACCTTCATTAAAATCTCAATTTGGTTTTAAGAACTTATACATGGGTCCTAAAATTGAAAAAATTGTCTTAAATATGGGCTTGGGTTTAGATGGAAATGACTCAAAGATATTAAAGTCTTGTGAGGAGGACTTAGCAAAAATAACAGGTCAAAAACCAGTAACTACAAAATTTAAAAAATCAGTTGCGAATTTTAAAACAAGAAAAGGTTCAAATGCTGGATTAAAAGTAACGCTTAGAAAAGATAAAATGTATGAATTTTTAGATAGACTTGTGAATATAGCTTTACCAAGAATTAAAGATTTTAGAGGCTTGTCAGCAAATGGTTTTGATAAATTTGGAAATTATACATTTGGAGTAAAAGAACATATTATATTTCCAGAAGTAAGTTTTGATCGTGCTGATAAGGTGCGTGGTATTGATATTG
The DNA here is from genome assembly GCA_001179885.1 of Candidatus Pelagibacter communis. Taxonomy (GTDB): domain Bacteria; phylum Pseudomonadota; class Alphaproteobacteria; order Pelagibacterales; family Pelagibacteraceae; genus Pelagibacter; species Pelagibacter ubique_N. The sequence continues at coordinate 13,079 of CVSD01000072.1, read as the reverse complement.
TGATTGTAATATCAGCTATAAGTAAAGAGCATAGCTTTGCTCTTTTAGAAAAATTAAATTTTCCATTTATTAAAAAAGGAGACAACTAAAATGGCTAAGTTAAGTTCGATAAATAAGAATAATAAAAGAATAAAATTATCAGACAAGCTATTTAAAAAAAGACAAAAGTTAAAAAAGATTATTATGAATAAAAAACTTCCTTTAGAGGAAAGATTTAAAGCTCAACAAAAATTGTCAAAATTACCTAGAAACTCTGCAAAAGTAAGAGTGATGAATAGATGTCAAATCACCGGAAGACCTCACGGTGTTTATAGAAAATTGAAAATATCTAGAATTGCATTAAGACAACTAGGACTGCAAGGAAAGATACCAGGTTTAGTTAAATCAAGTTGGTAGAAAGGAAAATATGAGTTTAAGTGATCCAATAGGAGATATGATAGCAAGAATAAAAAATGCACAAGAAAGAAATCATAAAAAAGTAGATTTACCATCTTCAAATTTTAAAACTAAAATAGCTGACATTTTAAAAAATGAGGGATTTATAAAAGATTTTAAGATAAATAAAGAAAATAATAAACCTTTACTGTCTTTAGAATTAAAATATCATTCAGGCAATCCTGTCATTAGTACATTTGAAAGAGTTTCTAAACCAGGTAGAAGGATATTTTCGAGCGCAGAAGGTTTACCTAGAATAAATAATGGATTAGGTATAGCTATAATTTCAACGCCTAAAGGTGTCATGACCGACATTGATGCAAGAAAACAAAGAGTTGGTGGTGAAATAATTTGTAAGGTATTTTAATGTCTAAAATTGGTAAGATAAATATTTCAATTCCTGAAAAAGTTAAAGTTGCTTTAGCTGGTAGTATTTTGAATATTGAAGGTCCACTAGGAAAAAAATCAATCAGTATTGATTTAGAGGTATTCAATCTTGATATTAAAGATGGAAAAGAAATTTCCATTAAACCCAAAAAAATTGATCAAGAAACAAAAAAATTATGGGGAATGAATAGAAGTTTAATAAATAATGCAGTAATTGGATCAAGTTCTGGTTATGAAAAAATACTTGAATTAGTTGGAGTAGGATACAGAGCAGCTTTAAAAGGGAACCAATTAAATCTACAACTTGGATACAGTCATGATATTGACTTTGATATACCGGAAGGAATAAAAATTGCAGTTGAAAAACAAACAACATTGAAAATCTCTGGGGCAGACAAACAACAAGTTGGAGCAATTGCTTCAAAATTAAAAACACTTAGAAAGATTGAGCCTTATAAAGGTAAAGGAATTAGAGAAAAAGGTCAGTATATACTGAAAAAAGAAGGAAAGAAAAAATAATGAAACTAAATACTAGCAAAAGAAAAAGATTTAGAGTTAGCAACAAGGTAAAAAATGTAGCTCCAAATGATAGATACAGATTGAGCATTTCTAGATCTTCTAAAAACATTTCTGCACAAATAATTGATGATATGAAAAATATTACCCTTTTATCTGCTTCCTCTGTTGAAAAAGATATAAAATCAAGCGGAAAAGTTAATAAAACAGACTTATCAAAAATAGTTGCGGAAAAATTGGCAAAAAAAGCTCAAGAGAAACAAATTAAAAAAATTTATTTTGATAGAGGAATTTATAAATATCATGGAAGAGTTAAAGTATTTGCTGAAACTTTACGTAAAAATGGAATGGAATTTTAAATATGGATAATAACAAAGATAAAAAAACTGACGATATATTAGAAAAATTAGTTCATATAAATCGTATTACCAAAGTTGTAAAGGGCGGAAGAAGATTTGGTTTTTCAGCTTTAGTTGTTGTTGGTAATCAATCAGGGAAAATTGGAATAGCTCATGCAAAAGCTAAGCAAGTTCCAGACGCAATTAAAAAAGCTAATGAAATAGCAAGACGAAAATTAATTCATATTCCATTAAGAGAGGGCAGAACTATTCATCATGACGTAAAAGCTAAAGATGGATCAGGAAGAATAGTTCTTAGAGCTGCATCAAAAGGTACAGGTATAATCGCCGGAGGTCCAGTTAGAGCTGTATGTGAAGTTTTGGGTGTAAAAGATATTGTAGCTAAATCTATGGGTACATCTAACGCCCATAATGTAATCAGAGCAACAATGAAGGCCTTAATGAAACAAAGTTCGCCAAAGCAGATATCTGCAATAAGAAATAAAAAAATTTCAGAAATTATTGAAAAAAGGGGATAATGATTAAGTTAAACAATAGAAGTAGAATAAATAAAACTAAAATTAGAGTTGGAAGAGGAATAGGTTCTGGTAAAGGTAAAACGTCTGGAAGAGGTGTAAAGGGACAAAAATCAAGATCAGGTGTTGCAATAAAGAGTTTTGAAGGAGGGCAAATGCCCTTATATAGAAGATTACCCAAAAGAGGTTTTAACCCTATTGGAAAAAAAAATATTGCAATTTTAAATCTAGATAAAATTCAATCATATATTGATAAAAAAAATTTAAAAGCTTCTGATACAATAAATTCTGATTTATTAAAGAAATTAAAGCTAATTAATAAAAATGTGATTAAGTTAAAAATATTAGGTTCAGGAGCTATAAAAAATAAAATTAACATAGAGGCCGATCTAGCCTCAAAATCTGCTGTTGAAAAACTTGAAAAAATTGGTGGATCTTTACAATTAAAAAAATAAATTTATTAAATGAGCGCCTCATCATCAAGTAACGATTTAAGAAATAGAATAATATTTACACTAGCTATTTTAACTGTTTATCGATTTGGAACATTTGTACCATTACCAGGTATTGATCCAGAACAGCTAAAGATAATGATGGAAGGTAATCAAAAAGGATTACTAGGAATGTTCAATGTTTTCGCTGGAGGTGCTGTTAGCAGAATGGCAATATTTGCTTTAGGTATTATGCCATATATTTCTTCTTCGATAATAGTTCAACTTTTGACAGGTGTATCTGATTATTTTAAAAATTTAAAATCTCAAGGTGAAACTGGAAGAGCTAAAATTACTCAAATTACCAGATACGGAACAGTTTTACTTGCTACTATACAAGGATATGGTCTTGCTGTAGGCCTTGAGTCATCAGCTGGTTTAGTGATAAATCCAGGAGTTTTTTTTAAAATTTCTACTGTAACAACGATTGTTTCAGGAACAATTTTCTTAATGTGGTTAGGGGAACAAATAACGCAAAGAGGTATAGGAAATGGAATATCTTTAATAATTTTTGCAGGTATTGTTGCAGAAATACCAAGAGCTTTAGTAACTACATTTGAACTTGGTAGAACTGGAGCAGTTTCAACATTTATGATTATAGGACTTTTTGTTTTACTGATTTTAACAATTTTATTTATTGTTTTTATGGAAAGAGCTTTAAGAAAAATATTAATTAATTATCCAAAAAGACAAATGGGAAATAAGATGTATGGGGGTGAGTCTTCTCATTTACCACTTAAAATAAATCAAGCAGGTGTTATTCCTGCAATTTTTGCCTCTGCGCTTCTTTTATTACCAGTTACTTTTTCAAATTTTAATTTTTCTGATAATGAAACATTTTTGAACATAAGTTCATTTTTTACTCAAGGACAGCCATTATATATGTTGCTTTATGCATCTGGTATAATATTTTTTACTTTTTTCTATACTTCAATAACTTTTAACCCAACAGAAACAGCGGATAATTTAAGAAAATACGGTGGTTTTATTCCTGGCATAAGACCTGGTGAGAGTACAGCTCTTTATATAGAAAATATTTTAACAAAACTAACTACAATTGGCGCTTTATATTTGACTTTAGTTTGCTTAATGCCAGAATTTTTAATTGCAAACTATCCTATTCCTTTTTATCTTGGAGGAACATCAATTTTGATTGTTGTTGTAGTAGCTATTGATACTGTTACTCAAATACAAACTAGGTTAATGAGTTCTCAATATGAACAGCTAATTAAAAAAACAAAATTTGGTAGATAATTTGTGAATATAATCCTATTTGGTCCACCTGGTGCTGGAAAAGGAACTCAAGCTAAATATTTAGTTGATAAGTTAAACGGATTTCAAATATCTACTGGTGATATATTAAGAAAAGAAATTCAAAAAAATTCTGAAATTGGAAAATTAATTTTTAATGACATGAAAAATGGAAAATTTGTTAATGATGAAATAGTTAATAAACTTATAAAAGAAATTATTTTTAATCCTTCTTTAAAAGACAAATTAATATTTGATGGTTATCCAAGATCAATAAGTCAGGCTAAAAATTTAGATTTGTTATTAGATAAGTCTAATCAACAAATAGATTTTATTTTCTTTCTCAATGTAGACAAAGAAACAATATTAAAGCGAATAAAAAAAAGAAAAATTATTGAGAAAAGATCTGATGATGAGTTAGATACTATAATTAAAAGATATGACACCTACATGGAAACGACAAAACCTGTTCTAAATTTTTATTCAAAAAATCCTAAATATAATGAAATTGATGGAACGCTTAAAATTGAAGAAATAACAGCAAAAATAGATGCTTTTCTTAATGTTTAAGACATTGACTTTGAAAGATCTTCTTATATAAAAGGCTGAAATTATCACAAAATTTATGGCTCGTATTGCAGGTATAAACATCCCACAAAATAAGTTAGTTCAAGTTGGTCTTACTTATATTTATGGTATTGGTGATAAGTTTTCTAAACAGATTTGCTCTTCATTATCCATACCAAAAGAAAAAAGGGTAAATCAGTTAACAGATGATGAAATTTTGAAAATTAGAGAATATATCGATCAGAACTTTAAAGTTGAAGGTGACTTAAGAAGAGATTATTCACTAAGTATTAAAAGATTAATTGATTTGGCGTGTTATAGAGGTTCAAGACACAGAAAAAAATTACCTGTAAGAGGACAAAGAACTAGATGTAACGCTAGAACAAGAAAAGGTAAAGCTATTGCAATTGCTGGTAAAAAATTAACACCACTAAAAAAATAATTATGGCAAAAACTGAAAAACAGGAAACTAAGGAACAGGTTGTAGAAAAGTCATCAAAAAAATCTGTCAAAAGCAGTTATTCAAAAAAAAGAAAATAAAAAAGAATATTCTTAATGGAATTGCATACGTTCAATCAACATTTAATAATACAATTATATCAATTGCTGATACTAACGGAAATGTAATTTCATGGGCATCTGCTGGACAAAAAGGCTTTAAAGGTTCAAGAAAGTCAACTCCATATGCAGCTCAAATAGCTGCTGATGCTGCAGCTTCAAAAGCTTTAGAATATGGGATGAAAACTTTATCCGTTGAAATTAAAGGACCAGGTTCAGGAAGAGAAACTGCATTAAGAGCTTTACAAGCTAGAGGTTTTAGAATTTTGTCAATTAAAGATACAACACCAATGCCACATAATGGTACAAGGCCACCAAAAAAAAGGAGAGTTTAATGGAATTAGAAAATGTTAATATTAAAAATTGGAAATCATTAATCAAACCTGGTAAACTTGATGTAAAGATAAGTGATGATTTAAGTCACGCCACAATCGTAGCAGAACCCCTTGAAAAAGGTTATGGTTTAACTTTAGGAAACTCTTTAAGAAGAATATTATTATCTTCAATAAGAGGAGCTGCAGTCACTTCAATTCAAATTGATGGTGTTTTACATGAATTCACATCTATAAAAGGTGTGAGAGAAGATGTTACTGATATAGTTTTAAACGTAAAATCTTTAGCTTTAAAATGTGCATCAGAAGGAACAAAAAAATTAGTTTTGGACGCAAAAGGTCCTGGTGAGATCAAAGCATCTGATATTACATCTGTTCCAGATGTAGAGATTTTAAATCCGGATTTAGTTATTTGTAACCTTGATGAAAACACTAATTTCCACATGGAAATGAATGTGAATACTGGAAAAGGTTATGTTCCAGCTGAACTTAACAAGCCTGAAGAACCCCCTTTAGGTCTAATAGCTATTGACTCATTGTATAGCCCAGTTAAAAAAGTTTCTTATTCTGTAAGTACAGCAAGAGAGGGTAAAGCTTTGGATTACGATAAACTTACTATGGAAGTTGAAACTAATGGATCAATTTCAGCAGAAGATGCTGTAGCATATTCAGCGCGAATTTTTCAAGATCAATTAAAAATGTTTATTAATTTTGATGAACCTGTTGAAGTTCCTGTTAAGGAAGTTTCTACAGAACCTGAATTTAATAAAAATTTATTAAGAAAAGTTGATGAACTTGAATTATCAGTAAGATCAATGAATTGTTTAAAAAATGATAATATTATTTATATAGGTGATCTTGTCCAAAAATCTGAAGGTGAAATGTTAAGAACCCCAAATTTTGGAAGAAAATCTTTAAATGAAATTAAAGAAGTGTTAACTGGTATGTCTTTATATTTAGGAATGGAAATACCTAATTGGCCACCAGACAATATTGCTGAAATGTCTAAAAAATTAGAGGAAAGCATCTGATGAGACATGGAATGGTAAACAAAAAGTTAAATAGAACTTCAGAGCATAGAAAAGCTTTGTTAAAGAATATGCTTAATTCGCTAATTAAATATGAGCAAATTAAAACAACTTTGCCAAAGGCAAAATTCTTAAAACCTCAAGCTGATAAAATCATAACTTTGGGAAAAAAAGATACATTACATAATACCAAAATATTAATTTCACAATTACAAGATACAAAATCTGCAAATAAAGTAAAAAAAACATTGTCTAAAAGATACGAAAAAAGATCTGGTGGATATACTAGAATAATTAAAGCTGGTTTTAGATACGGAGACAATGCTCCAATGGCTATTATTGAATTTGTAGATAGAGATGTAGAAGCTAAAAGAATAGATAAAAAGAAAAAAGAACCCATTAAAGAAGCTGAGAAAAAAGAAGACAAAAAAGTAGCCACAGCTTAAAATAAATTCTAAAAATACAATCATGATTAAGAATTTTATCGTTGATTCAACGTGTAATAATATGCGTCTTGATAGATGGTTAAGAAATAAAATAGGAAAAATTCCTCAAGGATTAATAGAAAAAAATTTACGATTAGGCAAAATAAAGATTAATAAAAAAAAAGTTAAAAGCTCTTTTAAAGTTCAAACAAATGACCAAATAAATTTATTTAACTTTGATTTTAAAGAATATTTATCTCAAAAAAAAAAATTGTTTATTCCATCTAATGAAATAATTAAATCTAATGAAGATTTAATCATTGATAATAATGAAGATTTCATAGTTTTAAATAAAAGTGCAGGTATTTCTGTTCAAGGAGGTACAAAATCTAAAAAAAATTTAGTTGATATATTTGCTAAAAGTGAAATTTTTGAGGGATCAAAACCCTATTCTGTTCATAGATTGGATAAAGATACTTCTGGCGTTTTTATAATGGCAAAAAATAGAAAATCCGCTCAATTATTAACATCATTGTTCAGATTAAGAAAAGTTCACAAAACATATTTAGCAATTTGTAATGGAGAACTTGAAAAAAATTCAGGAGAATGGAATAATGAATTAATTCGTTATGATAATGGAAAGAAAATCATAGAAAAAGCAAAAACAATTTTTAAAGTAATTGATAAAAATTCAAATGCAAGTTTAATTGAAATGAAGCCAATAACAGGAAGAAAACATCAATTAAGAAAGCAACTATTTAACATTGGTCATTCAATTTATGGCGATAAAAAATATAATTCTTCATCATCCATTAAACGAGTAAATAAAGATTTAATGCTTCATTCTTATCAAATAAAATTTATGATAAATGATAAGAAATATACTTATAAAGCTTTATTACCAGATTATTTCAAAAAACTATTAAAAACTAAAAGACTTAATTTGCCAAATTGGAAATAAAATTTTTAATTAGCCTATCGTCTAATCCTTTATAATCTTGATTTCTTATTTTTTTAAGATTTGTTACGCTTTTATCTTTTATACCACAAGGTATTATAGAATTATATTTTTTTAAATCATTACTAATATTTATTGAAAAACCATGATAGGCAATCCATTTACTTATTCTAACACCAATAGCTGCAACCTTTTCTATTTTATTATTATTATTATACCAGATACCTATATTTTTTTTATCGGTGAAAGTTTCAATTTTATAAAATTTAAGTGTATCAATAATTGTTTTTTCAATAATAGAAATAAATTTTCTGATGTCTTTTTTATTTTCTTTTAAATCAATTACAAAATAACAAATTAATTGACCTGGACCATGATACGTGATTTTTCCGCCTCTGTTTGTTCTGATTATATTGATTGATTTGTCTAAAATTTCTTTTTCATTATAGCTAGTACCAGCAGTATAAATTTCTTCATGCTCTAAAATCCATATTAAATTATTTGAATTTTTCTGGTTTATTTCAGAAAGACGTTTCTCCATGAATAGTATAGCATCCCCATATTTTACTGGTTTTTGTGATTTTTTAATTTCTATATTCATTTATAAATTGTATTCTTTTTATTATGTATTAAAAGATCCGTCAGAATAATAGGTAAATTTATGACTTTAATAAAAAAAATTAAAGATAAAAAAGTCAATTTTGAATTTAATAAAGAATATATAAAAGTTGTTACAGATAAAATCTCTAACAATGATGCTTTATTTATAACAAATTCTTTCAAAGAAATGCATCCTGCTGATGCTGCTGATATAATTGAACATTTAAGTCAAAATGATAGAGAAAATTTAATCAAACTAAATAATTTCAAAATTGATCCAGAGGTATTCATTGAACTTAACGAGTCTGTACAAACAGAAATAATCAAATATTTATCCTCTGATGCAATCGTAAGAATATTGAAAAATCTTGAGTCTGATGATGCAATAGCTATTTTAGAAAATGTTGAAGAAAAAGATAAAAATTCAATTTTAAGTTTATTACCCCCAAAAGATCGTTTTGCTCTTTTAGAAGGTCTTAGTTATCCCGAGGAAAGTGCAGCTAGAATTATGCAGAGAGAGTTTACTGCAATACCAAGTAATTGGTCTGTGGGGCAAACAATTGATTATCTTAGAGAAAATAAAGATTTGCCAGAACAATTTTTAGAAATTTATATAGTTGATGAAAATTTTAAACCAATTGGAGCTGTACCTTCCTCTAAAGTTCTCAGAACATCTAGAGAGACTAAAATGTCCTCAATAATGGACGATTCAATTTTTTTAATTCCTGTAGATATGGACAGAGAAGAAGTTGGACATTCATTTGAAAACTATAACTTAAATTCAGCTTGTGTTGTCGATAAAAATAATAAATTAGTTGGCATGATTACATCTGATGATGTTCTTACAGTATTAAAAGAAGAAGCTGAAGAAGATGCTTTGCGATTAGCAGGTGTAGGTGATGAGGAGATTACAGACGGTGTTATAACAAAAACAAAAAGAAGATTTAATTGGTTATTATTAAATTTGTTTACAGCTTTTTTAGCAACTTATTGTATTAGTTTATTTGGTGCAACAATTGAACAAATGGTTGTATTAGCTTTTTTAATGCCGATAGTTGCTTCAATGGGAGGAAATGCTGGAATGCAGACTTTAGCAGTCACAGTTAGAACACTTGCAACTAATGATCTTACTAAAAATAATTTTAATCAAAATATTTTTAAAGAATTTAACATTGGTATTTTAAATGGAATCATATTTGCTATTATAAGTTCTTTCATTGTTCAAATTTGGTTTCAAGATTATCAACTTTCCTTAATAATATCTGTTTCAATGATTTTAACTATGGTAGTAGCTGGACTATTTGGAATATTGGTACCAGTAACACTTAAAAAAATGAATATTGATCCTGCAATTGCCTCTAGCGTATTTGTAACAACTATTACTGACGTAATAGGTTTTGTATCTTTTTTGGGTGTTGCGGCCTATTTTTTATAAAATTCAGAAATTATCAATTAATCTTATTTTATTTAAATAATAAGCAATAAAAATTTTAGAATTTCTTTTGTTAGATGTTTTTTTTAGTGTAAATTTATTTCTAAGTTCAAGATATTCAACATTAACGTTTTTTAATTTATTAAATTCTTTTATTTTTAAAGAAATTATATTTTGTATATCTTTTTTTTGATTTATTTTATTTTTTAAATTGATTAAATTTTTTGAAATAAATCTTGCAATATTTAAATCTTCTTTTTTTAAATTTAAATTTCTGGAAGAAAGGGCTAATTTATATTTATCTCTAATAGTTTTACACATAATTATCTTACTTTTAGTTTTATTTTTTAGGTAGTTTTTAACTAAATGTAATTGTTGAAAATCCTTTTCTCCCATAAAAATTTTTTTTGCTTTAATTATTTTGGATAATCTTTCCATAACATCAATGACTCCTTCAAAATGCCCTTTTCTGTATTTTGCACATAAAATCTTATCTTTTTTAGAAATTTTAATTTTTCTTTTAAAATCATAAATATCTTTTTTCTTTGGTATAAAGACAAAATCCACATTTAGTTTTTTTAAAATTGATAAATCTCTTTTTTCATTTCTTGGATATCTGGTATAATCTTTTTTGTCATTAAATTGAGTTGGATTGACAAAAATACTAACAATAGTTTTTTTACATTCTTTTTTGGATCTTTTAATCAATGATACATGACCCGTATGAAGACTACCCATCGTGGGCACAAAACCTAAGTTAGAAATATCGTTTAATGCCTCATTTAAATCATTTTTATTTAATAAAATTTTCATTTGTATAAAACAATTTAATAAGTAAAACATTTAAATGATTAAACAAGCAATTATTCCCTTGGCTGGTCTGGGTACTAGATTGTTACCACTTACCAGTGTTTTTGCAAAAGAGCTTTTACCAATAAATGGCAAACCTGGAATTGAATATATTTTAGATGAATGTATAGAGGCTGGTATTAAAGAAGTAATTTTCATTATTTCTAAAAAAAAAATAATGATAAAAAATTATTTTTATAATGATAATTTTTATAAAAAGATTATTGCTAAGAAAAAAGATTCTAGAATTATCAATGAATACAAAAAAATATTGAAATATAAAAAAATGATAAAATTTGTTTATCAAAACGAACCTTTAGGAACAGGAAATGCAGTATTAAAAGCAAAAAAATATATAAAAGATAAATATTTCTTAATGTTATTACCTGATGATCTCATAATTAAACACAATTGTTCGAAATCAATGATTCAAATTCATAATAAATATAAATCATCTGTTATGGCTAGCATGAGTGTTAATAGAAAAGATGTAACAAGATGGGGAATTTATAAATTAAACAAAAAAATAGATAAAAAAAATTATTTTATTAGCGATGTTATAGAGAAGCCATCAATAAATAAAGCACCTTCTAATAAAGCTGTAATTGGAAGATATATTCTTCCAAAAAATATTTTCTCCAAATTATTAAAACAAAAACCTGGAAAAAGTGGTGAAATTCATATCACAGATGCCATTCAATCTTTGATTGACGAAAATTATAAATTTATAGCTCATCATTTTTCTGGAAAATATTTAGACTGTGGAAGTATGAATGGATATATAAAATCATCATTGGAGATTTCTAAAATATGAAAATATGTATGATTGGAACTGGCTATGTAGGTTTAGTTAGTGGTGTTTGTTTTTCAGATTTGGGTAATGATGTAATTTGTGTAGATAAGAATAAAGATAAGATAAATCTACTTAAAGAAGGCAAAATTCCAATTTATGAACCAGGTTTATCTGAATTAGTAACTAAAAATTTTAAAAATAAAAGATTATCATTTTCTACTGATTTAAAAAAATCAATTAAAGATTCTGATATAATCTTTATTTGTGTTGGCACACCAACCAAAAAAGTTGGTAGTTCGGCTGATTTGAGTCAAATTTACAATGTAGCTAAAAAAATAAGTTCTTCAATAAATAGATTTAAAATAATCATAACTAAATCAACTGTTCCAGTTACAACTGGAGATGAAATAGAAAAAATTATATCAAAAAAAAATTCTAAAAAAAAATTTTCAGTGGTATCTAATCCAGAATTTTTAAGAGAAGGTGAGGCAATAAGGGACTTTATATACCCTGATAGAATAGTTGTTGGCACTAATGATAAAAAATCAAATCGTATTTTAAAAAATCTATATAATCCATTAATTTCAAAAGGAGCTCAATATTTAAACACTTCAAGGAGAGCTGCTGAATTGATTAAATATGCTTCTAATGCTTTCTTGGCTACGAAGATTACTTTCGTAAATGAAATTGCAAATTTATGTGAAAAAACTGGGATAAATGTTGAAGATATATCTATCGGTATGGGTTTAGACAAAAGAATTGGTGGCCGTTTTTTAAGAGCTGGTCCAGCATATGGTGGGTCATGTTTTCCAAAAGACACAAAAGCCATTACTACAACTGCTGATAAATTTAAAACAAATTTATCAGTTATAAAGTCGGTAATTAAATCAAATGAAAAAAGATCAAATCTGTTACTAGACAGAGTTAGCAAAATCTTAAACAAAAAAATTAAAGATAAAAGAATTACTTTTTTAGGGGTTACTTTTAAAGCTAACACCGACGATATGAGAGATTCATCAAGCCTTAAAATGATACCAGCTTTATCTAAAAAGGGGGCAATAATTAAATATTATGATCCCACTGGTCTAAAAAAAGAATTTTCAAAATTAAAAAATGTATTTCATGTCGATTCAATTAAAAAATCTATTGAAGGTTCAGATCTTGTTATAATTCATACTGAATGGAACGATTTTAAATCAATTAATTTTAAAAATTTAGCAAAAAAAAAGAAATTTATTATTTACGACATGAGAAATATATATTCTTCATCCAAAATTAAAAGTCAGGGTTTAAAATACTATAGTGTTGGACGATAAAACTAATTTAATTCAAAAATCGCATCAACTTCAACAGAAACACCCAAAGGAAGACTGTTTGTGCTTACTGCAGCTCGAGCATGCATGCCTGCATCACCAAATACCGAAACTATCAGATCTGAAGCTCCATTTATTACTTTAGGTTGATCAGTAAAATCATCGGTTGAATTTACAAAGCCTGTTAGTTTTACACATGATTTAATTCTAGATAAATCATTATCACAAGCTGCCTTAACTTGTGAAATTATACTTAATGCACACCTTTTT
>CVSD01000071.1 GCA_001179885.1 Candidatus Pelagibacter communis | reverse complement strand
GATTTAATTCATAAATCACCTGAACCAATGAAGGCTTATGCAATACTTTTCAACGTTCAAAAAAAAGGTATTAAAGCTCCATTACAAGTTTATCGAGCATTAGATAAACTGGTTGAAATAGGAAAAATTCACAAAATTGAAAGCAGAAATGCCTTTGTAGCCTGTCAAAATTCAAGCTGTCAGGTATCAAAAGCTACTGCATTTTCAATCTGTGAGATCTGTGAAAAAGTAACGGAAATTAGCAGCGCAAGTCTTTCTAAATACTTAACTAATTTCAAAGACAAAGATGGTATGAAATATAGTAAATACAATCTTGAGTTTTTTGGATTATGTAAAAAATGTAGATAAGTTATTATCTAAAATCAAAATAAAACAAGCTGAAAGGAAAACGAATGTTTATCAAGAAGTACCTTAAATGGATAAGTACATTTCTAGTCTTAGTTGGTATTCTATTAACAAACCTAAATATATATCCTTTAAATATTTATTTTCATGGATTGGGAGTTGTTGGATGGACTATCGCTGGATTTATTAGCAAAGATAAAGCGATAATAACTAACTTTGGACTACAAATACCATTGTTTTTAATTGGTGTTTATAAAGTTATATTCTAATTATAAAGTAGACTTTGGTTTTAATTAGTTTAGATATTAACGAATCCACTCCTTGATTCTCAAATCAATAAACTTTTGTATAGAATTATTTTTTGTCTCAGATTACATACTCCTTAAGTCATGAATCAATAGGAACCGAAAACAATAATATTAAGGAGATAAAAAATGGAAATGACTTTAATTTACACGGTTATAGGGTTTGCCCTTGCCGGTTATAGCGTAATCGCTAATGATTCAATTCAAACACTAGGTACATTTATAGCTTCAAAAAAGAAGTGGTTTAAATGGTACATACTAGCAGGGTCTGCTTCAAGTGTCATGATTATAGCATTAGCATGGGGATGGTATTCATATGATGGTGATATTTCTTATGGAAGATTAACCAGAATACCTTATCAAGAAATTCAATGGTATCATGCAGTTGCACCAGCAATACTATTGTTATTAACAAGAGTCGGTATACCTGTATCAACAACTTTCTTGGTTTTATCAGCGTTTGCTTCAACAGTAGTGCTTGAAAAAATGCTATTAAAAAGTGTGGTTGGTTATGGTTTGGCTGCAATGGTTGCTTATATTGCCTGGATTGCTGTATCAAAATTTATCAATGAAAAATTAGATGAAGTTGATGAAAAATATATTGGTTTTTGGCGTAACTCAGTTTGGGTGACTTCTGGTTGGTTATGGTGGGTATGGTTATCTCACGATGTAGCCAATATAGCTGTGTACCTTCCTAGACAGCTAGATGTAACGTTATTATTAATTGTAATGGCTTATTTTACAGCTCTGCTGTTTTATATATTTTACATCCAAGGAGGAAGAATTCAAACAGTAGTTTTAGAAAAAACAGGAACAAGATACGCAAGATCAGCTACAATTATTAACGTAATTTATGCTGCAGTACTTTTCTACTTCAAAGAATTAAACGACTTACCGATGTCAACAACATGGGTTTTCGTTGGTTTATTATGTGGAAGAGAGCTTGCGATTTCAACTATGAATAAAGATTATAAATTTAAGTATGTTTTCCCATTAATTGGTAAAGACTTTCTTAAAATGATCTTTGGATTGAGTGTTTCAGTTGGAATTGTTTTAGCAATCCACTACATAATTATTCCAAATAATTGGTTTTAAATATATTTTATGGTCGTGTTAATTATTTAACACGGCCATAAACATCCTGATATCGAACAATATCTGTTTCTTTTAATATAGATCCTACTTGAGCTTCAATAATTTTTACTGGTTTTTTGTAGGGATTTTCTATTCTATGGATTGCACCTAATGGAATAAAGATAGTTTCATCAGGTTTCATTGTAAAATATTTCTTATTTAAAGTAATTTTAGGTTTACCTTGAGTAACAACCCAGTGCTCAGCTCTATGATGATGTTTTTGAAGACTTAATATACCTTTGGGTTTTACATATAATTCTTTAATTAAGAATTCCTTACCATTGAATAGATTAACATAACTGCCCCAAGGTCTATGGAATACATTCTTCTTTTTAAAATAATGTCTTTTATTTCTTCCATACATCTTACAAATTTCTTTCCAAGAACCTAAATCAGACCAAGGAATATCTAATTTGATCGCATTTATATCTTTGGTTTTTTCTAATATCGCATAGTCAAAAGACTTAGCTGTTGCTTTGGTAAATGCTTGTTTGTTTAAATAATACACATTACTTTTATATTTTGCTTTTGTTACAGCTTTGTTACAGTTTCGGTAAATATTTGGCTGGTATTTCTTAAAATTATTAATGATTGAGTCTTTTCTCAAATAAAACATTCCAGAATTCCAGTAACCTTTCTTCTTGATAATTTGTTTTGCTTTAGCTTCTTTTGGTTTTTCTATAAATTTAGTTACTTTAATATTTTTTGTTAAAAAATAACCAAATTCACTTGAAGGCATTGTGGGTTTAATTCCAAATATAAAAATATTGTTTTGAGTTAATTTATTTTGATTTTTTTTAATAGCTTTATTGAATAAACCAACCTTCTCTATCAAGTGATCCGCTGCTAAAAACATTAAAGGTTGTTCATTAGGTATATCCTTTATTAATGCCGTACTTAATATAGCTGGTGCTGTATTTCTTTTAGATGGCTCTAAAACTATCTTAAATTTTCTTATTCTATGTTTTTTTAAATGTTGTTTTACTTGTCTTAGATATTTTGCATTTGTGCTAATAATTGGTGCATCAAATAAAGAAGCTTTAACTCTCTCAAGAGTTTTTCCTAATAAAGTCCAATTACCAAAATCTATAAATTGTTTAGCTTGGTGTTTTTTAGCATTAGGCCAAAGTCTTGTTCCTGCTCCACCACATAAAATTACTGGGCGAATTTTCATCAAATTTTTGAGTAATCCTTAACTTCTTTTTTCTTACCAGGATGGGTTGGTGCCCCTAAATATGCTGGTCCAACAGTTTGTGCATATTTCCAAAGTGTTCCTGATCCAAAATCAGATTTTCTAGCCTTCCATTTTCTTTTTCTTGAAGCTAATTGTGCTCTTGTTAATCGAACATTAATTGTTCCTTTCTTAGCATCAATATCAATAACATCTCCATTACGTAAAAGAGCTAAAGGTCCACCTAAAGCTGCCTCTGGTCCAACGTGACCTACACAAAATCCTCTTGTAGCTCCTGAAAATCTTCCATCGGTAATTAAAGCAACTTTTTCTCCTTTACCTTGTCCATAAATTGCACCTGTTGTTGAAAGCATTTCTCTCATACCTGGTCCCCCTACTGGTCCTTCATATCTAATAATGATTACATCACCATCTTTATATTTTCTACTTTGAACAGCTTTCATTGCACTTTCTTCATTATCAAAGCATCTTGCTTTTCCTGTAAATTGTAATTTTTTAAGACCAGCAATTTTTACAATTGCGCCTTCAGGAGCTAAATTACCTTTTAATCCTACAACACCACCATCAGGTGATAAGGGTCTGTTATAAGCTCTTAAAACTTTTTGTTTTGGATTAAATTTTATTCCCTTTAAATTTTCTTTCATTGTTTTACCTGTAACTGTCATACAATCACCATGGATATAACCACCATCATATAAAGTTTTTAATAACATTGGTACTCCACCTGCTAACCACATATCTTTTGCAACATATTTTCCACCTGGTTTTAAGTCTGCAAGATAAGGTGTTCTTTTAAATATCTTTGCAACATCCATTAAATCAAATTTAATTCCAGCTTCGTTCGCAATAGCTGGTAAATGTAATGCTGCATTAGTTGAACCACCAGTTGCAGCAACTATTGTTGCAGCATTTTCTAATGCTTTTCTCGTAACAATATCTCTTGGTTTAATTCTTTTAGCTAATAATTCCATTACCATTCTTCCACTTGCTTTTGCATATTTATCTCTTTCTTCATAAGGAGCTGGTGTACCTGCTGAATAAGGTAAAGCTAAACCAATAGCTTCTGATACACAGGCCATTGTATTTGCAGTAAATTGACCACCACAAGCACCTGCACTTGGACATGCAACTAATTCTAATTTTCTTAATTCTTTTGCTGACATTTGACCTGATGAATGTTTTCCAACAGCTTCAAAAACATCTACCACAGTTACGTCTTTACCTTTGTATTTTCCTGGCAATATTGATCCACCATAAATAAAAACACTTGGTACATTTAATCTCACCATTGACATCATTAAACCTGGTAAAGACTTATCACAACCTGCGATACCCACTAAAGCATCATAACAATGACCTCTTACAGTTAATTCAGCACTATCTGCAATTACTTCTCTAGAGATTAACGAAGATTTCATTCCTTCGTGACCCATTGCAATACCATCAGTAACCGTAATCGTACAAAATTCTCTTGGAGTTCCTCCTGAGGCTCTTACACCTTTTTTTACTGACTGAGCTTGTCTCATTAAAGCAATATTACATGGCGCTGCTTCATTCCATGTTGATACAACACCTACAAATGGTTTGGAGACATCTTTTTCAGTTTCTCCCATTGCATAATAAAAAGATCTATGTGGAGCTCGATCTGCACCTAAAGATGTGTGTCTACTTGGTAACTTTTTTTTATTAAATTTCCGCATTATAAACTTTCAATTGTTAATGATATTTTTTTGATATCATCTTTTAAATTACTATAGTTAGTTTTTTCTTGTTCAACAATATTTTTTGGTGCTCTATCGGTAAATCCTTTATTAGATAATCGTTGTGATATCTTGTCCATTTCTTCCTGATATTTACTCTGTCTTTTGACTAAATTTTCTTTTATTAGATTTAAATCAACATTCTCATCAAAATATATCTTAAATATGTCTCCAGATATAACTAGTGTAGCTGATGGTTTGGCTTGATCTTTTTCATAAAAATTATTAATTCGACCAAGCCTTTTAAGAACTACTTCATTATTAGACATTAAAGTTTTGTTCTTTTTAGTAATTTTATTAACTGATATATCAACAAATGAACCAGGACTTACATTTAACTCATTTTTAAATGATCTTAATTCTGAAATTATATTAATAATCTTTTCAACATCTTTTTGAGATTGATCTTTTTTTGCTTTGCCAGATGGCCAATTTTTATACATAAGAAAATTTTTGTTTGATTTATCAAACTTATTTTTTAACCATATTTCTTCGGTCACAAATGGAATAAAAGGATGAAGCATTACAAGTATCTGTTTGAAAATGTAAGCAGATACCTCTTTTACCTCTTTTTGAGCTTTTTTATCATCAGAATAAAGAATTGTTTTTGAAAGCTCGATATACCAATCACAATAAGAATGCCAAGCAAACTGATAAGCATTTTTAGCAGCCTCATCAAAACGGTAATCCTCAATATTTTTTTGAATTTTGTTCTTAACTTCTATTAACTCAGAATGTATCCATTTGTTTATATTTAATGTAGTTTTTGGAACTTTATCAGTTTTCTTAAAATCACATTTATTTGTAATTAGGAAATTATTAGCATTCCATAGTTTATTTAAAAAATTCCTATATCCTTTAACTCTATCTTCAGAAAGCTTTACATCTGTTCCTGGAGATGCCATTGATAACAATGTAAATCTTAAAGCATCAGCACTATACTTTTCTATTAAATCTAATGGATCAATAACATTGCCTTTTGACTTAGACATTTTTTGTCCTTTTTCGTCTCTTACAAGTGCATGAACATAAATATCTTTAAAAGGTTCTTTATTTAAAAATTCCATTCCAAACATCATCATTCTAGCAACCCAAAAAAAGATAATATCAAAACCTGTAACTAAAACTGAAGTAGGATAAAATTTCTTAACAAAATCTTTTTTATCAGGCCAACCTAATGTTGCAAAAGGCCATAAACCAGATGAAAACCATGTATCCAAAACATCTGGATCTCTAGTTATTTCAACATCTTTTTTGTAAAATTTTTTAGCTTGTTTTTTTGCATCTACTTCATTTGTTGCAACAAATATTTTTTTATCAGGTCCATACCATGCAGGTATTTGATGACCCCACCATAGTTGTCTTGAAACACACCAAGGTTCAATATTGTTCATCCATTGAAAATAAGTTTTAGACCAATTAGTTGGAAAGAAATTTGTCTTTTTTGTTTTAACTATTTTTTTTGCTTTCACAGCTAATTTTTTTGCATCAACAAACCATTGTTCAGTTAAAAAAGGTTCTATAACTGAATTAGATCTATCACCGTAAGGAACTTTATTCTTAATATTTTCTTCTTTAACAAAGAAATCTTTTTCTTTGAGTTCTTCTAATAACTTTTTTCGAGCATCAAATCTATCAAGTCCTACATAATCCTGAGGAGCATTATTGTTTATTTTTCCTTCTTCGGTAAATATATTAATTATATCCAACTTATTTCTTTGGCCAACTTCATAGTCATTAAAATCATGTGCCGGTGTAATCTTTAATGCACCTGTCCCTTGTTCGGGGTCTGCATAGTTGTCTTTAATAATTTTTATTTTTCTACCTACTATTGGGATTGTGACAGTTTTGCCTACATATTCTTTATACCTTTTATCTTTTGGATTTACTGCTATTGCTGTATCTCCAAGCATAGTTTCAGGTCTTGTGGTAGCAATAGTAATAAATTCTGAAGAATTTTCGACTGGATATCTTATATAATAAATTTTAGAATTCATTTCTCTTTGATCAACTTCTAAATCTGAAATAGCAGTTTTCAGTACAGTGTCCCAATTAACCAATTTTTCAGCTTTGTAGATTAATTTTTTTTTATGTAACTCAACAAAAACTTTAATTACAGATTTGGATAAATTCTCATCCATAGTAAAAGCGTTACGTGACCAATCACAGGAACACCCAAGTTTTTTTAATTGATTGATTATGATATCTCCATATTCATTTTTCCATTCCCACACTTTTTCTATAAATTTTTCTCTTCCAAGTCTGTTTTTATTTAAATTCTCTTTTTCTAATTTTCTTTCAACAAGTGCTTGAGTAGCAATACCTGCGTGATCAGTTCCAGGTTGCCATAAAGTTTCATAATTATTCATTCGATAATATCTAACTAAAAAATCTTGAATTGAGTTATTTAATGCATGTCCCATATGTAAACTTCCTGTTACATTTGGTGGTGGAATTACGATTGAAAATTTTTTGGAATTTTTCTGCGGTTTAAATAATTTATTTTTCTCCCAATAAGCATAAATTTTATCTTCTACTTTAGAATGTATATATTTATCGCGTATCATGGTGGTAAATAGTTTATAATTTAATAATCTAAATTAACAATAATCAAATTGGAACGTTATTTAATAGACTAATTGCAAATATTTTATATAAAACCCTTGTAGCTATCATCTAAAACATACGGCAACGTGGCGGAATGGTTACGCAGAGGATTGCAAATCCTTGTATCCCGGTTCGATTCCGGGCGTTGCCTCCAAAAAAAATCTTGTTTTAATATGAAAAAAAAGTAAGTTGAGCTTTTTATATTCCTCGGTAGCTCAGTTGGTAGAGCAGTTGACTGTTAATCAATTGGTCGCAGGTTCGAGTCCTGCCCGAGGAGCCAAAAATTACCCGACCTTAGAAATATTATTACTTGCTACTTGTAAAGATTTATTAAATTTTAGTTTTTGATCTGCATTTAATTCTGAATATAACTTCACTAAAAAATTGTAATTTACATTCATATGCCCTTCTTTAGATTTTTCTAAATTTAGTAAATATTCTGAAAAATCCTCAAAAAAATAGTTAATAGGTACTTTTAAATAATTTGATAGTTGTAATAACCTTATAGAACTAACCCCATTAGTACCTTTTTCATATTTTTGTATTTGTTGAAATGTTACATTAATCGCTTTAGCTACTTTGGTTTGAGTTAAACCTAAAGCTAGTCTTCTAAGCTTAAGCTTTTTGCCTAAATGCTTATTAAAATTATCTTCCATTAAGACCCCTCTTAATTTTTTTTAAAAACTCATTGAACTAGTTTTTAATACCTACTGCAACAATAATCTTTTTTATTTTTAGAGGAAAAACAGGTTATATGAGAAATATGTCAAGTAATACTTGAGTTAAATATAAAGAAATATTTCTTGAAATCTAGGTTGGTTATAGTATCTGGCTCAAAAAAAGTTTGGTTCTATCACTCTTAGGATTAGCAAAAAACTCTTTGGTATCAGCTTTTTCTACTATCATTCCTTCGTCCATAAATATCATTTGATCAGCTACTTCTTTGGCAAAACCCATTTCATGAGTAACTACTATCATTGTCATGCCTTGTTTTGCTAAATTAACCATAACATCAAGCACTTCTTTAATCATTTCAGGGTCTAAGGCTGATGTTGGTTCATCAAATAGCATTATTTTTGGCTCCATGCATAAAGCTCTTGCAATTGCTGCTCTTTGTTGTTGACCTCCAGATAACTGGCCTGGATATTTTTGAGCTTGATCAAGAATTTGCACTCTTTCTAAATGTTTTAATGCTAGTTCTTCTGCATCTTTTTTTGGCATTTTCTTTACCCATATCGGTGCAAGTGTGCAATTGTCTAAAATTGATAAATGAGGAAATAAATTAAATTGTTGAAATACCATTCCAACTTCAGCTCTTATTTGTTCAATGTTTTTTGTATCCTCTGTTAATTCTGTTCCATCAACAATTATATTTCCTTCTTGATGTTCCTCTAATCTATTAATACATCTGATTAAAGTTGACTTACCTGAGCCTGATGGTCCACAGACAACAATTTTTTCTTTGGGTTTTACTTCCAAATTAATTCCTTTTAAGACTTGGAAATCACCAAACCATTTATTCATATTGTTTATTTGAATAATGCTATCAGACATAATATATTATCTATCAGTTTTATATTTAATTTCTAAATTATAGCTATATTTACTCATTGCATAACAAATAATCCAGAAAATTATTGCTGCAAATACATAACCTTCCATTGCAAAACCTAACCATTCTGGGTTAGTTTTAGCTAAATTTAACATTCCTACTATTTCTAAAAGACCAACAACAAATATTAATGGAGTATCTTTAACTAAAGCAAGAAATGTATTAGCTATGCCTGGTATTACTAGTTTTAATGCTTGTGGTAAAATTACAAATATATGCATTTTCCAATAACCCATACCCAAAGATTTTGCAGCTTCGTATTGACCTCTCGGAAGAGCTTGTAATCCACCTCTAATCACTTCAGCAACATATGCTGCTTCAAACAACGATATTGCTATTATACATCTTACTAATTTATCTATAAAGAAATCTGCTGGTAAAAACATTGGAAACATAACAGCAGACATAAATAAGACTGTAATTAATGGAACACCTCTCCAAAATTCAATAAAACCAATTGAAATATATCTAATTAAGGGAAAACTTGATCTTCTGCCTAATGCAAAAGCCATTCCAATTGGAAAACAGAATATCAGACAGAAAAAAGATATTATAAAAGTAAGAGATAAACCTCCCCAAGCGCCAGTTTCTACCCAATTTAAACCTTCGAGCTTACCTAATTCAATATATTCTTCAAAGAAGAGAAAGTATTTTAGTAAGATGTAAAGAGCGAATGGAACAATTAAGAAATAATAAAATTTAAATTTACTAGGAATGAAAAAACCAACAATAATTGATAAAATTGCAGCTATTATTCCATAAGAAAAATCAAAAAATACTGGACCACCAGAAATAAAGAAAAAAATGAATAAAAATGCAATTAAAGGATAAATTACGACGTAATAAAGTGTTAGATATTTCTTAAATTTATCTGTAGCAAAATATCCAACAGAACCAAGTAGTGCCAAGGCTATAAATGAAAGATTAATTCTCCATTGTTCTGCATTTGGATACATTCCATACATAAATCTTCTCATCCAAACTTTAATATAAGTCCAGCAAGCACCAGATCCTGAACATACATCTTTGCTATCACCAGTAAAACTAGCATCAATCACAAACCAGCTTAATATTGGTGGTATAGATTTAATTACTACAAAAATTATTAATAAAGAAAGAATAGCGTTAAAATTACTAGTATTTATATGTTTATTAATTAAATCTAGTTGTTTTATCCCGCTATATTCAATTCTAACAAAGTGAAGACCTATAAAACCAAGAATTAAAGGAAATAAAAAGCTTAATAAATTAGGTAAAAAACCAGTTAGATTAACTTTGAAAAATGAATTTAAGAAAACATCTAAAATACTAATAAAAAATAAAAATGAACCTAAATACAAAAATGTGTTTAAATTTGATTTATCAGGCTTTAAAAAATTAATATTACTCATTATTTTTCCTGTATAGCTATTCTTTTATTGTACCAATTCATTAAAATTGAAATCGATATACTTAAACTTAAATAAGTAAACATAGTAATAGAAACAATCTCAATTGCTTTACCAGTTTGCATTAAAGCTGTGCCAGCAAAAACTAAAACTAAATCAGGATAAGCAATCGCTGCAGCTAAAGATGAATTTTTTGTTAAATTTAAATACTGGTTAGTTGTTGGTGGAATTATAATTCTTAAAGCTTGAGGCATAATTACAAGTTTTAGAACTTGATTAGGATTTAATCCAATCGATGCAGCAGCTTCTTTTTGACCTTTGCCTACTCCTTGAATACCGGCTCTAACACATTCAGCAATAAAAGTTGCAGTATATAACGATAAAGATAAAGTTAATGCAATTAATTCGGGTGGCAAACTTAAACCACCATCATAAACAAATGAAGTGGCTGCTAATTGTTTTAATTGAGGAATTTCAAAAGATAAACTTACACCACCAATTAAAAAACTGAAAAGAGGTAAAATAAAAATTAATCCAATCGAAATTAAAAAAACAGGTAATTGTTTACCTTGTGTTTCTTGTAATTTTTTTGCATGAATTCTGATTACAATAATTGCAATTATTGCTGCTACTATTGAGTAGAAGAAAATATTAAAATTTTCCCAAATAAAACTGGGAACATAAAGACCTTTAATTGTTAAAAAAAATACACCAAATATTGCATCGGCATCTTGAGGAAGTGGTAATGCTCTTAATGCTGCAAAATACCAAAAAAATATTTGTAGTAATAAGGGTATATTTCTAAAAAACTCTACATAGTATGCTGCAAATTTATTAATCAAATAATTTGGCGATAATCTTGCTACACCAATAATAACTCCAAGTATTGTTGCTATAATAATTCCAATTACAGAAACTAGTATAGTATTTAATAAACCAACTAAATACGCTCTAAAATATGAATGAGAACCGTCATATTCAATTAAAGAAAATTGAACATCAAAAGATGACTCTTGTGATAAGAAACCATAACCAAATTCAATACCTCTTTCCTCCATATTGATTTGTGCGTTATAGGTAAAAAAACCAAAAATTAAAACCACAGCTATAACTGTAATAAGTTGGGGGCCTAAATCTTTTAATTTAAAATTCACGATGCGATAATATAAGAGTTTATAAAAAAAAGGGCTAGAAAAATCTAGCCCTTTTAAATTGTTTTAAACTACAATTATCTTGCAGGTGGAACGTAAAGTATTCCGCCTTTTGTCCATAATTGATTTGGACCTCTGTCTGGTAAAATACCAGTGTCAGCTATATTTCTCTTATAACTTTCACCGTAGTTACCAACTTGCTTGATAATTCTTAAGCTCCACTCGTTATCAAGACCAAAAGCAGCACCTAATTCACCTTCAGCTCCAACTAATCTTTTGATCGCTGGGTTTTCTGAAGTTTTCATAGAGTCTGCGTTTGCTGAAGTGATTCCATATTCTTCTGCTTCAATCATAGCATTTAAAGACCATCTTACGATATCTTCCCAAACTGAATCACCTTGTCTAACAACTGGACCTAGTGGCTCTTTAGAAATAGTTTCAGGTAATACAATGTGTTCATCTGGGTTACTCATTTTAGTTCTTTGAGCGGCTAAACCAGATTTGTCAGTTGTATATGTATCACATCTTCCTGAATCATAAGCAGCAACAACTTCGTCTGCTTTTTCAAAAGCAACTGGTTCATAAGAAATTCCTTTAGAGTTAAAGAAGTCTCTCATGTTTAACTCAGTTGTTGTACCAATATTAGTACAAGCTGAGATACCATTTTTGAATTGATTTACTGAAGTGATACCTGAACTTTTTCTAACCATGAAACCTTGACCATCGTAGAAGTTTACTCCAACGAAAGTAAGTCCAATATCAGCATCTCTAGAAAGAGTCCAAGTTGTGTTTCTTGATAAGATATCAATCTCACCAGAAGTTAAAGCTGTAAATCTTTCTTTAGCACTTAGTGGTGTAAACTTAACTTTGTTTGCATCACCTAATACTGCAGCAGCTACCGCTCTACATACATCAACGTCAACACCAGTCCAATTTCCTGCAGCGTCAGCATTAGAAAATCCTGGAAGACCCTGAGATACTCCACATCTTACAAAACCCTTCTTTTGAGTGTTTTTAAGTGTTTTAGATTTTTTAGCAGCCATAGACTCTGTTGTAAAAGTGAACAACACAGCTACCATAGCAACTAAAGAAGTTAATTGTTTTAAGTATTTAAACATATTTCTTCCTATTGTTTATTTATTTGTTAACAAATAATTCAAAATAACTTTTGAATATTCACAATTTAAGCATGTAAGAAAAAACTCTTCAAGAGAAATTTAGTAGCCCTTTTGGATTATAATAATTCTAGTCAAGTAAAAATTATATAATAAAATACCTTTAAAAGAGCTATTTATGGCGCGCCCTGGAGGATTCGAACCTCCGACCCTCGGTTTAGAAAACCGATGCTCTATCCAGCTGAGCTAAGGGCGCAATATTTAGATAATTACATATACAATAATTAACTAATTTTTAAAAAGGAATTTTTTCAATAGAAGTAAAATTGTCAACAGCTCAATTCTACCAACAATCATAAAGAAAATGAGACAATATTTAGTTAAAAAGTGAAGATTGTTAAAACTAAAATCTGATAAACCATATGATGAAGAATTTACAGTATTCATCAATGTTAATATTGATAGTCTAAATGAATCTTCAAAATTTATCCCACTCATACTTAAAAAAAATAAAATAGTAAAAAAAGAAATAACAAAAATTATAATCGTAAGAAAATATTTATTTATTTCATTAAAATTAAAATTAATTTGAGTAAAGATTAATCTATTCATAAAAATATTTTTTGGTCTACTAAAGGATAAGATTTGATTTAGGGAATATTTAAACAAGGAATAAATCTTAATAAACCTTAATCCAGAGCTTGTAGAAAAAAAGGACCCACCAATGATTACTAATATTAAATAAATAAAATTTGTATTTGTTTTATTTAATTCTAATGAAAAGCCAATATTTGACATACTGCTAGAAATTGCAAGCAAGTGATTTAGAAAATTATCATTAAAACTAAAAAAAAGAAAAAAAAATGCTAAAACTATAATAAGATAAATTATTAAATGTAAATCTTCGTATAAAAAATTTATGTTTCTATTTTTAAAGAAAATCAAATTATAACTAAAAAAAATACTAAAAAAAGATGTAAGCATTAAAAATGAAAGGACAATAATTTGAGAATTTTCTTTAATTATGTTTGAAAGATCATTTGTTGGTAAAAAACCACCAGATGAAATTAATGAAAAAGACAGATTCAGAGAGTCAAAAACTCTTATTGAAAATAAGTTTAATATTATAAATATAACAAGAGTAATAAGTGAATATAATAAAAAAATTTTGATAGCTTGTTTTAATATTTCAGAACTATTAAATGAAAAAAAATTAGTTAAAGATTTCTTAAAACTTTCATCATAAATATCTATCAAAAAAATTATAGAAAATAGAAAATAAAGTCCACCAATCCATTGTGTTGTTGATCTCCATAAAATTAAACTTTGATCAATATGTTTAATGTTATCAAATATAGTAAAACCAGTAGAAGTAAATCCTGATATTGTTTCAAAGTATGAATTTACAAAAGTTAAATTATAAATACTAAAATAAAATGGTATAGATAAAATCAATGGAATAAAAATATAACCGAAAAAAACTGTTAAAATTTTATTAAAAATTGTTTTTTTTTTTTCTAAATCATTAACTTTATAAAATAAAACTCCTAATCCTAAGGATACAAATAAACTAAAATAATAAGTATTCAAATTAAGATATAAATTTAGATAATATGAGTAGATAAGATTAAAAAAAGATAAAATTGCAATTAGACCAAAAAAGAAACTAAGATATCTAACTTGTAATCCAAACATTAAATTAAACAGAACTTAATCTAAAAATATTTTCAACGATTGATATTGAATCTTTTTTTACAATAAAGACAACTCTGTCATCTTTTTTAAAAACAAAATTTGACCTTGGAATAACTACCTTTTTATCTCTTAATACCGCTCCAATTCTTAACTCTTCTGGAAGATTTGCGTTTTTAATTTCTTTATTTATCAATTCTGAAGTTTCGATAATTTCAGCTTCTATAACTTCATACTCACCATCAGAGATAGTGTAGGCATTTTCAATTGTGCCTTTATGTATGTGTTTTAATATACTTGAAACTGTCGTCATTCTAGGATCTATCAAATCATCAATCTTTAATGAAGATTGTAGTAAAGAATAATTTGGTTTATTTATTAAAGCCATGGTTCTTTTGTCATCTATATCTTTTTGGTCTTTCGCAAATTTTTCAACTAAAACACTTACCATCAAATTATCTTCATCATCATTTGTTAGTGCTAAAACTGTTTCTGCTTCTCCGAGGTTAGCTTCTGTTAAAACCTCTTCGTCAAGCGCATCGCCATTAATCACAATAGTGTCATTCAACTGACTTGCTAAATATTCAGCTCT
>CVSD01000070.1 GCA_001179885.1 Candidatus Pelagibacter communis | reverse complement strand
TTGGCAACTTTTTTAATTTTCTCAATTGTTCCGACTGAAGTTCCACCAAATTTCAATACTACAATTTTCATGATAAAATATTATCTAAGTTAAAATATATTGATAAAATACATCTTGAATATAAAGTCAACTTACTAATGAAAAATAACACAATAAATAAAAAAGAAATAGAAAAATTTTCTAGAATTGCAGAAGAATGGTGGAATCCCGATGGTAAATTTAAACCTTTGCATAAATTTAATCCTATAAGAATTTCCTATATTAAAGAAAATATTATCAATACATTCAAGCTTAAGATGCAAGACAAACCACTAAAAAAACTTAAAATATTAGATATTGGATGCGGTGGTGGATTATTAGCAGAACCCATAAGTAGACTTGGAGCTGATGTAACTGGAATTGATGCATCAGAAAGAAATATTAAGGTAGCAAAATTACATGCACAAAAAAATAAATTGAATATAAAATATTTCTCAACATCTCCTGAAAATTTTAAAACAGATACAAAATTTGATGTGATTCTAAATATGGAAATTATAGAACATGTTGAAGATATTAATTTTTTTTTGGAGTCTTGTGCATCTCTTCTAAGAGAAGGGGGCATTATGTTTATCGCCACAATCAACAAAACTCTAAAATCTTACTTTTTTGCAATAGTAGGTGCAGAATATATTTTGCGATGGCTTCCAATAGGTACTCATGAGTGGGAAAAGTTTGTTAAACCTAAAGATTTAATTGATATTTCGAAAAAATTTAATTTAAAATTAGAAAATTTAGATGGAATGAAATTTAATTTTATTAAGGATGAATGGTCCTTAAGTTCAGATAAATCAATAAATTATATTGGTAAATTTATTAAAAACTAATTACTTTTATCCTCTATCCAAGGAATTATTTCAGCCTCAACTCCTTCTTCTATTAATTCTTTAACTTCTCTCTTTGTGGCATTTCCATAAATACCTTTGCTTTTCTTTCTTTTATCGTAGTGTATTGATCTTGCCTCATAAGCAAAGTTATCTCCAACATAATCAAAATTATTTTTTATAAACTTTTGATATTCTTTAATTTTATTCTTTATTTCTATAAATTTTTTATCTTTGTTCTCAAAATTTTTTAAATTTGAACTATTTATTAATTTAGGTGCCATCAAATTTTTTTCAATTTTTTTAGAATTACAATTATGACAATTTAGAAACTTTTTGTTTTTGAGTTTTTCATACTCAGTTGAAGATGCAAACCAACTATCAAATGAAAATTCGCAGTCTTTACAGATTAACTTATACTTTATCATGATTTTTATTTAGTATTGCTTAAAAAAATTTCAATAAAATTTTATCAACTTCTATAATCTCCATTAATTTCTATATATTTTTTTGTCAAATCCATCGTGTAAACTTTAAAATTTTTTGATCCACTTGAAATATCAACTTCAATATCAATACTGTCATTCCTCATGTATTCTGATACTTCATCCTCATTGTAATTTGAATTTAGCTTTCCATTCATAACAATACTAATATTTCCAAATTTAATAGATAATTTTTCGTAATTTATTTGTATACCAGCTTTTCCTATAGCCATGAGTATCCGACCCCAATTAGGATCTTCTCCCGAAATTGCTGTTTTTACCAAAGGGGAGTTAGCAATTGAAAAACCAATTTTTTTTGCATCATCCTCATTTTTACAGTTTTGAACATTTATTGTAATGAATTTAGATGCTCCTTCTCCATCTGCTACAACTCTTTTTGCTAAATTCAATAAAACTTTATTTAATGAATTTTCAAAATCTTTAATTTTTTCATCATTAATATTTTCAATTTTAGAATGTTTTGATTTTCCTGTTGAAAAAATTGTAACCATATCGTTTGTACTTGTATCGCTATCACAACTAATTGCATTAAATGTGTTTGATATATTTTTTTTCAAAAGTTTCTTTAAAATATCATTTGATAAATCGGCATCAGTAAAAATATATCCTAATGTAGTAGCCATGTTAGGTTGTATCATTCCTGAGCCTTTAGCAATTCCAAAAATTCTGATTTCACTATTTCCAATATTGCACTTTTCCATAGCCATCTTTGGTTGAGTATCAGTTGTCATAATACCAAGTGCCGCTTTCATCCAAACATACTTATTTTGAGTATACTTAATTTTATCAACAAGCTCCTGGACTTTATTTAATATTTTTTCTTCGGGAAAAACTTCTCCTATAGTACCTGTGCAACCAAAAATTATTTCTTTAGATTTAATTTTTTTTGGCTGATCATCATCTTCTTTTTGTTTTTCAGATAATTTTTGTGAAGCGAGTTCAGCTATTTTTTCCAAACTTTTATAGCCCTGTTTTCCTGTAAAACAATTTGCATTTCTTGTATTCACAATTAATGAAAAAATCTTTTTTACTCTCTGATTTAAGTTCCACTTTATATTTTCTGATATAATCTTTGACTGTGTATAAACAGATGCATAATTTGCCCCATCTCTAAAATAAAACATAACTAGATCATCTCTAGAATTATTATATAAATTAGCACTGACAGTAGAAATAGATACACCATCTATATGATCTAAATCTTGAAATTCCATCATTCTCTTACTTTTTGATTTAGATGATAAGAAATTAGTTAAATTAATGCCCATAGTATTTAAAATAAATATTTAATAATTATATTAAAGGTTATAAGTAAATAATAAATCAAAAACTAATGCTAAATCCTCTTAACTTTATCTCAAAATTCATAAAATCTAGCAATCAAAGAGAGCTGGATCGAATAGAAAAAATTGTAAAAGAAATAAATTCATTAGAAAATAATATAAAAAATTTAAGAGATTCTGATTTTCCAAAAAAAACTCTAGAATTTAAAGAAAGGATCAAAAAAGGAGACACATTAGATCAAATACTCCCAGAGGCTTTTTCATTAGTTAGAGAAGCTTCATTGAGGACTAGAAATGAAAGACATTTTGATGTTCAGATGATAGGTGGAGTGGTTCTAAATGAAGCAAAAATTGCTGAAATGAGAACAGGTGAGGGTAAAACCTTAACTATTACTCTTGCCGCTTATTTAAATGCTTTACATGAAAAAGGAGTACACGTTGTGACAGTGAATGATTATCTGGCAAAAAGAGACTCGCTAGAAATGGGAAAGATATATAATTTTTTAGGTCTAACATCTGGATATATAAATAATGATCAAAACGATATTGAAAGAAAAAAAAATTATAATTGCGACATAACTTATGCAACAAATAGTGAGCTTGGATTTGATTATCTGAGGGACAATATGAAATTTTCAATGAACGAAATGGTTCAAAGAAAGCATTTTTTTGCAATTGTTGATGAAATTGACTCTTGCTTGATAGATGAAGCTAGAACCCCATTAATAATTTCTGGAGCTGCTGAAGATAGAACAACACAATATCTTGCGATTGATAAACTAATAAAAAATTTAAGAGGAAATGATTATGAAATTGATGAAAAAGACAAGAATGTTCTTTTAACAAATGATGGAATCAACAATATAGAAAAAATTTTTTCAAATGCAGGAATTTTAAAGAATAATAACTTCTATGATCCAGAAAACTTAAGTTTAGTTCATCATGTTAATCAAGCTTTAAGAGCTAATCACCTTTTTCAAAAAGGAAAGGATTATATCATTCAGGATGGTGAATTAAAAATAGTGGATGAACTCACTGGCAGGATCCTTGAAGGAAGAAGATTTGGAGACGGATTACATCAAGCTCTCGAAGCTAAAGAGAGAATCAATATAAAAGTTGAAAACCAAACACTAGCATCAATTACATATCAAAATTATTTTAAACTTTATGAAAAAATTTCTGGTTGCACTGGTACTGCCGTAACAGAGTCTCAAGAATTTTATGAAATATATAATTTACCAGTTGTTGTAATTCCGACTAATAAAAAAATGATACGAAATGATTTTAACGATCAAATTTTTAGAACAGAAATTGAAAAAAATAATGCAATAGTTAAAAAAATTAAAGAATGTCATAAAAAAGGGCAACCTTTGTTAGTTTTTACATCAAGCATAAATAAATCTGAGGTTTACTCAAATCTTTTAAAAAAAGAAAATATAAAACATACAGTGTTGAATGCAAAAAATCATGAAAATGAAGCAGAGATTATTGCTAACGCGGGAAAGGAAGGATCTTTAATAATCACCACTAGTATTTCTGGAAGAGGAGTTGATATTCAATTAGGAGGAAAAAAGGGCTCAATTCCAAATGACCAACTTAAAATAAATAAAGAAAAAATTAAATCACTAGGTGGTTTATATGTAATTGGTACAGAGAGAATGGAGTCACGAAGAGTTGATAACCAAGCAAGAGGAAGATCAGGACGTCAAGGAGATGAAGGAAGTTCAATTTTTTATGTGAGCCTTGAAGATGATTTAATGAGAATTTTTGGGTCTGAGTCTATGAATAACATTTTAGAAAAACTTGGTTTAAAAGATGGAGAAAGTATTGATCACCCTTGGATAAATAAAGCACTGGAAAGAGCACAACAAAAAGTTGAGGCAAGAAACTTCGATATAAGAAAGACACTAATTAAATTTGACAATGTTCTTAATGATCAAAGATATGTTATTTTTTCTCAAAGAGAAGATGCAATGAATAGTGATAAAATATTTGATTATTCTGATAATTTTTTAAATGAAATTATAGAGGAACTGATTAGACTTAAAATACAAAAAAAATCTAACCCACAAAGCTCAGATTTTGAAAATAAGTTGAAATCAATTTTAGGTAAGAATTTATTGATTTCAGAGTTAAAAGATTTGAACGAAGGTAATGATAAAAAGCTTAGAGAAACTCTAATTAGTAAATTTAAAAAAACAAGAGAAGATCGAATTAAACTATTAGGCGAAGATCAGTCAAAAGATGTAGAAAAAAGAATTTTTTTACAAACAATTGACCTAAATTGGAAATCTCATATACAATATTTAGAACAATTAAGGCAAGTTATTGGATTAAGATCTTATGGACAAAGGGATCCTTTAGTCGAATATAAAAAAGAAGCATTCTATCTTTTTGAAAATTTATTAAATAGATTGAAATTAGATTTCATCACAATTTTAATGAATTTAAGATTAATTCAAAATTCTATTGAAAATGAAAATAATATTGAGAGAAAAAAAATAAACCAAAAATCTTTAAACAAAAAGATTTCAAGAAATGAACCTTGTCCATGTGGTTCTGGAAAAAAATACAAACGTTGTTGTGGTGCTTTATAATAAAAAAAACACAGAAATCAGAATAGCTACTAAAATTCCGACACCTGCAGCTAAAGTCTTTTTAGATTTTAAAATATAATTGAAGTTTGTTTTATCAGATTTTAGAGAACTTATATCCTCTATATTACTTATGAAACCTTTGTTTCTTCCTATTTTTAAAAATTTATTTTTTCTACTATTAAAAATCTCGTCAGATGACAAAGGCTTAAAATAGTTTAAATTTTTACTTATAGAAATCTTAAGATTTTCGAGCATCAAGTTTTTGTCTCTATGAGCACCACCAGCTGGCTCCTCAATTATTTCATCTACTATTTCAAGATCAAACAAATCTTTAGCTGAAAGCTTCATAGCTTTTGCGGCATCTAACATTTTTTTTGGATCTCTCCATAAAATCGTGGCACACCCTTCTGGAGAAATTACAGAGTAAATTGCATTCTCAAACATAATAACTTTATTTGAAGATGCTAAAGCAATAGCACCACCTGAACCACCTTCTCCTATTATAATAGCGATAGTTGGAACCTTTAATTTCATGCAGCACTCTATTGATTTTGCAATAGCTTCTGCCTGACCTCTCTCTTCAGCTCCAACACCAGGATAAGCGCCAGGTGTATCAATAAAAGATATAATTGGTATATTAAATCTATCTGCCAGTTCCATTAAGCGAATGGTCTTTCTATACCCTTCTGGTCTCATCATTCCAAAATTTCTTTCAATTCTCGATTCTAAATTTTCTCCTTTTTCTTGACCTATTACTAAAACTGAAATTCCATTAAACTTTGCAAATCCAGATAAAACTGATTTGTCTTCTCCATAAAATCTATCACCTGACAGTGGAACAAAATCTTCAAAAAGATTGTCAATAAAAAATTTTGATTTAGGTCTATCCTCGTGTCTTGCAACCATTGTAGTTTGCCAAGGATCAAGGTTTGAGTATATGTGTTTTAATTTTTCATCTAGTTCATTTTGCATTTTTGATATTTTTTCTGTATCAACTTGAGATAATCCACTTTGATTATAAGGATCTTTTAGTCTTTCTATATCTGCGTCTAAATCTTTTATTTCAGTTTCAAAGTTAAGGTAATTTTTCATTTTCTTTTAATGTTTAACTATGGAAAATGACAACAAAATGTCAATGCTACTATTAATTATTTGACTTAAATTTACAAGGGTTTTACAAAAATAACATGTTAAATAATTACCAAAATATACATAATTTAAAAATCTCTAAAGATTTACTAAAATTTGTAAATGATGAAATTTTAAAAGATTTAGATATTTCAGCAGAAAAATTTTGGTTAGAATTTGATAAAACGGTACATGAGTTAGCTCCTAAAAATAAAAAATTAATAAAAATAAGAGAAGAATTGCAAGAAAAAATTAATAATTGGCATATCAACAACAAAGATAGAGAAATCAAAATAGATGAATATAAAAAATTTTTAAAAGAAATAGATTATCTAAAAAATGAAGGACCAGATTTTAAAATTGAGACAGAAAATGTTGATGATGAAATAGGTAAAATAGCTGGGCCACAATTGGTAGTTCCAATTATGAATGCAAGATATGCTCTTAATGCAGCAAATGCCAGATGGGTAAGTTTATATGATAGTCTTTATGGGACAAATATAATTGAGTCTGAGGAAGGTGGAAGTGAACGATATGACCCAAACCGTGGGCAAGAAGTAATAAAATATGTCAGAGAATTTTTTGATAAATATATTCCAATAGACGGAACAAGTTGGAAAAATATATCTAGTTTAAAAATAAAAAATAAAGATCTAATTATTTCTAAAGACGATTATGAATATAAATTGAAAGATAAAAATAAATTTATAGGTCATAGAGGTGATGCAAGTAAACCTGGGGCAATAATATTAAAAAATAACAATCTTCACTTTGAAATAATTATCAACCCAAAAGCATTCAGTGCGGCACATGATATAGCAGGAATAAGTGATGTGATAGCAGAGTCAGCGATATCAACTATTTGCGATAATGAGGATAGTGTTGCTGCTGTAGACTCTAAGGATAAAATTACTTGTTATCGAAATTGGCTTGGATTGATGAAAGGGGATTTAAAAATTCAATTTGAAAAAAATGGAAAAAATCTAGAGAGAAAGTTAAATCCTGACAGAAGTTATATATCAAAAGATGGTAAAGGTTTAAAATTACATGGAAGAAGTTTATTATTAATTCGAAATGTAGGACATCTAATGACAAATTCTTCTATCCTTTTACAAGATGGAAGTGAAGTCCCTGAAGGTATAATGGATGCGTTTATTACTTCTGCTGCTGCACTTCATGATTTAAAAAAAAAAAGAAACTCAAGAACTGGGTCTATTTATATCGTAAAACCAAAAATGCATGGACCTGATGAATGTGCTTTTACAGACTTAATTTTTTCTAAAGTTGAAAAAACTTTAAATTTAAAACCAAATACGATTAAAGTAGGCTTGATGGACGAAGAAAGAAGAACTTCAACTAATCTTAAAGAGTGTATTAGAGTTCTTTCCAAGCGTCTTGTGTTTCAAAACACTGGATTCCTTGATCGAACTGGTGATGAAATACATACTTCAATGGAAGCTGGGCCGATGGTAAAAAAAGGAGATATGAAATCATCAAAGTGGATACAAGCTTATGAGAATAATAATGTAGACTTAGGTTTAAAATGTGGTTTTTCAGGTAAAGCTCAAATTGGTAAAGGAATGTGGGCAGCACCAGATGAAATGAAAAAAATGATAGAGGAAAAAATAGGGCATCTAAAGGCTGGTGCAAATTGTGCATGGGTACCTTCTCCGACAGCAGCTTCACTACATGCTCTACATTATCATCAAATAGATGTTTTTGATGTTCAAAAAAAATTAGCTACTCGATCTCCAGCTAAGTTAGACGACCTTTTAACAATCCCAATAGCTGACAGACCAAATTGGTCAGTAGATGAAATTAATAAAGAAATTGCAAATTCTGCACAAACTTTATTAGGATACGTTGTAAGATGGGTTGATCAAGGAATTGGTTGTTCAAAAGTTCCGGATATAAGTAACACATTTCTTATGGAAGACAGGGCAACACTCAGAATTTCATCACAACACATTGCAAATTGGCTACATCATGGGATTACTACAAAGATCCAAGTTATTGAAATAATGAAACAGATGGCTAAAATTGTCGATGAACAAAATAAAAATGATAAAAATTACATCAAAATGAGTGATGATTTTGATAGTTCTTTAGCATTTAAAACTGCATGTGATTTAATTTTTAAAGGTAAACAACAACCTTCTGGATATACTGAACCACTACTTCATTTAAATAGACTAGAAAAAAAAGCTAGTCAGAATTAGAATTTAATTTTGACCTATTTTTGAAAGCAGAAAATAACGTACCATCATCTAAACTTTCAATTTCTCCTCCAACTGGTAATCCTTGAGCAAGTTTTGTAACTTTTACTCTAGTTTTTTTAAGACTATCTTGAATATAATAAGCAGTTGTTTGTCCTTCTACAGTTGCACTAGTGGCTAAAATTACCTCATCAATTTTATCTCTTTTAACCCTCTCAACTAATGCATTTATCAATAAATCTTCTTTCCTCTGTCCAGATGATGATATTGTTCCACCTAAAATATGAAAATAACCTTGAAAGATATTTGAATTTTCAATAGACCATTGATCAGCAATATCCTCAACTACACAAATCTTGTTAAAATTTTCTTTTGTGTTTTCACAATTCATGCAGTTTATTAAGGAAGATCTTAGTGATCCACAAGAAGAGCACCTAGTTACATTTTTATAAACTTGAGCCAACGTATTCGCTAAAGGCTTTACAATCTCATCTTTATTATTGATTAATTTAAGAACAATTCTTTTTGCTGATTTTGGTCCTAAACCTGGAAGTTTTGAAATCAACTTAATTAAATCATCAATCTCATTAATATTTTGCATAATCTTTTAAAGTGGCCACTTAAATCCTGGCAATCCAAATCCACCAGTTGCTTTTGAAATTTCTTCTGTAGTTTTAGATTTGAGTTTTGCTTTTGCATTATTATGCGCTGCAACAATCAAATCTTCTAAAATAGATTTATTTTCTTTTAAAATTTCATCTGAAATTTCTATTTTTTGAATATTGCCCTCACCATCTAAAATAACTTTTACAGAGTTGGCTCCAGAAATTCCTTCTACTCTTATTTTTTTAATATTATCCTGACTTTCTTTCATTTTTGCCTCGAGTTCTTTGGCTTTATCAATTATTTTTGTAAAATCAGTCATTCAATCCTCTTTGGGTGTTTCAATATCAGTCAAGTCTATATCAGGAAATTTTTTAATTATAGTTCTGTACAATTGAGTTTCTTTAGCGTTATTAATCAGTTCAATTTTTTTAATTTTTTCTTTGTCTTTGATTGATAATTCACCTTTCGTTTTACTGAAAGTAATTATCCATCTTTTATTTGTCCATTCAAAAAGTTTTAAAGATAGATCTTTAACAAAATTTTTATCTAGATTGTCATTAAAAGATATTTCAATTCTGTTATTTTCAAACTGAACCAGGTTAACATTTTTTTCTAACTCATATTTAAGTTTAATTTCTTTTTTTTCAGTACAAACTTTTAAAAGCTGCTCAAAAGTATTTATTAAATTTTTATCTTCAGCTTTTACTTCCTCATTAATTGCAAATTTAGCTTTTTCTTCTTGAGTAACATTTTTAATTTGATTGATTGTTTCAGTTTGGTCTTTGTTTTCTTTATTCTTGCTCTCTTGATTTTCATCAGAAGATTTAACCTTATCTTCGTTTATTTGAAAATCATCAATTTTTTTTAAAGATTTGAGATGCATCAATCTAACTAAGAACATTTCAATTGATAAATTTTGATTATTTACAATATCTAACTCTTCAAGTGTTCTTAAAGTAAATTGCCAAAATAATAATAAAGTTTCGTCATCTAAATTATTTGACAATTTTTTTATCTTAAGGAATTCTTCATCATTAAGAGAAAAGTTTGTGCTTTCTGTGTTTAAAAAATTTATGTTTTTAAAATAATAAACTAATTCTAAAAAATCATTGATAAAAACCTTTGGTTCGATCCCTTGATCATAAATTTTTCTATAAGTTTCAACAACTTTTGCTTCTTCACCCTTTAATATTAACTCGAACAAATCAATTAATTGTGATTTATTAAAATATCCAAAAATTTTCTGTGCTGCTTTTAAGTCTAATTTTGCATTACTATCCAAACTCAATAATGCTCTATCTAATAAAGATAATGCATCTCGCACTGAGCCTTCAGATATTTTTACTATAAGTTTTAAAGCTTCATCTGTAGCTTTGCCGTTTTCTTTATCTTTAATTTTTTTTATAAAATCAAATAATTCTGTAGATTTTATTCTTGGTAAATCAAACCTTTGACATCTTGATACTACTGTAATTGGAATTTTTTTTATTTCGGTAGTTGCAAAAATAAATTTAAGATATTCTGGTGGTTCTTCTAAAGTTTTTAACAAACCATTAAATGCTTGTTTGCTTAACATATGTACTTCATCAATTATAAAAACTTTATATTTTGCTGAAGTTGGTCCGTATCTTGAGAACTCTATCAAATCCCTAATATCATCAATTGATGTCTTAGAAGCTGCATCTTGCTCAAGAACATCTATATGTCTTGAATTTGTTATGGCCTCACAATTTTCACATAAACTATCTTTACATAAATTATCTATACCATTTGAACAATTAATTGCTTTAGCAACAATTCTCGCAATAGTAGTTTTTCCTATGCCTCTAATCCCTGTAAATAAATAAGCATTTGGCACTTTGTTTACTTTAATTGAATTTATTATTGTTTCTGCCACTACTTCTTGACCAATAAGATCATCAAAAGTTTGAGGTCTATATTTTAAAGCAAGTATTTTTGAATTTTTATTCATTTTAATTTTAAGGAGACTAGACCCGTTCCACTTTTAGTTCGGCTGCTGATTTTCATCCCTGACCGGGTCCATGAAGCAAACGCCCTAGCCTCCAAAACTATTATAGCAGTAATGATTTCTAATCTACAAGAAAAGATTAAAATTTATTTTTCTCTTAGTTTGTCTGCTTCAAAAACACCTAAAACGTGAAAATCTTGACAATGTAATCCTAATTCCTCTAAAGATTTTTGAACTTTTTTATCTTCTATGTGTCCATCTAAATCACACAAGAAAAAGAAGGAATCAAATGAATTTTTTTCTGGATAGCTTTGTAATTTTGTTAAATTTACACCATTAATTGCAAATCCACCTAATGACTGATAAAGAGCAGCTGGCTTACTTTTTAATTTAAATAAAAAAGATGTAATATATTTCTTATTTCCAAATTCTGGTTGAAAAACATTTTTACCCATTACTAAAAACCTTGTTAAGTTACCTTTTTCATTTTCAATATTTTTTTGGATTATTTCCAAATCATAAGTTTTTGCACTTAATGATGAAGCGATTGCCGCCTTTGTTTTATCTTTATCTTTAGAAACCATTTCAGCAGAACCTGCTGTGTCGGCTCTTACATGTTCAGTTAAATTATTGGATTTAATAAAATTAGAACACTGTGATAATGCTTGCCCATGAGAATAAACATCTTTTATATCTGAAATTTTTGCTCCCCTTAAACCTAATAAATTATGCTCAATTTTTTGAAAATATTCAGAATAAATATTTAATCTGTACTCAAATATTAAATATTCAATCCCTATGTTGCCAGTAATTCTATTTGACTCTGGAATTATAATTTTTGAGTCTGTATCTTTAGAAGCTTTGACAAAACATTCATCAAAAGTTTTGCATGGAATAATTTCAGCTTTTTTGTCAATTGATAAAGCAGCAAGATGAGAGTACGCACCAAATGTTCCTTGAAAATAAATTTTGCCCATTATGATTTATATTCCATTATTTTTTTTATGGCTACCAAATCCTCCTCTGTAT
The DNA here is from genome assembly GCA_001179885.1 of Candidatus Pelagibacter communis. Classification (GTDB taxonomy): domain Bacteria; phylum Pseudomonadota; class Alphaproteobacteria; order Pelagibacterales; family Pelagibacteraceae; genus Pelagibacter; species Pelagibacter ubique_N. Next base: position 18,727 of record CVSD01000070.1, on the reverse strand, counting down.
CTACCCCTATTGGAGTCGCTTTAGCAAGGCCAACATTGATTTTTATATTATTATCTAGTGCTCTTAGTTGTTCAAGACTGTGCTTAATCTCATTTGATGTTTGATTAAAAGAAACAAAATTTTTTAGTGTTTCTTTTCGATAACAATAAATACCTAAATGATGATATATATTTTCACTTTGTTTTGAGATGCTTCTTGTAAAATCAATTGCCTCTAAAAAATTTGAATCATTTAAAATTTTATTTGTAATTACTTTTACAATGTTTTTATTTTCATAAAATTCTTTTTTTAAAATTTTTGAACCAAGAGTTCCAAATTCAGCATTATTATTTATCATCTTTTTATTTAGATATTTAATATCATCAACGTCCATTAAAGGTTCATCTCCTTGAAGATTCATAACAAAATCGATATTTGAACTATCAATTTTTTCAAGAGCTTCATAAATTCTATCAGTTCCTGTTTGAGGACTTTTCGAAGTTAATATTGCTTGTCCACCATTTTTTTTTACATCTTCAACTATCTCCTGATCCTCAGTAGCAACTAAAACTTCTCCTATATTTGCCTTTTCGGCTCTCTTAAAAACATGAGAAATTATTGATAAACCATTAATTTTAAGTAATGGTTTACCTGGCAGCCTTGAAGCTGACAATCTAGAAGGAATTATAATTAATGTTTTCATAGGTTTTTTTATTTATTAACACAACATCGACAGAGGCAAAATAGTACATCAAAATATATAAGCAATTTTTTACTTATAGTGTTATACGTTCAAAACAATTTTTTATAAAATGGATTCTTTCGAGATAAACAAAATAGTAGCTGCTGTATTATTAGTTGCGCTTCTTATAATCGGTATTGGAAAGCTATCTGATGTAATATTTCATGTTGATAAACCTGAAACACCTGGTTACTCAGTTGAAGTAGAGCAAATAGCTGCAACTGACACTCAATCAAACTCTGAAACGACTATAGAAAAAGTTGATATAACTGCTTTGATGGCAATGGGAGATATTTTAACTGGAGAAAAAGTTTTCAAAAAATGTGCAGCTTGTCATTCAATTGTTAAGAATGGGAAAAATAATATTGGTCCAGCCTTATACAATGTTGTTGGCAGAAAGATTGGAGCTATAAATGATTATAAATATTCAAAAGCTCTTTCCACATATGGAAAGGAATGGACTTTCGAGGAATTAAATGGATATTTAACAAAACCTACTAAGTGGATTAAAGGAACTAAAATGGCATTTGCAGGTTTAAGAAAAGAAAAAGATAGAGCTTCGGTTATTTTATATTTAAATCAAAATTCTGATAACCCCCTACCACTACCTTAATTTTCCCAAACAATATAATAGAATACTTTTTTGAACATGAACTCTGTTCAAGGCTTGTTGCCATACATGAGAATGTTTGCCTAAAAAAACATCTTCTGAGACTTCGTCCCCTCTTGGAAGACAATGAAGAAATGTAAAATTCTTTTTAGCAAATCTCATTAATTTTTTATTTATTTTAAAATTTTTAAATGCCTGAATTTTTTTCCTCTTATTACCTTTGTCATTTAAAGATATAACCTTATCAGAAAATATTACATCTGCTCCCACAACTGCTTTTATTGGATCATTAAAAATATGAATTTTTTTATTATTTTTGTTTACCCATTTTTTAATTTCTTTTCCTGGTTCAAATCTTTTTGGACAACCAATACTTAACTTAAATGAAAATTTGACTGAAGCAGCAATTAAACTGTTCAAAACATTATTAGAGTCACCAATCCAGCAAATATTTAATTTTGAAATAGGTTTTTTCTTAACTTCTTCTACTGTGAAGATATCTGATAATATCTGTGTTGGATGAGATGAAGGGCTTAATCCATTTATAATAGGTATGGACAAATATTTTTTGAATTCTTCCAATTTTTTGTCACTGTTAGTTCTTAACATAAAAGCATTTCCAAAATTAGATAAGATTTTAGCTGTATCCTCTAAGCTCTCAGCACCTTTTGATAAATGCAATTCATTTGGTCTTAATGTCAAAGTACTTCCACCAAGTTGCTTGATGGCTAAATAGAAACTTAATCGTGTTCTTAAGCTAGATTTTTCAAACATTTGTATTAATAATTTCCCTTTTAAAGGTGAACCTTTATCTACTTCAAGATTATTAAGTTTCTTTCTCGCAATTTTTCTTTTTTTTGCATCAGTAATAATTTTTCTGAGATCTTTTGCTGAAATATCCTTTAAATTTATAAAATTTTTCATCTTATTTAAATTCTGAACAAACTTTATTTATTATCTTAAAAGCTTGATCCAACTCATTTTTCTTAACATTTAATGGAGGTAAAATACGCACAACATTTTCTCCAGCTCGTATCGTCAAAAGTTTGTGATCCATTAATTTTTTTATAAACTTAGCTTGATTTTGATGAAGTTGTATTCCAATTAGTAATCCTCTTCCTCTTATATCTTTAATCACTTCAGGATATTTTTCTTTGAGCTGATTTAAATTTGAAAGAAAATACTTAGATAGTCTTTTTACATTATTTAAAAATTTTTTGCTCGATACTATATCTATTACTGTATTAGCTATACTACAAGCAAGTGGGTTACCTCCAAAAGTTGAGCCATGAGTACCTGGGGTCATTCCTGCAGCAACTTTTTTATTCATTAAAACAGCACCTATTGGAAATCCACCCCCAATTCCTTTAGCAATCGGCACTATATCAGGTCTTATTTTAGAGCTCTCAAAAGCAAAAAAATCACCTGATCTAGAAACTCCTGTTTGAACTTCATCCACGATTAATAAAATCTTTTTTTTATTACATAATTTTCTTAGTTCTTTTAAACACCAATCGGGTATTACTTTTATACCTCCTTCACCCATAATTGGCTCAATCATTATTGCTGCTGTATTTTTATTAATCTTTTTTTTTAAAGATTTATGATTTCCAAAAACAAAATGATCAAACCCTGGTACTTTTGGACCAAATCCTTCTGTCATTTTTTTTGAACCGCTTGCATAAATAGCCGCTAGCGTTCTTCCATGGAAAGAATTTTTCACACATAAAATTCTATTTTTATTAGGTTTTCCAATAGAATAAAAATATCTTCTTGCTACTTTTATCGAAGCTTCTGTAGCTTCAGCACCACTATTTTGAAACATTACATAATCTGCAAATGTTTTTTGACACAACTTTTTAGCTAATTTCTCTCCCTCCGGAATTTCAAAAGCATTAGAAACATGCCAAAGTTTTTTTGATTGATTTTTAATAGTCTTTATTAATCTTGAATTGGCATGACCTAAACAATTTACAGCTATACCTTGAACAAAATCTAAATATTTAGTCCCATTAGTTGTATAAAGGTAACTACCTTTGCCTCTTGAAAATGAAATTTTTTTTCTATTATAATTTTTTGCTAAATAACTCATATTTTTTTTCCATTAAGCTTTGTATAAATAAAAATATTTTATACAAGTCAGGATTGAACATGATAATCACATGTTTTTTATTTTTTGTTGATAACTATAAATAATTTCTTGTCTTAATAAAATATATAACATTATATTGTGTTTTTATAAATCTTTAATACAAAATGTAGATTTAAATGAGTTGGACTGAAGAAAAGGTAGCAAAATTAAAAGAACTGTGGGGTAAGGGAAACACTGCTAGTCAAATAGCTGAAATAATAGGTGGAATCAGTAGGAATGCTGTGATTGGAAAAGCTCATAGACTAAATTTATCAGCAAAAATTAAAACTAGAGCTGCCACATCTAATGAAAGTTTTAATAATTCAGTTTTAGATAAAAATAACAAATCAAAAAAAGGTCGTAGAAATAAATTTAAATCTTTAATAATTGAGAAAGATTTTGAACCAGAGAATCCTAAAACACTTGAAGAGTTAGATGAAAATTCTTGTAAATGGCCGATAGGTCATCCTGATGAAAAAAATTTTTATTTTTGTGGAAGATCATCTCTTAAAGATTTTTCATATTGTAAATTACACTTACTATACGCGTATCAGCCCAAAGGTAAAAAGGAAGATGTGACGGACAAAGAAGAAGTTCCAGAATTTATTGAAAAGAAAATTAAATCTGCTTAATTTTTTTACTATTTTAATTTATTTTTTTTTGAAAACTGACCACCTTCTCTCCACATGTGGCAATATTTGTCGACTTCTCTCTCAAAAAAACATTTGGCAGGATAACCAATATCTGAGTTTGTTTTATAATTTCCACTAAGTACATTGTCATGCTTTAAAAGTTTAAGTTGATCTTCTGTCAGCAAGGGTTTTGGAAACAATTGAAATATTTTTGCTGATAATTTTCCCATTAATAAAGGTACAGGAATTAAAAGTCTTTTTTTGTCTATTAAGTTAAGTAATTTTTCTAAAATTTCCCTTAAAGTGATTGTTTCTGTTCCAACACATTCAATTATTTGGGAATAAATTTTTTTTGAAATGACATTAAAAATTACTTCAACTAAATCTGAACTATGTATTGGCATAAACTTTGTTTTTCCTGAATAATATAATGGAAATATCGGCAATCTATTTAAAAGTGTCATAAAATTAGTCGTAAAATTATCATCTACTGAATAAACAACAGAGGGTCTTAATATTGTGGATAGTGGAAAGTTCTTTAAAATTTCTTTTTCTCCATTTAATTTACTTTTTGCATATTGAGAGTCTGTTGCTTCATTTATTCCTAATGCAGATAAATGAATGAAATGTTTTAAATTATATTGTTTACAAAGTTTAGCTAAGATTGAAGGAAATAAGGTATGAATGTTATAAAATGAACTTCCCTTTTTTTCATACAAAATTCCAACCAAATTTATACATATTTCAGCATTCTCAAAAAGTTTTCTAATTTTAGCTTCTTCAAAAATGCTTACTTCTACAATATTAATATATCCAGCATTCCCTTGTGTCCTAATTATATGGCTTTTTTGATGAATATTTCTTGTAACAACAGTGACCTTGTAGTTATTTTTTGTTAACTTTCTTATTAGATGGCGCCCTATTTGACCACTTCCGCCAAAAATTAGACAATTTTTTTCTTTCATATATATATGACCTAAAAATGAATCTTGATATCAAACTTCACAAAAACGATTTACCAGATGATTTGGATTTAGGCAATCTTATAGCCGTAGATGGTGAATTTATGGGACTAAATGTCAGACGCGATCCATTATGTTTAGTTCAAGTTTCATCCGGTAATTCGGATGCACATATAGTCCAACTTGATAGGTCAAATTACAAAGCTCCAAATTTAGTTAAAATACTTAACAATGAAAAAATCGCAAAAATTTTCCATTATGGTAGAGCAGATATAGCTCATATAAAATATTATTTAAAAACTGATACAAATAATATTCTTGATACAAAAATTGCAAGCCGTCTTGCAAGAAGTTATTCTGATAATCATTCATTAAAAACTTTAATTAAAGAATTTGCTAATGTAGAAATAAGCAAACAATTTCAAAGCTCAGATTTTGGTGGAGAATTAACTCCTGCTCAAATGAAATATTGTGCTAATGATGTGATTTATCTTCATAAGATACATGAGGAATTAAGTAATATTTTAGAAAGAGAAAAAAGAGTAAATTTATACAAAGATTGTTTAAAATTTTTAAAGACAAGAGTTGAGCTTGATTTAGCGTTATTTAAAGATGATATTTGGTCTCATTAAATGAAAAAAAAAAAATTCACACAAATTGCTAAAGAAGTAATTAATCTTGAGATTAAAGCATTAAATAAATTAAAAAATAATCTAAACAATTCATTTAATTTAGCTGTAGAACAAATTGCTAAATGCCAATCAAAAGTAATTTTGTGTGGGGTTGGAAAAAGTGGTCTTATAGCAAACAAAATAGCAGCAACTTTTTCTTCTGTTGGAACACCTTCATTTTATTTATCAGCAAGTGACTCCTCTCATGGAGATTTGGGAAGTATCTCAAAAAAAGACTTACTAATTCTCATTAGTAATTCTGGTGAAACAAATGAGCTAAAAAATATTATTCAATATGCAAATAGAAATAAAATTCTTCTGATTGGAATAGTATCAAAAAAAGACTCGGTACTTTATAGATCTTCAGATATCAAATTATTGACCCCTAAGGTCCAAGAAGCTGGGGGTATAATCCCAACATCAAGTACCACCGCTCAATTAGCTCTTGGAGATGCATTAGCAATAGCGACAATGAAACGAAAAAAATTTAATAAAATAGATTTTAAAAAAATTCATCCTGCTGGAAGCTTAGGTGCACAATTAAAAACTGTTGAAGATATTATGCTTAAAGATAATGCAATCCCTTTTGTGAGGGAAAACTTAAAAATGAAGCAAGCATTAAAAGTTCTTAATTCAAAAAAATTAGGTTTTTTACTTGTAATAGATAAAAAAAAAATAACAAAAGGTATTATTACTGATGGAGAATTAAGAAGAGTAAGTCAAAAAAAACAAAATTTGTCTAATCTTTCAGCAAAACAAATAATGACAAAAAAACCAATTGGGATAGATAAAAATGAGCTAGTTGTAAAAGCACTGTCTTTAATGAACAGTAAAAAAATTACTTCTCTATATGTTTATAATAAAAAAAACAAATTCAAAACAATAGGTGTATTGCATATTCATAATATTTTACAATCTAATATATCTTAAATGAGAAAAAAGTTAATTTTAAGAATATTTTTTGTATTAATTGTTTTGTTAATTTTTCTTCTAATTTTTTTTAAATTGACTGACAAAAAAATATCTGTTGAAAATGATACAACTTTGATAGAGGAAAATATTGAAAGCTCAAATATCATTAAAGATGTAAGTTATACTTCGAGAGACTCTAATGGAAATGAATATAAACTTGAAGCAGCCGAAGGTGTGATTGATCAAAAAGAAAATAATTATATTTTTCTTACAACTGTAAAAGGATCTATTAATTTGAGAGATTATAATCAGATAGAAATATTGTCAGACTTTGGTAAATATAATATTAATAATTATGATACAATTTTTTCTAAAAATGTAATTATTGTATATTTAGATAATAAAATAAAAGGAGAATATCTTGATTTTTCATGGGATAAAAATTTAATGATAATTTCTGGAAATGTATCTTTAAAAAATAATGAAAATTCACTCAAAACTGACGTAATTGAGGTGAATTTAAAAACAAAAGATGTAAAAATTTACATGTATGAAGAAAAAAAAAAAGTAAATATTAAGTCTCAAAATTGAAAAATGGCTGTTATTAAAAAATTTAGAATTAAATCATTCAAAAAAGTAAAAACAATTATTGAATTTCAGAATGTTTCTCTTGCTTATGGGAATAGATTAATTTTAGATAATATAAGTTTTAAGATTAATGAGGGTCAAATTTTTGGAATGCTAGGTCCTAATGGTGTTGGTAAATCAACGATATTTAATCTTATAACAGGATTAATCACTCCAAAATATGGTAAAATTAAAATAAACGGTGAAGATGTATCCAATTATCCAATTTATCTAAGGACACAAAAGTTTAAAGTTGGTTACGTACCACAATATGGTGGGTTTTTTAATGATTTAACTCTTCAAGATAATCTCAAAGCTATTAGTGAAATTGTTATTAGAGACAAAAACATTAGACAAGAGAGAATAGATCATTTGCTTAGTAAATTTGAGTTAGAAAATATTAAAAATATAAAAGCAAAATTTTTATCAGGAGGTCAAAAAAAAAAATTGGTAATTTCCCTTTCCCTTTTAAGTAATCCTAGAGTACTTCTTCTAGATGAGTGTTTTGCGGCTTTAGATGTGCTAACTATAAAAATGTTACAAGAAATTATAGTAAATTTACAACAAGAAAATCAGATAACTATCTGTATTTGTGATCATCAAGCCAGAGATTTGTTAGCATGTGTTGATGTTGCTATGATTCTAAGTAATTGTAAAATTATCGCACAAGATACACCTTCAAATCTTGTAAAAGACATTGATGCTAAAAATGCATACTTTGGAAATAGTTTTAAATTTAACTAAATCCTAATGCCTAATAAAATTATCCTTAAAAAAAAAATAAATAAATTTCATAAAAAAATTTTTGTTCCTGGTGATAAAAGTCTTAGTATTAGATGGATATTAATTGCATCAATTTCTAATGGTACTTCTGCAGCAAAAAATTTATTGATGTCAGAAGATATATTGGCTGCATTAAAGGCAATTAAATCGTTGGGAGTAAAAGTAATTTATAATAGTCATATTTGCAAAATATATGGCAAAGGTCTTAATGGTTATAAATACAAAAAAAATCTTGTTTTAAATGCACAAAACTCTGGAACTTTAGGTAGATTAATTCTAGGACTTTTAATTGACTCTCCAACGCCAATTAAAATAATAGGAGATAAAAGTTTATCAAAAAGAGATTTCAAAAGGATAGCTGATCCACTTAGCAAATTCGGCGCTAGTTTTAAACTGAGTAAAAATAATGGATTACCATTAATTATTAAAGGTTCTAAAAAATTAAAACCGATTAAATTCTTTGAAAAAAAAGGATCTGCACAATGTAAGAGTAGTGTTATTTTTGCAGGGTTAAAAACAGATGGCAAAACAACTATTAAAGCAAAAAAATCAAGAGACCATACAGAGCTTTTATTTAAATATTTAAATTTACCTATTAAAATTAGAAAATTATCAAATTTTGATTTAATAGAAATAAAAAAACCAAAGAAAATTAGACCTATAAATTATAATATCCCATCAGATATTAGTTCTAGTGCATTTTTTATTGTACTTACTGTTTTGTCTAAAAAATCAAAACTGATCATTAAAAATGTTAATATTAACCCTTCACGAATTGGTATTCTTACGATTCTAAAAAAAATGGGAGCTTTAATTTCATTAAATAACAAAAAAAAATATAAAGGAGAATTAATTGCTGATCTTTGTATTAATAGTCCAAAAAATTTAAAATCTATAAATTGTCCTCCCAGTTTAAATAGTAGTGCAATTGATGAATTTTTAGTTATTTTTTTAGTTGCAGCAAAAGCTAAGGGTATTTCTTTTTTCAAAAATTTAGATGAACTTAATAAAAAAGAAAGTCCAAGACTTAAATGGGGTTCAAAAATTTTGAATATGATGGGTATAAAAACAATTATGACTAGTAATTCAATTAAAATATTTGGAAATCCAAAATTAAAAATAAATAAGAAAATTGTTATTAAAAATTATTTAAAAGATCATAGAGTTTTTATGACTAGCGCTATAGCAGCACTTTCTTTTGGAGGAGAATGGCATATACACGATAAAAATTCGATTAATACCTCATTTCCTTCTTTTTTAAAAATACTTAACGATCTAAAAAAATGAAATATAAAAAAAAAATAAAAATTGCAATTGACTCTCCAGCTGCCGCTGGTGCTGGCACATTAGCTAAATCAATATCAAAACATTATAATCTCTTATATTTAGATACTGGTAAAATTTATAGAATGATTGCGTATATAAAATTAAATCAAAAAAAAAATTATAATAAAGATTATTTAAAAAAAAAAATCAAAAAACTGAACTTAAAGAAACTACAGGATAAAAAATTATTAACTGATAAAATTGGTACAGAGGCATCTTTGGTGGCTAAAGATAAAAACATAAGAAAACTTGTTCATTCTTTTCAAATCAATTGCGCTTATAATCCCCCAAAAAATTTTAATGGTTCTTGTCTTGATGGTAGAGATATTACCTACAAAATAATTCCAGATGCAGACTTAAAATTTTTTATTACAGCAAATGTTAATATTCGAGCTAAGAGAAGATACCTTGAATTAAGAAAAATAAATAAAGAGATTTCTTTTACCAAGGTACTAAAAAGCATTAAAAATCGCGATAAAAGTGACTATAATCGGAAAATATCACCATTAAAGAAAACTCGAGATTCATTGTTGATAAACACGTCAAATTTATCTAAAAGAGCGTGTTTTTTAAAAATTAAAAAAATTATAGACGAAAAAATAAAAAATTAATGGAAATTTATAAAGATCTATCTAGTCCTGCTACCAAAGAATTCGAAAAGTTATTAAATTCTAAACTCTCAAAAACTCAAATTGAAGAGGGTAAAATTATTGAGGGTAAAATAAACAAGATTACAGACAAGTATGTATTCCTTCATTGTGAGGGTCTTAAATCTGAACCAGTGCTAGATATTAATGAATTAAAAAGTATGGGCTTATCTGAAAAAATAAAAATTGGTGAAACTATTCCAGTACTTTTAGAAAAAATTGAGGACAAGAATGGTGAGGTTTTAGTTTCAGCAAATAAAGCACAAAAAATTAAAGGCTGGGACAAACTGGTTGAGGCATATGAAAAGAATGAACCGATCATGGGCAAAATTACTTCTAAATGTAAAGGTGGATGTATTGTGGAGCATATTGAAACGGGTTCTTTAATGTTTTTACCTGGATCACAAATAAGTGATAAACCTCTTAAAGATATTTCTCACCTCATGAATGAGCCTCAAAAATTTGCTTTGATTAAACTAGATAAAATCAGAGGTAACGCTTGTGTTTCTCGAAGAGAAATAATTTCAAATTTTAAAAAAGAAGATAAGGCTAAAATCGTTGAAAGATTTAAAGTTGGAGATATTATAAAAGGGGCGGATGTAAAGGGTTACAGTACTTTTGGATGTTTTTTTAATGTTAACAACGAAATAGACGTATTGTGTCATACATCTGAACTTTCATACTCAAGAGTTAATCATCCAGATGAACTATTCAATATTGGCGACAAAGTTGATTTAAAGGTCATTTCTGTTGATAAAGAAAAATTACAAATTGGATGTTCCGTAAAACAATTGTCACCAGATCCTTTTGAACATATTGAAAACTACGAACTCAACAAAGTATATAAAGTAAAAGTTGTAAAAATTATGGACTTTGGAGCTTTTTGTGAATTAGAACCTGGACTTACAACATTACTTCACTCTAGCGAATTAAGTTGGAATAAAAAAAATGTATCAGCTAAAAAAATGTTCAAGGTTAATGATGAAATAGATTGTGTAATTACAGAAATTGATAAAGAAAAAAGAAGAGTTGCAATATCACATAAACTAACTTTAGAAAATCCATTCGAAATTTTTGAAAAGAAGTTCCCTGTCGGCACAATAACTGAGGGTGAAATTATGAGTAAAAATGAGTATTCATTATTTGTTAAAGTGGGAAGTTTAGATATCGATGCTTTTCTACACTGTAACGATCTAACATACACTAATAATGGAGAACAAGAATTAAGTAAATATAAGAAAGGTGATAAAATTAAATTAAAAGTTTTAGAGATCAAAGTTTCAGACCAAAAGGTTAGAGTTGGACTTAAACAAACTCAACCAGATCCATTTGATTGGTTTAAAAATAAAAAAGTTAAACAAGTAATAACAGTCAAAATTATTTCGACAGATAGCAAGGGTCTAATTGTTAGACCTGAAGGCTGTGAAATGGATCTACTAATTAAAAAAACTAATATTGCATTAAATGCCTCAGACCAAAGACAATCAAGATTTACTAGTGGAGATAGAATTGATTGTGCAATTTTAGAGCTTGATTTTGAAAAGAGAAAAGTTGTTTTAAGTATTAAACTTTTAGAAGAAATAGAGAAAAAAGAGGCTTTAGAAAAATATGGAACTGAAGGCTCAGGTAAAAATTTACCGTTCTCGACATTATCTGAAGATTTAAAAAAAAAAAATAATAAAAAAGATTAAAAATAAATTGGCTATTGTAAAATCTAAGCTTATTAAACAATTCAAAAAATCTTATCCAAATTTCCTTACACGTGATATTACCAAACTCATAGACATTGTTCTTAAGGAAATTAAAAATAGTTTAAACAGAGGTGAAAGTGTTGAGCTTAGGGGATTTGGAACTTTTAGAACAAATATTCAAAAAGAGTCTATAAGAAGAAATCCAAAAACTGGAACAAAAGTTAATGTTCCAAAAAAAAGAACAATCAAATGGAAAATGTCCAAAGACTTGTTTAAGAAGTTAAATAATGAAAAAAAATAAAATTTTTATTGCGTGCGATACCACTAATATTTCTAAGATCAAAGAAATTATCAAAAATACAAAAAAATTGAAATTTAAGATTGGTTACAAATTTGGTTTAGAGTTTTTAAATTCAAAAAATGGGAGATCTTTTTTATCAAAAATGAAAAACAAAATAATCTTTGCTGATTTAAAATTACACGATATTCCAAACACGTGTGCATCAACAATTAAAGCAATTAAAGATTTAAATGTTGATTATTTGACTATTCATATAAGTTCTGGGCTCGAAGCGTTAAAAGCAGCAAAAAAAGTAGCTGGACAAACTAAATTGATAGGCGTTACAGTTTTAACCTCTCTGGACAATAAAGCGTTAAAGGAAATTGGATTTGATAAAAAAATAAAAGAATTAGTATTTTGCCAAGCAAAGTTAGCTAATAAAGCAAAATTAGATGCAATCGTATGCAGTCCACAAGAAGTAAAAATAGTTAAAAAAATATTCAAGAAAGAAATAATTACGCCAGGAATTAGGTTTGATTCAAAATCAAATGATCAAAAAAGATTTTTATCACCTAATCAAGCATTTGAAAATGGAAGTGATTGGCTTGTGATTGGCAGACCTATAACAAAAGGAAACATAAAAGAAAATATTAATAAATTAATTGATCATTTGAGTTGATGATTGTTAAATCTAAAATTTGTGGAGTCTCTGACCATAAAACTCTAAATTATATAATTAACCATCCTCACCCACCACAATTTATTGGATTCATAGTTAATTATCCAAAATCTAAAAGATATGTAAATTTAGAACAATTAAAAGAATTATTAAAGATTGATAAAAAAAAATCTTTATATGTGGGAGTGCTTGTTAATCCAAATCAGAATGTACTTGAAGAGATTAAAAATTTACCATTTGATTATTATCAACTTTACGATTGTAATCCTCTACAAGTCAAATCTATCAAAGAAAAATATAAAAAAAAAATTATAACTGCAATCACTGTAGAAAATAATAAAGATGTCGAAAAATATAAGTTTTTTTCAGATTCAACTGATATTTATTTGTTTGATAGCAAAGGGTACGAAAAAAGCTTATCATTTGATCACCAATTAATTCATAATCTTAATTTAGACAAAGAAATTATGATTGCTGGAAATATTCAAGTAAATGATAATCTTGAAAATTATAAAAAAATAGCAGATATTATTGATATTTCTGGTGGATTAGAAACTGCTGGATTAAAAGATGTTTCCAAAATTGAAATTTTCTTAAATAAAATGAAAAGTTTAAATTATGAGGCTTAAAAAAAAGATCCCCTTAATAGATCAACACGATAAACATGGGTTTTGGGGTGGAAAATTTGGTGGAAGTTATATTCCAGAGACACTAAAAAAACCCGTCGAAGACTTAACAAATACTTTTGAAAAATTGAGAAAAAATAAAAAATTTATAAAAAAAAAAAATTTTTATTTTAAAAATTATATTGGTTCCCCAACATCTTTTATTAAATTAGAGAATTTATCTAACCACTTAGGTGGTGCACAAATTTGGGCAAAAGTAGTTTCCGAAGCAAATGGTGGGGCACATAAAATTTATAATGCAACGGTTCATGCTTTAATTTGTAAAGCTATGGGAAAAAAATATATTGTTGGAGACACAGGTGCAGGTTATGCAGGAAAAATGTTAAGTATGGCAGCAAAAAAATTTGGTCTCAAATGCAAAATTTTTATGGGAGCAAAAGATATTAAACGTCAAAAACCAAACTGTGATGCTATGAGAAAGAATGGAGCTGAAATAGTGCCTGTTTACTCTGGCAGCCAAACTTTAGTTGACGCAGTAAGTGAATGTATGAGATATTGGGTTTCAAATTGTGATAATACTCACATGTGTGTAGGTTCTACAGTGGGTCCAAACATATTTGTTAAGATATGTGGTTGGTCAACTGCGCAAATATCTAGAGAGCTTAAAGCCCAATTAAAGAAAGAATTTAAAAGAATTCCAAAAAAAATAAAACTGATTAATTGTGTTGGTGGTGGTAGTTCAGCTTATGGTTTTTGGAGTGAGTTTATTGATTTTAATAAAAAACAAATTGAATTGATTGGTGTTGAAGCTGGTGGTCCTAAAAATTCTAGATTACATGCTGCTCCTTTGAGTAGAAATGCAAAAATTGGAATTCTACATGGTGCCGCCTCTTATGTTTGTCAAAATAATGAAGGCCAAATTCACGAAACAGAATCTATTAGTGCTGGTTTAGATTATCCTGGAGTAAGTCCAATTCACTGTTTTTTAAAAGATACAAAAAGAGCAAGATATACTTTTGCAACAGATGAAGAAGCTTTAAACGCCTACAAGCTAGTTAAAAAATATGAAAAATTAAATCCTAGCCTTGAACCAAGTCATGCCTTTGCAGAGGCAATCAAAATTGCACCTAAACTTAGTAAAGATACAATTTGTATTGTTAATTCATGTGGAGATGCAAAAAAAGATAGGGATATTTTAAAAAAAAGATTGGGTAAATATTAATGAATAAATCTTTGATCAATCTTGCATTTAAAACAGCTAAAGATGAAAATAGACCGGCTCTTTTAACTTACACAGTAGCAGGTGATAATAATAAAAAAAAATCACTAGAAATTTTAAAATCAATTTCTAAATATGCTGATATCTGTGAATTAGGTTTTCCACATAACACTCCTATAGCTGATGGGGGACAGATACAAACTAGCGCCTATAGAGCAATTAAAAATGGTATCAAAATTAATGATATATTTTTAATTGTAAAAAATTTCAAAAAAATTAAAAAGAATAAACCAATTATATTGATGGGTTATTACAATATGATTTATCAATATAATGAAAATAAATTTTTAGAAAAATGCAAAAAATCAAAAGTTGATGGTTTAATAGTTGTTGATTTACCGTATCCTGAAAACAAAAATTTCGCATCAAAATGTAAAAAGAAAGGAATTACTTTTATTCAGTTAGTTTCACCAACAACTTCTAATATAAGATTAAAAAAAATCATAAAAGATTCCCACGATATGATTTATTACATAAGCATGTTATCTACCACAGGTGGAAAACTTAAAGTTTCTCCTAAAAAAATATTAGAAAAATACAATAAAATAAAAAAACAAAATAAATCAAAAAATGTTGTAATTGGCTTTGGTATTACAGAAAAAACAATCAAATCTCTTAAAAAAGCTGATGGTTTGGTGGTTGGTAGTTCAATTTGTAAGGAAATAACTAATTCTATTAAAAGAAGACAAAATGCTGTCACAAATGTTACTAATCTAGTTAAAAGATTAAAAAATAAGATTAAATGAATTGGATTACAAAAATAATTAAAGCAGGTGAAAAAATTAAATCTGCTATACACAAAAGGGCTACTAAAGAAGATATAGAAAATAGCGATTGGACTTCTTGCTGTAAAGGTCCAATATTAAAAAAAGATTTAGAAGAAAATCTTTGGGTATGTCCTGATTGTAATAAACACCATCGAATTAAACCAATGCAAAGATTTGATATTCTATTTGGAAAAAATAATTATGAAATTTTTAAAACCCCAATTCCAAAAGATGACCCTCTAGATTGGACTGACACAAAATCATATAAAGATAGATTAAAGACAGCTAGAAAAAAAACTGGAATGGATTGTGGAATGATGGTTGTGAGTGGGTCAATTAATAATATAAAAATTACTGCTGTAGCATCTGACTTTGACTTTTTAGGAGCCTCAATGGCAGCAGCTGAGGGTGAAGCTTTTTTATACGGCATTCAACATGCAATCGAAAACCAAACACCTTTTTTATGCATAAGTGCTGGTGGAGGAATGAGAATGATGGAAAGTTTAATTTCCTTATCACAAATGACTAGGACAACATTAGCAATTAATGAACTTAAAAAAAATAACTTGCCTTATATAGTTTGTATTACAGATCCTACAGCGGGTGGTATTACTGCATCATATGCAATGTTAGGTGATATTCATGTCGCAGAACCAGGTGCTTTGATCGCCTTCGCCGGAGCAAGAGTCATAAGAGGAACTGTGAAAGAAGAATTGCCTGAAGGTTTTCAAAAAAGTGAATATGTTGAAAAAACTGGTTTTGTAGACCTAATTGTTGAGAGAAAATATCTTGCCGAAAAAATAGGAACTTTATTATCAATATTGTTAAAGAAAAATTCTGCTATAAGCACTGAAGAAAATGAAACTACAGAAAATACTCAGTCGCTTTCTAAAGTTGCATCCTAAGGAAATTGACCTTAGCTTAGATCGTATAAAAAATCTTTGTGAAAAATTAGGGAATCCTCAAGATAAAATTAAGGCAATATCTGTAGTGGGCACTAATGGTAAACATTCTACGATAAGTGTTATTTTTTCAATTTTAAAAGAAGCAAAAATAAAATGTAATGTTTACACAAGTCCTCACATTCAAAAAATTAATGAGAGATTTATTTTTGATAGTCAAGAATTGGACGATAAAAGTCTAGCTGATCTTTTTGAGGAAGTCGAAAAAATTAATGATAATCAAAAAATTACATTTTTTGAAATATTAACAGCTTGTTATTTTTACAAAGCAGCACAATACCCTAGCAATATTAACCTAATCGAAGCAGGTTTATTTCATAGATTTGATGCAACAAATATACTTAAAAGTAATTTAGCAAGTATTGTGTGTTCAATAAGTAAGGACCACCTTGATTGGTTGCCAAAAGATCAACAATCAATTGAAAGAATTGTATTTGAAAAAACATCATCACTATTAAATTCAAATATTATTGTGTCTAAACAAAAATCAATAAATACGACTGATTATATTAAAAAAACAATTAAAAAAAATTCATCTAAAAAATTATATTTTAATGAAGATTTTAGCTATTCTGCTGGGGAAAATAGTTTCTTTTATTATGAAGATAAATTTGGTGGGTTAAAACTTCCTACACCAAATGTTTTAGGACAATTCCAACTTGAAAATATATCAACTGCAATTGCGACACTTAGATTGTTGGATTTAGATATCAAAGATATCGATTATAAAAATGGATTAACAAAAATTAAAAGCATAGGTAGACTTCAAGAAATAAAATCTGGAAAATTAAAATCACTAATAAAAAACAATAAATTAATAATTGACGGAAGTCATAATGAAGATGGTGCAAGAGTTCTAAATGAATATCTCAAAACTTTAGAATGTAATAAACATGTTATTTTAGGAATGATGGCTAATAAAGATCATGAAAAATATATAAGTTATTTTAAAGATATTTCTTCTTTGACAACTATAGACATTCCTGGACAACCAAATTCTATAAGTGGAAAAGAATTAAAAGAAAAATTTAAAGGTATCAAAAATGTTCAATATAAAAAAAATATTGAGCAAGCTATTGAATCTATACCATTAAAAGAAAATGATTTAGTGATAATAACCGGATCTTTGTATTTAGCGGGTGAAATGTTGAATTTAAATTAGATATTTTTCTCTAAAAATTCTTTCATATTACTCTCTGGAACTCCACCAACTTTTCTATCTACCTCGACACCCTTTTTATAAATAATTACTGTTGGCACACCTCTTATACCTGCTGCACTTCCAGTGTTAATTCCACCATCTTCAATATCAGCATAATAAAAACCTGCTTTACCCTTATACTCATCAGCTAACTTATCCATGATCGGTTTTAAAGCTTTACAGGGACCACACCATGCTGCGCTAAATTGAACTACGGAAACATCTTCATTTTTGATTTTACTATCAAAATCTTCATCTTTAAAATCTGTAAGCATATATTCTATCTATAATTATTATCACTAAAGTCAACTATGCTATTTCATATTTTTTTTCAATTGACATAATAAATTGGTTAATTTCATCTAGTTTTTTTAACTCTTCCTCATCGTCTCTATTTGAGGCTTGGTCTCTTAAATAATCAATTTCAGTATAAGCCATATTAATTGTTTGCCATTTTTCTTTGTTCTTACTTAAAATTCTTCTAGCAATTTCACTTTTAATATTTTTGTATAAATCTGGTGGTAAAATCTGTGGAGCTTCTTGATAAATAATTTTTTGGCCAAACCAACTACACCTTTTATCTTGAAATTTATCTAATAATCGCAACTTATCCTCCCATGATGAACTGTGCCATGTTTTAAATAAAGCAGTATCTTTATTAGGTATAAATTTTTCATATAAGGTTTCCTCTGGTAATAAATCTTCTTGAGTCTTAGTTTGTTCTTTTTCTTCTGCCGCTTCTCTATGAATAGTTTGAATATTTTTACAAAAATTTTCACTATTTCTAACCAAATATGCTCTCTTTTTAATTGTTTCTAAATCTAGATCTGAATATGGTTTTTGTTTTAAAGCAAACTGTTTATCCAAAACCACTGGAGCTTTATTTGTTTTTAAAACTCTTAAAGCTTTTGGACTAATTTTTTTTAAAACATCCCTTAGCTGATTTATAGGTAAATTTAATAATGGCTCCGGGTCTCTACGACAATCCCACAAATATCCCCAGGAAGCATACGTCGGATGGAAACAATGTTTAGGATGTAATGAGCAACCAAGATACATCATATTTCTTCCTTTTACATTTTCAAAAATAGAATAAATTCCATCACTTGTTAAAAGTGTTTCAACACTTAATTTTGTTGACGTTTTTATAAATTCATCCCAATTATCTTTATATATATCTTTAATAATTCTTAAAACCTTTAAAGCTGTATATGCATCAT
>CVSD01000069.1 GCA_001179885.1 Candidatus Pelagibacter communis | reverse complement strand
GAATTAAAAAATCATAACTCTATTAAACATATTTTAGTAAGACATGAACAAGGCGCAGGACATGCGGCCGAAGGTTATGCTAGATCATCTGGTAAACCAGGGGTAGTTTTAGTAACATCAGGACCAGGTGCTACCAATGTAGTAACTGCATTAACTGACGCCTATATGGACTCTGTTCCATTAGTTTGTATTTCAGGTCAGGTACCTACACATTTAATTGGCACAGATGCTTTTCAGGAATGTGATACCACTGGTATAACAAGACCGTGCACAAAACATAACTGGCTTGTAAAGGATGTTAAAGATTTATCAAAGACCATTCATGAAGCTTTTAGAGTTGCAACAACAGGAAGACCTGGACCTGTTTTGGTTGATATACCTAAAGATATTCAATTTGCTAAAACAAGTTATTCAAAATCTAAAGTAGAAAAAAAATTAAACGGAAAGTCGTTAAATCACTTTTCACAAAAAGATATTGATGAACTAATTAGTTTAATGAATAAATCAAAAAAACCAATTATTTATTCTGGCGGTGGCGTAATTAACTCAGGACCAGAGGCAAGTGAATTGTTAAAAGAGTTAGTAGAGCTAACTGGTTTTCCAATTACTTCGACTTTACAAGGGTTAGGAGCTTACCCTGGTGATGATAATCAATTTTTAGGAATGCTTGGTATGCATGGAACTTATGAAGCAAATAATGCAATGCATGATTGTGATTTATTAATAAACATTGGTGCAAGATTTGATGATAGAATAACTGGCAAAATTGATGAATTCTCTCCAAAATCTAAAAAAATTCATATTGATATTGATCCATCATCAATCAATAAAATTATCAAAGTTGATTTAGCATTAGTTGGTGATGTTAAAGATGTCATTAAAGGAATAAATAAGACATTGAAAAAGAAAAATATTGATTTGAAAAGATCAAATAAACAAAAAATATCTAAGTGGTGGGAACAAATCCAAAAATGGAGAACAAAAAATTCATTAAACTTTAAGAATAGTGATGAAACGATAAAACCACAACATGCCGTTCAAAGACTTTACGAAATTACAAAAGATAAGGACACATTTATTACAACAGAAGTTGGCCAACATCAGATGTGGGCAGCACAACATTATAAATTTAATAAACCAAATCGTTGGATGACCTCTGGAGGGTTAGGAACAATGGGTTACGGTTTACCAGCAGCAGTTGGTGTTCAAATAGCTCACCCAAAAAAATTAGTTATTGATATTGCTGGAGAGGCCTCAGTTTTGATGACTATGCAGGAGATGTCAACTGCAGTTCAATATAATTTACCAATTAAAATTTTTATTTTAAATAATCAATACATGGGAATGGTAAGACAATGGCAAGAATTATTACATGAAAAGAACTATTCAGAAAGTTATTCAGAAGCCTTGCCCGATTTTATTAAAATGGCTGAGGCCTATGGCTGCAAGGGAATTAAAGCTGATAAACCGAGTGAATTAGATGAAAAAATAAAAGAAATGGTTGAATTTGATGGACCAGTAATTTTTGACTGTCGAGTGGATCCAAATGAGAATTGTTTTCCAATGATACCATCAGGAAAACCTCATAACCAAATGATACTTGGGCCAAATGAAAAAGAAGAAAATAAAATTACTGGTAAAGGTAAATCGCTAGTTTAGTTATGGCAAATCCAAAATCAGCATATAGTGTTTCCTCTAAAAAAGAAAAATCAGATACACATATAATTGTCGTATGGGTAGATAATGAAGCTGGTGTTTTAGCAAGGGTTGTTGGATTATTTTCAGGCAGAGGTTACAATATTGAGTCTTTAGCAGTTGCTGAAGTTGACGCAAAAAGAAATATATCAAGAATAACAATTGTTACCACTGGAACACCTCAGGTAATAGATCAGATAAAGCTACAATTAAAGAAACTTGTTCCCGTTCACAAAGTAGCTGATTTTAAAAGAAATGATAAAACTGTAATATTTAAAGAAATGGCTTTATTTAAAGTTGTAGGTTCCTCAGGTAAAATAAAAAAAGCTATTAATGCTTGTAAAAGGTATAATGCTGTAATATTGGATAAAACAAAAAAATCAAATGTTATTCAAATTACTGCATTAAGAAGAGAAATAGATAAAATGGCAAAAAATTTAAAAAAATTTGGTCTAGTAAGCATATCTAGAACTGGAGCAGTCGCAATGACGAGGGGTGATAAAATTTTTAATTAATAGTTAGGAGAAAATTATGAAAATGTTTTACGAAAAAGATACAGATGTTAATCTTATCAAAGATAAAAAAATCGCTATTTTCGGTTATGGAAGTCAAGGACATGCCCACGCATTAAATTTAAGGGATAGTGGTGTAAAAGAAGTTGTGGTTGCATTAAGAGAGGGATCCTCAAGTATACCAAAAGCAGAATCTAAAGGTTTAAAAGTTATGAATTTATCTGATGCAGCTGAATGGGCAGATGTTGTTATGATTCTAACACCTGATGAACTACAGGCATCTATTTATAAAAATCATATTGAACAAAGAGTAAGAGAAGGTACATCGATTGCTTTTGCTCATGGGTTAAATGTTCATTATGATTTGATTAAAGCTAGAAAAGATCTTGACGTTTTTATGGTTGCTCCTAAAGGACCAGGACATTTAGTAAGAAGTGAGTATGAAAAAGGTGGTGGAGTACCATGTTTATTTGCAGTTCATCAAAATGGTTCTGGTAAAGCAAGAGATCTTGCAATGTCTTATGCCTCTGCAGTCGGAGGTGGAAGATCTGGAATTATAGAAACTACTTTTAAGGATGAGGTAGAGACGGATTTATTTGGCGAACAAACTGTTCTTTGTGGAGGGTTAGTTGAATTAATTAAAAATGGATATGAGACTTTAGTAGAAGCAGGATATGAGCCGGAGATGGCTTACTTTGAAACTGTCCACGAAGTTAAATTGATTGTTGATCTAATATATGAAGGTGGAATAGCAAATATGAATTACTCTATTTCAAATACAGCTGAGTATGGTGAGTATCAATCTGGTCCTAGAATAATTAATAAAGAAGAAACAAAAAAAAGAATGAAAGAAGTTTTAGAAGATATCCAATCTGGAAAATTTACAAAAGAGTGGATGAATGAGTGTAAAAATGGTCAGAAAAACTTCCTTGCTACAAGAGCAAAACTAGCTGAACATCCAGTTGAAAAAGTTGGAGCAAATTTAAGAGCTATGATGCCTTGGATCAGCAAAAAAAAACTAGTGGATAGTGATAAGAGCTAATTAAAATATCTTAATTTTCATAAACATTTTGCAATTTCTAATAGAGATTGTATTATAGATTTTCCAAAAATTTATAGTTATGGCAGATAAAGATAAAGTTTTTATATTTGATACAACAATGCGAGATGGTGAACAATCACCAGGTGCATCAATGAGTCTTGAAGAAAAGATTCAAATTTCAAGAGTGTTTGATGAGCTAGGTATCGATATTATTGAAGCTGGTTTTCCAATTGCTTCACCGGGAGACTTTGAAGCTGTATCGGCAATTAGTAAAGTTTTAAAAAAATCCATTCCTTGTGGATTAGCCAGACATTCAAAAAAAGATATAGACAGATGTTACGAAGCATTAAAACATGCTTCAAGATTTAGAATACATACATTTATATCAACTAGCCCACTTCATATGAAACATAAATTAAATAAAACTCCAGAACAAGTTTATGAGTCAATTAAAGAACATGTATCGTATGCCAGAAATTTAACTGATGATGTTGAATGGTCTTGTGAGGATGGAACAAGAACAGATATGGATTATATGTGCAAGACAGTTGAGCTTGCTATTAAATCAGGAGCAAAAACAATAAACATACCTGATACAGTAGGATATACAGTCCCATCAGAGTTTACAAAAATAATTGAAACATTGTTAAATAAAGTGCCAAATATTGATAAAGCTATTTTATCTACACATTGTCATAATGATTTAGGTTTGGCTGTAGCAAATTCATTAGCAGGAGTACAAGCTGGTGCAAGACAAATTGAATGTACAATTAACGGTATAGGTGAAAGAGCAGGTAACGCAGCTTTAGAAGAGGTTGTAATGGCGATTAGAACTAGAAATGATTTAATGCCCTATGAAACTGGAATAAACACTACTTTATTAAGTAAAGCTTCAAAACTTGTTTCCAATGTTACAGGTTTTCCTGTTCAGTTTAATAAAGCAATTGTAGGCAAAAATGCATTTGCTCATGAGTCAGGTATTCACCAAGATGGAATGTTAAAAAATAGAAATACTTATGAGATTATGACACCTGAAAGTGTTGGAGTAAAACAAACATCCTTGGTAATGGGTAAACACTCTGGTAGACATGCTTTTAAGGATAAATTAATTAGCCTTGGCTATGCTGATTTGACAGATGATGTAATTGAAAATGCATTTGGAAAATTTAAAATTTTAGCTGATAAGAAAAAACATATTTATGATGAGGATATTATTGCATTAGTAGATGATAGCTTGGTGGTGGATAATAAAGCTAACAAGATTATCTTAAAATCTTTAAAGGTCTTTGCTGGAACTGGAGAACCTCAAAAAGCTGAAATGAAATTAGACATAGATGGTCAAATTAAATCAGCATCAGAAACGGGTGATGGCCCTGTAGATGCGATTTTTAAATGTATTAAGAATTTATATCCACATGATGTAAACTTACAGCTATATCAAGTACACGCTGTAACGGAAGGAACTGATGCACAGGCAACAGTAAGTGTTCGTATTGAGGAAAATGGTAAAACAACTGTTGGTCAAGCAGCAGATACGGATACATTAGTTGCGTCAGCAAATGCTTATATTGCTGCTTTGAATAAAATGATTATTAAAAGAGATAAAACAGCTCCAATGATGGAGCAAGAAAAAGAAAAAGTAAGGGGAATTTAGATGGGATTATTTGATAAAATTAAAAAAGTTTGGAGCCAAGACATGGCTATTGATTTAGGAACCGCAAACACATTAGTTGTTGTAAAAGGACAAGGGGTAGTTTTAAATGAACCTTCAGTAGTTGCAATTGTAGATCAGGGTGCAAAAAAACAAGTACTCGCAGTAGGCGATGAAGCAAAAACAATGTTAGGAAGAACTCCTGGAAATATTCAAGCTATCAGGCCTTTAAGAGACGGTGTAATTGCTGATTTTATTGTTACAGAAGAAATGATCAAACATTTTATAAAAAAAGTTCATAAAGGAAGTACCTTTGCAAATCCTAGAATTTTAATTTGTGTTCCAACCGGCTCCACACCAGTTGAAAGAAAAGCAATCCAAGATAGTGCTTTGGCCGCAGGTGCAAGAAGGGTTCAATTAATTGAGGAACCTATTGCAGCTGCTATAGGTGCTAATCTCCCAATTTCTGAAGCAACTGGTTCGATGGTAGTTGATATTGGTGGTGGTACAAGTGAGATTGCAGTTATGTCTTTAGGAGGTTTGGTTTACTCAAAATCATTAAGAGTTGCAGGTGACGCAATGGATGGCGCGATGGTAAATTATATGAGAAAAGAATATAACTTGATGATTGGAGATAGTACTGCAGAAAAAATTAAAAAAGAGATTGGAACAGCGATTCCTACAAATAATAATACCTATGCAGTTAAAGGGAGAGACTTGAGATCTGGTACTCCTAAAGAAGTTAATATTACTGAAGAAGATACAGCTGAAGCACTTAATGATATTTTAAAAGAAATGGTAAATGGAATTAAAGATGCACTAGAAAGCACACCTCCAGAATTATCAGCAGACTTAGTTGATATGGGCTTAACCCTAACAGGTGGAGGAGCATTATTAAAAAACATAGACAGAAGGTTTTCTAAAGAAACAGGTTTACCAGTTCATATAGCAGATGACCCTTTATCTTGTGTTGCTGTTGGAACAGGAAAAGCTTTGGATCAAGAACAAACATTCTCGACGATGTTGACTGAATATTAAGAGTAATGGCCTCAAGCAGAGATGATTTTGTAATAGCTATTCGATCTGCTTTTTTAAAAAAAAGCACTCAACAAAAATTTTCATTACTAACTTTAGTTTTTATATCAATATTTATTATTTTATTATCCAGTTTAGATTTTAAAGCAGTAAGATATTTAAAAATTGCAATTAGTGAAGTTGTTTACAGATCATCTTTTGTTGTATCAATTCCAGAAAATTTTATCAAAAATACTTTTTTTGATGTAGCTGAATATACAACTTTTTATGGCAGATATAAAAAGAATGAGAGTGAACTTGAAACTCTTAAATCAAATTATGTATCTAGTGAAATTATACAATACGAAAACAAGGAATTAAAAGAGTTGATTAATGATTATGTATCAAGTTCAAATAAAGTGCTGGCAAAGATTATTGTTGACCACAATAGCCCTTTTTTAAAAAGTATAATAATTAATAAAGGTAGTAAAGATAATATAAAGATAGGAACTAATATATATGATCAATCTTATTTAGTGGGAAGAGTAATTGAAGTTAATTATAAAACTTCAAGGGTACTTTTATTGTCTGATTTAAACTCAAATGTTCCAGTAACAATAGCACCACAGAATATTCAAGCAATTGTTACAGGAGCAGGTGATGATTATGGACAAATTCAATATATTAAGGCTGGTATCTCAGAAGAATTGATTGGAGATAGTATAGTTTATACATCTGGCACTGGGGCAATATTTAAAAGTGGTATTCCAATTGGCAAACTACAATCTCTAGAAAAAGGATCATCTACAAAATATATTGTAGAATTTTATAGTGATTTTTCTCAACTTAAATATGTCTTTGCTGAAATCATCACTAAAACAGAAGTTTCTCAAACTAATGAAGAGAACAAAGAAATCAAAGAAAGCAATCCTTTTGAGGCTAAATTGAAAATTTTAGAGGATGAAATAAAAATTATTGAGGAAACGAACGTTAAATTTATAGAGGAAAACGAAAATTTAAAAAATGAAATTAATGATTTAGGTAATAAAATTATAAATCTAAATTCTAAAATATCTTCTCAAGAACAAGAAATAAATCAGTTCGATATTGACAAAAAAGAAATGGAATTTCTAAAACTTAATCTAGATCATGGTCATAAATGTCGTAAATCTTTTTTTAATAACAAAGGCTTTGTTGTTGGAAGTGAAGAATACAGAAGTTGTGTACTTAACAAAGGAAGACCTTTTTAATGCCTAGTTTAACTACAAAAGGATCATTTTCAAAAATTTATTCTTTGGCACCCATTATAATTTTATTTATATCAGTGTTAAATGAATTTGATTTTAATTATTTAAATCTTGATTATTTTTCTTTTAACTTTCCTTTTATCTTAATTTTTTTCTTTAGTTTAAAAGATTTTAAACATTTTGATTACTTATTAGTATTTATAGCTGGATTAATTAATGACACAGTAGTTGGTTTACCTTTAGGCATAAGCAGTTTGTCTTATATGATTATTTGTATTTCAACTTCTTATTTGAGAAATATTACAATTAGACCTCATCCAATTAAAGATTGGTTCTTTTTTTTATTTATCATTAGTCTTATAAATTCAATAAATTATTCAATATTAACTTTATTTTTCTCTTACACTTTAATTTTAGAAAATTATCTAGTAAATAATTTTTTTACTTTTTTATTCTATATAGTTTTTTTGAATATCTTTAAATATTATTTGAAAGGTGTAAATGATTAATTCTTCAAGTGATAATGTAAAAAAATTAGGTTCAATTAATAGAAGAATGTTTATTACTGGTTCTTTGAAGTTTTTAGTAATGATTGGTTTAGTTAGTAGATTATTTTTTTTACAAGTAAAGGAAAATAAAAAATATTTAACACTTTCAGATAAAAATAGAATTAGAGAGTGGAAGTTAGCACCTGTAAGGGGTGAGTTTCATGACTATTTTGGAAATGTAATAGCAGGTAATTTTGAAGCTTATCAGCTTCACGTCATTCCTGAGCAGGTTGAAGACTTCAGGTATGTCATTTATAGGTTAAAAGATTTGTTAGAATTATCAGAAAAAGAATTTCAGAAAGTATTAAAAAAGAAAAATGAAATTAAACCATGGGAAACATTAATTGTTTCAGATAACCTAGATTGGAATAAATTTTCAAAAATCAATAATCATCTTTATGATTTGAATGGTGTTAAGCCAGTTATATCAATTTCTCGAAATTATCCTTTTGGTGATAATTTTACTCATGTTCTTGGATATGTAAGTCAAGCAAATGAAAAAGACATTGAAAATAATGAGGTTGTAAAGAAAAATTTTGTCCCCGGATTAAAAATTGGAAAAGTGGGATTAGAAAAATCTTTTGAAAATCAATTGATTGGCACTAATGATATCGAAAGATATGAAGTAAATG
The DNA here is from genome assembly GCA_001179885.1 of Candidatus Pelagibacter communis. Lineage (GTDB taxonomy): Bacteria > Pseudomonadota > Alphaproteobacteria > Pelagibacterales > Pelagibacteraceae > Pelagibacter > Pelagibacter ubique_N. The sequence continues at coordinate 21,647 of CVSD01000069.1, read as the reverse complement.
CTTATGGTAGAAGAATAAGTCAATTAGAGTTTCAAAAAGGTGAAAAAGGAAAAACACTTAAATTAACTGTGGATGTGGAAATACAAAAGTTATCAAATGAATTACTTAAGGATCAGGCTGGCTCAATTTGTGTTATGGACATTTTTACAGGAGAAATAATTGCCATGCATTCTTCTCCATCTTTTGATCCTAATCTATTTGTTTTTGGAATAAGTCAAGATGATTGGCAGATTATTCGAAATGATCCAATGAAACCTTTGGTAAATAAAACTTTACAAGGAAATTATTCTCCAGGTTCAACAATCAAACCTATCGTAGCGTTATCAGCTTTAGAAAATGGTATTATTAACAAAAATTTTACCGTTAAGTGTACAGGTAAAACTGAAATGTATGGACAAACTTATCATTGTTGGAAAAAAGAGGGACATGGGTTTGTGAGTCTCAGAAATGCAATGAAGCAATCCTGTGATACTTATTTTTATGAAATATCCAGAAGACTTGGAGTTGATAAACTTAGTGAAACTGCAAAAAAATTTGGATTGGGAGAAAAAGTATTTGGGGATTTGTTTAATATTGAAAAAAAAGGCTTAATTCCTAATACAGAATGGAAAAAAAATGCATTAGGAAAAGGGTGGTTGTTGGGAGAAACAATGATTACTGGAATAGGTCAGGGATATATTCAAACTACACCAATCCAATTATGTTTGATGACAGCACAAATAGCTAATGGAGGTTATAAAATTTATCCAAAAATAATTTATGGTGATGAAAATAAAAATCAACCAGAGGATAAATATACACCTTTATATCAAAATTCTAAAAATATTAAGATTATTCAAGATGCAATGTTTGGTTCTACAAATGAAGTAATGGGAACGTCATATAGATCAAGAATAGATGATTTAAAATATCAATTTGCTGGTAAAACTGGAACAGCGCAGGTTAAAAAAATTACCGAAAGAGACAGGGAGCTTGATTTAAAAACTTTTGAAATACCTTATGAAGAAAGGGATCATGCACTTTATATAGCTTATGGTCCATACATTAATCCAAGATATGCATTAAGTGTTTTGGTTGAGCATGGAGGAAACGGTAGCACAACAGCTGCTCCAATGGCAAAGAAATTATTTAAATTAATAATTGATCGGCACCAATTAAGAGAGTCAATCAATAATAAAAAATATTTGGAGATATAGATGTATCAACATACAAGATTAAGCAATAATAGTTTTGGTTTTTTTCAAAAATTCAAAAATTTTGATTATATATTGTTATCTTGTATTTTGTTGCTAGGTTTCATTAGTCTAACGACAATGTATTCAACAGATGGTGGAAAAATACTTTTTCACACCAAAAGCCATTTTACTAAATTAATTGTATTTACAATTATGATGCTAATTATCTCTTTTATTAATATCAAGTTTTGGTTTACCATTGGTTATTTTTCGTACCTTGTAGTTATAGGTTTATTGGTTTGGACATTCTTATTTGGGATTACGTCCTCAGGTTCACAAAGATGGATTGATTTATATTTTATCAATCTTCAACCTTCAGAACTAATGAAAATATTTATAATTCTATGTCTTGCTAAATATTTCCATCGAATGAAATTAGAAAATGTAAATTCGCTTTATACAATTTTAACTTCTTTGATAATTATTATACTACCAATGGGTTTAGTAATTGTTCAACCTGATTTAGGAACTTCATTGCTTATTGCTATCAGTGGAGTAGCTGTATTATGGTTTGCTGGTATAAATAATCGATATTTTATTTATACTATGTTGGGATTTGTAATTTCATTGCCTTTTATAATTGCATTTTTAAAACCATATCAAAAATTAAGAGTTTTAACTTTTCTAAACCCAGATAGAGATCCATTAGGAGCAGGTTATCAAATTATACAATCAAAAATAGCAGTAGGCTCAGGAGGAATTTTTGGAAAAGGTTTTTTAAAAGGAACACAAAGCTATTTGGAATTTTTGCCAGAAAAACACACAGATTTTATTTTCACTCTTTTTTCTGAAGAATTTGGTTTTGTAGGTTCGGTAATACTTCTATTAATTTATGCAATCATCATTTATCGAATTGTTGCAATCGGAGCATCTGCCAGAAGTTATTTTGCAAAAATTTTCTGCTACAGCTTTGGAGCTGCAATTTTTGTCTATATAACAATCAATATGAGCATGGTTCTTGGCTTGCTACCTATAGTTGGCTCTCCATTACCAATTATGTCTTATGGTGGTTCTTCTATGTTAGCAACAATGATTGGATTTGGTATAGTAATGAGTGCCAAAGTGCACAATCAACAAGCGATTGCTTAAGTATAATTTGTCACCTAAATTATTTCAAAAAAAAATATATATAAAGTCATGGTAAATAATTTGAAAATAGGAATAGTTGGAGCTGGCATTCAAGGAATTTCAAACGCATTGTTTCTTCAAAAAAAAGGTTTTGATGTTACAATTTTTGATAAACAAGAACCTGGCAGTCCAGCAGCATCATATGGGAATGCTGGTCATTTTTCCCCATATGCATCATTATCATTAAATAGAACTGATGTTTTAGCAGATGTTCCAGCAATGTTAATGAGTTCAACAGGTCCTCTAGCCCTTAAGTGGAACTACGTACCAAAAATGATACCTTGGTTTATTAAGTTTATTTTAAATACTTCAAAAAATAAAATGATGCATACCGCTAGAAATATGCATCAAATTTTAGATTTAGCACTACCAGCATACGATGAGTTGTTTGATGAAATTGATCTTGATGGATTAGTTGAAAATAAAGGCATACTTTACATTTGGAATAATAAAGATTTAAAAAGTCGAGAGTTAGAAATTAAAGTTCGTGATGAGCTGGGAGTTAAACAACAATTAGTAAATAAACATGAAATTCATGATTTAGAACCACATATAAAAAAATTTTATCATGGTGGTGTTTATTATCCTTACGCGAGACACGCGCGAAATCCAAGAAAAATTCTTTTGAAGTTTTTTGAATTATTTTTGAAAAAAGGTGGAAAATTCAAAAAGCTAGATATACAAAATATAAATTTTGATGGAGATAAGCCTATCTTGGTCTCTGAAAATGAAAATTATAATTTTGATAAAATTGTAATCGCATGTGGTGCTTTTTCAAAAAAACTTACCGATAAACTAGATGAAAAGATACCTCTTGATACTGAAAGAGGATACCATGTGCACTTCAAAAATTGTGACCACTTATTAAGTAGACCAGTAATATTTTCCAACAGAGGTTTTGGAATTACTCCAATGGAACAAGGTTTGAGAGTTGTTGGCACTGTTGAATTTGGTGGTTTAAAAAATCCTTTATCAAAATCGAGAATAAATAATTTAGTTAATAATGCAAAATATATGTTGGGAGATTTACCAGATCATGAAGATGAGTGGTTAGGTTTTAGACCAACACTCCCAGATTTTTTGCCAGTCATGGGACCGTCTAAAAATCACAAAAATGTATTTTATTGCTTTGGTCATCATCATTTAGGATGGACTTTGGGACCAATATCTGGAAAGATTGTTTCTGGAATGATAGCTAAAGAAAATACTAATTTAAATTTAGATCCTTATAGCTCAATAAGATTTAATTAATTCATGCAAAACATTAAAGCATATGTAATGCTGGTATGTGCATCATTATTTTGGGCTGGTAATTTTATGGTAGGCAAGTACGCATTTTTTACAGAAATTCCTCCATTGTCTTTAGTATTTTATCGTTGGTCACTTGTTTGGATTATATTGTTACCTTTTACATATAAAGAAATCATTAAATACAAAGATACGATTTTAGATAATTTGCCTTTGTTATTTTTTTTAGGATTAACAAGCGTTGGTTTATTTAATTCATTTACTTATTTATCTTTAATTCATACGCAAGTGATTAACGCATCTCTTTTTAATGCTGCTATTCCAGCTATAATAATTTTATTATGTTTTTTATTTAAAATTGAAAAAACTAATAAATTTCAAATTTTAGGTCTTATTATTTCAGTGGGTGGAATTTTTGCAATTGTTACTAAACTTGAATTAAACATTTTACTCTCACTTAATTTTAACAAAGGGGATCTAATAATGATAGGAGGTGTTCTCACTTGGGGAATTTACTCAACACTTTTAAAGAAAAAGAAATTTACTCTACCATTATTAACTTTAGTACATGTTATATGTACTTTTGGTTTAATTAGTGTTTTTCCTCAATTTTTATATGAGCTCTCTAATGGACAAGTAATCAAATTCGATATTAATTTAGTTTATACTTTAATATTTTTAGCTCTTTTTCCAAGTATCGGTTCTTATTATTGCTGGGCTGGAGCTGTATCTGTCATTGGTGCTAATAGGGCTGGAATCTCATTATCTTTAATACCTTTGTTTAGTTCTATTATGGCCATACTAATTTATAATGAAACATTTCAATTTTTTCATTTGATTGGAGCAATTTTAATTATATTAGGTTTATTTTTATCAAATAAGGAAATTAAAAATGCTTAAAGTTGCAATTTTAGACGATTATCAAAATGTTTCTCAACAGTTTGTTGATATTGAAAAACTCTCAGGAAAATATGAAATAAAAATTTTTAGCGAACCTTTTACTGATGAAGCAGAGACTTTAGAGAAATTGGCTGACTTTGAAGCTCTTCTTATAATGCGAGAGAGAACACCGATGACTAAAAATATAATAGATAATTTAACTAAATTAAAATTTATTATAACAAGTGGATTAAGAAATAAATCTATTAATTTAGAAGCTGCAAAAAAAAAAGGAATTATTGTTTGTGGTACAGAAATTAATATTCATCCAACTCCAGAACTAACATGGGCCTTGATATTAGGTTTAGCTAGAAATTTAAAAGAAGAAATTGATAATATGTATCAAGGATATTGGCAAACAACTGTGGGTGTTGAGCTAAAGGGAAAAATTTTAGGTTTAATTGGTGTTGGAAAGGTTGGTTCACAAGTTGCAAAAATAGGAAAAGCATTCGGAATGCAAGTTATGGCTTGGAGTGAAAATTTAGATTTGAATAAATGTAAAGAATTAGACGTTCTGCCGTGTACTAAAGATGATTTAATTTCAAATTCAGATTTTTTATCCATCCATGTTCAAGGAGGCGAAAGATATAAAGATTGTATTACTCTAAAAGAATTAGATAAAATGAAAAAAACAGCATTCTTAATAAACACTTCAAGAGGCCCAATTGTTAATGAGGACGATTTAATAATAGCTTTATCTACAAATGAAATTGCTGGAGCAGGCCTTGATGTTTATGAGAAAGAACCTTTGCCAGAAAATAATAAACTTAGATTTTTGCCAAATGCTTTGTTAACACCACACATTGGTTATGTCACTGCAGAAAATTATAGTATTTTTTACAATCAAATGATTGAAGCATTGGAAGGTTGTGTCAATGGTAAGCCTATTCGAGTAATAGAGTAAATATGGATTTACCTGTAGTAAATCATGAGGATTATTTTGCTAAAATTGGTGATGATCATAAATTTCCAATAAATAAATTTGGAGAACTTGCTAATTATTTGATTAAGAAAAAAATCGTAAAAAAGTTTCATCAACCATATCCCTGTTCAGAAGAAACACTAAAAAAAGCTCATTCAGAAAATTATATAAAAAATATAAAAAATAAAACTTTAGATGAAAAGACTATAAAAAAAATTGGTTTCCCATTAGTTGATAGCGTTGTTCAGAGATCATTAGTGGCAACAGGAGGGACCGTGCTAGCATCTAAACTCGCAATTAAAAATGGTGTGGCTTGTAATACAGCTGGTGGAAGTCATCATGCGAATTTTGAGGGTGGTGCTGGTTATTGTGTATTTAATGATGTGGCTGTGGCCGCTCATTATCTGTTAGATAGAGGATTAGCAGGTAGAATTTTAATAGTCGATTTAGATGTTCATCAAGGAAATGGTAGTGCAGACATATTTAAAGATAATAGAAATGTGTTTACTTTTAGCATGCATTCAAAATCGAATTATCCAGCAAAAAAATCCACTAGTAATCTTGATGTTGAGCTTGAAGATAATTTAGAAGATACACAGTACATAAAAATACTTAAGTTTTACTTAAATCAATTAAATGAGGAAAATTTTGACTACGTTTTTTATATAGCTGGTGTTGATATTCATTTTAATGATCGTTTAGGTAAATTAAAAATTTCTGATGAAGGAATTAGAAAAAGAGATGAAATTGTAACAGAAAATTTTTTTTCAAAAGGAGTTCCACTTTGTGGTGTTTTGGGTGGTGGATACAATAGAGATTTTGACAAGCTTGTTGAATTACACTCTATTTTACATCAATCATGTGCTAAATTATTGTAGATAAATGAGTAAAAAAAATCCAAATCTTACTGTTGAACAAAAATTAGTAATGTTTGAAGATGGCACTGAATCTCCAGGAACTAGTGAATTAAACAATGAAAAAAGAAATGGAAGTTACCACTGTGCAAACTGTGGAGTTAAATTATTTGAGTCTGAAACTAAGTATGAAAGTGGTTCTGGCTGGCCATCTTTTTTTCAATCATTACCAGATGTTTTTGAGACAAAAACAGATCATTTATTAGGATATGCTCGTACAGAATACCATTGTAAAAATTGTAATGCTCACCATGGCCATATTTTTGATGATGGTCCAGAACCAACTGGCAAAAGATATTGTAACAATGGTATTTGTTTATTTTTTAAACCAAAAGATTAATGATAGTTAAGTATTTTAGTTTTTTAATTGGAGTTATTTGGTCATATTCAATTATAAAAACACAATCAGTATTTAGTAAAAAAGCAGGATTAATTTTTAAAATTTTTATTACAAAAGTTTCTTGGCTTACTTTAATTGCAGCTTGCTATTTTGGTTACAAAAACTTTTCTATTAAAACCACTATAATTGGTATTATTATTGCTATTTTGTTAGTTAATATTGGATTTTATTTCTCAAAAAGATTTATTAATCAAAGATTTGATGAAAAAAAAATTACAATTTTTAAAAGTTTTTTTGAATATACTTTAATTTTTTGGGTTGTTTATTACGTTTTATTTTAAAAGATCATGTAATTTATTTTCTTTTTCTAGTGCTCTTACTTCATCATATCCACCAATATGTTGATCATCGAAAAATATTTGTGGAATTGTTCTTTTTCCGTTAGCTTTCTTAATCATTTCATCCATTGCACCATCAACATTTGCAATATTAATTTCATTATATGAAGCATTATTTCTCGTTAATAATCTTTTTGCTGCATCACAATAATTACAAAGCGGACCAGTATAAATCGTAATTTTTTTCATAAATTATAAATAATCATTTTTTTTTATTTTACCAGACATTAGTTTTCGAGAGTATTCAAATTTTTTTCTATGTTTGATACTTTTTTCGTGAACTCTTTTTCTCCACAATCTAAATGATGATGGTTTAAGACTTCTCCTCATAATTTTGATAACATCAGACTCTCGATAACCAGTTTTTTTTTTAATTTCCTCAAAAGTGATCCGGTCAGCCCAGGCTGCCCAGATGACCCAATCTGGACTTTCAATATTTGGCTCCAGATTTTTGACCCGAGTGACTGGCCTGTGACCTTTTTTTTTCATAAATCCTTTATATTTGAAAAAAATCGATAATGCATTTTTTTTAGGATGTGGTATATTTGTCTAGATAGTCCTTCTTAGCCATCTTTAGCTCCCGGTTTTTAAGGACTATCTTTTTTTTTATATGCTCCCTTTAGATTTTATTCTTTTTTTACAAATCATAATTTTTCTTTTTATCACTCCAGGCACTCCAAGAATAGTAATTGTATCTTATTCTATGAATTATGGTGTACTAAATTGTATTTGGACGGCGTTAGGAGATATCACTGCTAATTTTATCCAAGCAACTTTAGTTATATTTGTTTTGGGAAGTTTTTTTTCTGATAACCCAACTTTTTTAAATTTTTTTAAGTGGATTGGTGTAATTTATTTACTTTATCTAGCTTACGATATTTTTAAATCTTCACCTAAAGACATAAATTCAAAAATAATTTCATCAAAAAGTATATTTTCTTTTTTTAAAGATGGTTTTTTAGTTGCAGGGACAAGTCCAAAGGCTTGGTTGTTTTTTCCTTTAGTATTTCCACAGTTTATTGACTTTAATTCAAATTATATTGTTCAATTTTTTATTCTAATTACAACTTATGTTGTATTAGACTTTTTATCTTTGATTGGTTATGCCTTACTTGCACAAAAACTTATAATTTGGATAAAAGCAAACCCAAAAACAATTAATACAATCTCTGCGAGTGTTTTAGTTATTATTGCTCTAATAATTATTGTTACACAACAATATTAAAATAATAATCACGTTACATTTGCCACTTGAAAATTATTTCATTTCTTTATTAAATTAGGCTTTAATTAATTAATTAACCAAGGAAATAAAATGAAAATAAATAAAATAATCTTGAGTTTTATTTCTGCAGTAGCAATTTTACTTTCAACTTCAGTTGTTTCATTTGCAAAAGTAGTTGGTGATAAAATTGTTTTAGGTGCTGCTATTTCATTAACTGGAAAATATTCATCTAATGGTGTTCATACTCAAAACGGTTATAACATGGCTGTTGACAGAATTAATAGCATGGGTGGTGTTAAAGTTGGTGGAAAAACTTATAAGTTTGAAATCATTTATTATGATGATGAGTCAAACCCAAAAAGAGCAGCTCAATTAGCAGAAAGATTAATCTCACAAGATGGTGTTGAGTTTATGCTTGGACCATATAGTTCAGGTTTAACAAAAGCAATTGCACCTGTAACTGAAAAATATGGTGTGCCAATGGTTGAAGCCAATGGTGCTTCTAGATCTTTGTTTACAAAAGGTTACAAATATCTATTTGCTGTTTTAGCTCCAGCTAATTTATATCTTGATGTAGCTATTGAAACAGCAGTAGAGTTAAATGGCGGAAAAGGTGTAAGAATAGCACAAGCATTTGAACAAGATGCATTTTCACAAGACGTAAGATTAGGTATTTTAGATGCAGCTGAAAGAACTGGATCTGAAATTATAATCGACGATAAGCTTCCAAAAGAGCTTAACGATATGGCTGCTACATTAGTTAAAGTTAAACAAATGAAGCCAGATGTTCTTGTTGTATCAGGTCATACAAAAGGTGCATTAACTGCAATCAGACAAATTGCTGAAATGAAAGTTGATGTTCCAATGTTAGCAATGACACATTGTGATGCTGCGAAATTATCAAAACAACATGGTAAAAACTCTCAGTATGCTCTTTGTGCTTCTCAATGGCATAAGTCACTTACTTATAAAGACAACTTCTTTAAAGATGGTATGACATATGCAGCTGACTTTGAAAAAGAGTTTGGGTATGATCCACCTTATCAATCAGCAGAGTCTTCAGCAGCATTATTAGTTTTCAAAGATGCTTTTGAGAGAGCAAATTCTTTCGATAAAAAGAAAGTAAGAGATGCTTTAGCTAAAACTAACATGCAAACATTCTATGGAAATATTAAATTCGCCCCAGGTGGTCAAAATGTTGATAAGCCTATGGTTCTTTTCCAAGTAATGTGTGATGGCTCAGGAAAATGTGAAAACAAAGTTGTTGCTCCACTTAAGTGGGCTTCAGCTAAGTTAATTCACCCAATCCCTAAGTGGTCTGAAAGATAATAACTAATCTATAGATACCCCCTAAACTCTAGGGGGTATTTTTTTTAAAAGGTAAATTATGGATTTCATGGTTTTTCAATATCCGATGATAACTATTCAAGCTTGCTTGGATGGAATTCTTTTAGGGGTATTGTTTGCCTTAATAGCTTATGGGATGGCTTTGCAATGGGGTGTCATGAATATCATAAATATTGCTCAAGGTGATTTAGTTATTTTAGGGGGATACATTGCATACTTCATGTATCTTTACGGGATTCATCCCGCATGGGGAGTTATTGTATCACCAATCATAATGTATTTTGTTGGTGTCGGAATTTATAAGTTAGTAATAAATAAAGTTGTTGATCGAGATTTATTTATCTCAATTCTCGCAACATTTGGAATAAGTATTTTATTCATGCAGCTAATGAACTTTGCATTTGGTGCAGATGTTGTTTTAGCAAATTCTGGCTATGGAACTACTTTTTTGTTTGATAGCAATGTTGTCTTACCAAACTCAAAAATATTTTCAGCATTCATTAGTATTGTTTTTGCAATTTGTTTAGTAGTTTATATGAAAAAATCAAAGCTAGGCCGTGCAATTAGAGCAACCGCTCAAAATGCAAGAGCTGCTAAAATTTTAGGCGTAGATACAGAAAAAGTTTATGCTGCTACTTTTGGAATTAATGCTGCTCTGTGTGGTGTTGCTGGAGCCTTAATATCGATTACGTTTACAATTCATCCTTATATGGGATTACCATACACAATTAGATCTTTTATGATTGTGATAGTTGCGGGATTAGGAAATCTTCCAGGTGTTGCAATGTCAGGTATGGGGCTAGGGGTTTTTGAGGAATTTGCAGATTATCTATTGGGGACAGAATTTAGAATCGGTTCAGTATTTTTGTTGTTAGTTTTAATTCTTGTTTACAGAAGATTTAAACTTTCTAGAAAAAGAGAGTACTTAAAGTAATGAATAAAAATATAATATTATATGCCGCAATTTTAATATTTGGATTAGCCGCACCTTTTATTTTTCCTGCATTTAAAGTCCAATTATCTATCCTTTGTGTACTAATTGTTTTAGCTACTACTTGGAATATTCAAGGTGGTGAGATGGGATACAATACATTCGGAAATATCTTATTTTATGGTTTGGGAATGTATTTATGTGCATCTGTCCAAGTTGGAATGTTTTTTCCATTAGCAGAATGGACAGAAAGTGGTGGAGAAAAAACTTTTGTACACACACCATCTCAATTTTTTCAAGGAATGGCAGCTGGACTCGTAGTTGCTGCAGTAGTTCCAACTATAGTTGCAGGACTAATTGGTTATGCAATTTTAGGATTAAGAGGACATTATTTTGCAATTTGTACTCTGGGTTTAGGAGTTGCAGCTGGAGAAATTTCTGGTGGTATAGAAATTATCGGAGCAGGCCAAGGTTTTACAACCCCTCCTTTTCCTAATGTTGGTGGTTTAGAAGCTAGAGGAGAATTCTTTTATTTTTTAAGTTTCGGTGCACTCGTATTAACATTCTTGGCTGTTAGAGCAATCTATTCAACAAGATTTAAACTAATTCTTAATGCGATTAGAGATAATGAAGACAAAGCTGAGGCTATGGGCATTGAAACGATGAAATATAAAATTATTGGTTGGATGGTATCAGCATTTTTCTGTGGTCTTGCCGGAGGTATTATGGGAGGATTAGTTGGGTATATAGACTCAACAGACGTTGCTTTTGATGGAAGAGAGATGGGTGTGTTCATGGTCTTGATGGCAATCTTAGGTGGTAAAGGAACTTTATGGGGTCCTGTAATTGGTGCAACTGTATTTCATGTTTTTAAAGAAGGGTTTTGGACATTCTTTTTGGGATGGCAATATGTTGCTTTAGGAGTTTTGATAGTTGTGATTGTAATTTATTTTCCAGAGGGAATTATGGGCTGGTTAAGAGAAAAATATCCAGAGAGATTTGGTGAAGTTGTTGATGAAGCAGATAGAAAAGCACAGGTGGAATTGAAATGAGTATTTTAGAAGTTAGCAATGTAAGCAAATCTTTTGGTGGAGTAAAAGCTAATGTAGATATTTCAATGTCTGTAGAAAAAGGAAAAATATTTGGATTAATTGGTCCAAATGGTTCAGGAAAAACAACTTTGTTTAATTCGATTGTAGGAACTTATCCTATAGATAATGGCTCAATTAAATTTAATGAAAAAGAAGTGTCAGAATTACCTGTCCCTGTAATTGCAAAACTTGGGTTATTAAGAACTTTTCAACAAACAAGAATTTATGGAAAACTTAATTGTGTAGATAATATGCTGATAAGTCATAAAGGTAGTGACGAAAGTATATTGAAAATATTTTCTAAGATTCCAAAAGATTTAACTGAAAAAGCGGAGAACCTTTTAAATTTTGTTGGACTTTACCAAAAAAGAAAATTAAGAGCTGGTGATTTATCATTTGGTCAACAAAAATTACTAGAACTCGCAATGGCTTTGATGAATGAACCAGAAATGCTTCTGTTAGATGAACCAACGGCTGGTATTAACCCAACATTAATTAATGGAATTATTGATAGATTGATAAAAGTTAATCAAGATTTTGGAATAACTCTTTTAGTAATTGAGCATAATATGAGAGTAATCATGCAATTAGCAGAAAGCATTTATTGTCTAGCTCATGGAAAGATGCTTGCAAATGGAACACCAGATGAAATTAAAAATGATAAACGTGTCATAGATGCATACTTGGGGGCACAATAATGTCTAATCAATACGAAGTTTTGGGAAAAGCTCCAGGAGCAGAAGATTTAAAAAAACTTTCTCCAAAAGATATTCATCTTACAATTAAAAATATGAATGCTGGTTATGGGAAAATGGAAATTTTACATAATTTTGATCTTTTTGTTAGTAAGGCACAATCACTTTGTTTAATTGGCCCTAATGGTGCTGGTAAATCAACAATACTTCATTCTATTTATGGATTTACAAATATATTTTCTGGACAAATAGAAATTGATGGAAATGAAATTACAAATCTTACACCTGCTGAAAAATTAAAATCTGTTGGAATAGCCTATATACTTCAAGACAACTCAGTCTTTCCAGATATGACTGTAGAGGAAAATTTACTAATGGGTGGTTTTATTAAAGAAAAAACAGAAGAGTCATATCAAGAAGCTGAAAGAATTTTTGAAAAATATGAAAGGCTAAGAAATAGAAGAAACCAACCAGCAAAAGTTTTGTCAGGTGGTGAGAGAAGGTTATTGGAAATTTCTAGAGCTTTGGTTATGAAACCTTCGGTATTATTAGTAGACGAACCTTCAATTGGTTTAGAACCAAGATATATAGATATGGTGTTTGAAATTCTAAGAGATCTTCAGCAAAATGAAAAAAAAACAATCATCTTAGTTGAACAAAATGCAAAGAAAGGTCTAGAGTTTGCGGATATAGGTTATGTTCTTGTTTCAGGTCAAACAGCAATTGCTGGAAAAGGAGATGATCTATTAAATAATCCAGATGTTGGTCGCCTATTCCTAGGTGGTTAATGATTGATACCAAGTATTTTTTAAAAGGATTTAAATCTATTAAAGGTGTTGGAAGTCCTGCAATAGCATTAGGTGCTAGTTTTGTAGCTATAGGTGCTTTGCTAAAAAATTTAGGTTTCACAATTCAAGAAAGTATTTTCTCTACTTTTTTGACCTACGCATTACCTGGTTCATTAGTAATGGCAGAGTCAATGTTGATTGGAGCATCTTTAATAAATATTTTCATAGCAGTATGGCTGGTTAACGCCAGATTATATCCAATGACTGTAGCATTGATGCCTTTATTAATGCACGAAAATCAACCGAGATGGAAATATTATTTATCATGTCACTTTATAGCTGTCTCTTCATGGCTAATAATGAAAGATAATTACGAAAATATAGAAAAAGAAAATAGAATAGATTTTTGGATAGGAATTGGCACAGCCACTTGGTCTGTTGCAATTTTTTCTACAGTAATAGGCTATGTTGCTTCGGATTTTCTTAATAAAGATATACTTATTGGTTTGGCCATCATTAATCCAATCTATTTTATTTGCATGATGATTGGTGCAATGAAAACATTTCAAATCAGTTTATCTGTAATATTAGGAACAATTTTAGGACCTGCTTTTTATTTTTTATCCCCAGAGTGGTGTATTTTGTTTGGTGGATTTATTGCAGGAACAATTGCTTTCTTGTTAGGAGAAAAAAATGGCAGCTAACATAATTATTGTAATCATTGTTACTTCTCTTGCCACATACCTGTCTAGATTTTTAGGTGTTGTAAGTGCTGAGAAGATTAAAGAAACTTCAAAAATGTTTAGATGGTTTAATTGTCTAGCTTATTCCACTCTTGCAGCGCTAATTGCAAGAATAGTTATTTTTCCTTCAGGAAGTTTGTCCGAAGTAGATTATTTAATTAGATTTATTGTAGTTATTTTATCTATTGCTATTTTTTATTTAACTAAAAAAAATTTAGTTTACCCAACACTTTTCTCTGCTATCATACTATCACTTCTTAGTAGTTATTTATGATTGAAAAAATTGATGGATTTGAAATTTACTCAAATGAAAAATCTAAAAGAATTATTAATATCGATATTAGCGATGAAGTACTGAATAAACTTATTTTTCCATTTAATAAATTTGATATTACTGCACTTGAATACAAACCATTTACAAGATTTACTATTGCTAAAAGTTTAGATCATCTAAGTGATAATAATTTGTCAAAATTTCTTAATAAAATAATTAGAGATAGAAATACTGGCTGCTTCATAATAAAACCAAAAAGATTAACTCCTAAAATTGATGAAATTTTTTTAGTAAAATTATCAACTGCAATTGCACATTTAGTAGGTGTTCCAAATCATGATGCTATGGCAGGAAAATATTATGCAAGATTTCATGTTAAGCATGAAGATAAAAGTGACTCTTATTTAAGAAAAGCTTACACAAATATGGATCTTCATACAGACGGAACATACGTTAAAGAAAAAACAGATTGGTTGTTGATGTCAAAGTTAGAAGAAAAAAATGTTGAGGGTGGTGAAACAGCAATGCTTCATTTAGATGATTGGGAACATTGTGATGAATTATATAACGATCCTGTTGCCAAAGAAGATTTTGTTTGGGGCTCGCCAAAAAGCAAAAATATTGATTATAAAGTTGAGCATCCAGTTTTTTCTTCTGATAAAAATGGTAAAGTACAGATCTCATATATAGATCAATTCCCTGAACCAAAAAATATGAAGCAGGGTGCATTTTTACAAAAATTATCTGATAGTTTAGAAGAAAGTCAGAATAAAGTTATTACCAAACTTCCAGTTGGATCATCAGTCGTTGCTAATAATTATTTTTGGCTCCATGGGAGAAAACCATTTAAGGAAAATAAAGATTTAAGTAGAGAGTTATTAAGAATTAGAGGTTCTTTTTTTATTAATTAATATAAATTATCCTTTATAAAGTATTAGTTATGAAATTAGGTTTTATAGGAACAGGAAAAATATCATCTTCAGTTATAACTGGAATATGTGGCTCATCTATTAAGTATAGCAAAATATATATTTCCTCTCGAAATAGTAAAATAGCAAAAGGTTTAAAAAAAAAATTTAAAAGAATTTTAATTGAAAAAGATAATCAAAAAATAGTTGATAATTGTAATTGGGTCTTTCTTGCAGTGACACCAACAGTAGGTGAAAGAATAATTAAAAATTTAAAATTTAGATCAAGTCAAACAATAGTGAGTTTTATTTCAACAATTACAATTCCTGAATTAAAAAAGATGATTAAAGTAAAAGCTAATATTGTAAGAGCAATACCATTGCCACCAATATCTTTAAAAAAAGGACCAGTTCCAATTTGTCCTCCAAACAAAAAAGTAAAAAATTTTTTTAATAAAATTGGCTCAACTGTAGAGATCAAAAATGAAAAACTATCAATTAATTTTTGGTCAACATCAGGAATGATGGCTTCCTATTATGAAATATTAAAAATTATGAGTGATTGGTTAGTTAACAAAGGCATCAAAAGATTAGATGCTCAAAAATATATCACCACTTTATTTTTGGCTTTGTCTGAAGATGCAGTTGTAAATTCAAAAAAAGAATTAAAATATTTAGTAAAAGAATCTCAAACACCTAAAGGATTGAACGAACAAGGTTTAAAAGAAATGAATAAAAGAGGAGTTTATAAATCTGTTATTAATACTTTAAATATTATCCACAAAAGATTAAACAAGTAATTAATGTCTGAACATATTCTAGAAATTAATAATCTTTCAAAATATTTTGGTGGACTTGCGGCAGTTTCTGATTGTTCTTTAAAAGTTAAAAAGGGAACAATCACAGGCATCATAGGTCCTAATGGATCAGGAAAGACAACTTTATTTAATTTAATTGCTGGAAATTTAAAATCATCAGCTGGAAGTGTTATGTTTAATAACGAAAATATTACTGATGTGCCATCCTATGAATTATTTTCAAAAGGATTGCTTAGAACTTTTCAAATAGCACATGAGTTTACAAATTTATCAGTTTTAGAGAATTTAATGATGGTTCCAGGCAACCAGTCTGGAGAAAAATTAATGAATGCTTTATTAAAGCCATCACTAGTTGCAAAAGAAGAAAGTCAAATTAAAGAAAAGGCTATGGAAGTAGTAGATTTTCTTAATTTAAGTCATTTAAAAAATGAACTTGCAGGAAATTTATCTGGAGGCCAAAAAAAATTATTGGAACTAGGTAGAACAATGATGGTTGATGCAAAGTTAGTTTTATTAGATGAGGTAGGCGCAGGTGTTAATAGAACTTTATTAAAAGATCTTGGAACAGCTATTGAAAAACTTAATAAAGAAAAAGGATATACTTTTTGTATGATTGAACACGATATGGATTTTATAGGAAGATTATGTGATCCAGTTATCGTAATGGCTGAGGGATCAGTTCTTTTTGAAGGATCAGTTGAGGATGCAAAGAAAGATGAAAAAGTAATTGAAAGTTATTTAGGCAGAGGTTCAAAACTAAAGGATAATTAACAATGGCATTTTTTGAAGGAAACAACATGACAGGTGGATACGGAAATGGTCCAGATATAATTAATTCATGTTCTGTCAATGTTGAAAAAGGAGAAATAGTTTCAATCCTTGGACCTAATGGAGCTGGAAAGTCTACAGCAATGAAGGCAATGCTAGGTTTACTAAATTTAAAATCAGGATCTGTAATTATTAATGGAAAAGATATTTCAAATCTTTCTCCTCAAGACAGAGTAAAAGAAGGAATTTCGTTTGTGCCTCAAACTAAAAATGTTTTTGCAGGCATGACTGTTGAAGAAAATTTGGAAATGGGAGCTTTTTTAATTAACAGTGACTACAAAACAGTCATAGATGAAATTTACGATTTATTTCCAATTCTTAATGAAAAAAGAAATCAGTTAGTTGGAGAGTTATCTGGAGGACAAAGACAGCAGGTTGCTCTTGGTAGAGCATTAATGATTAAACCCTCGGTTCTAATGTTGGATGAACCGACTGCAGGTGTTTCACCAATAGTGATGGATGAATTATTTGATCATATAGTAAAAGTTAAAAGAACTAATGTTGCAATCTTGATGGTTGAACAAAATGCAAAACAGGCATTAAGTATTTCTGACAGAGGTTACGTTTTAGTTACAGGTGAAAATCGTTACTCTGGAACTGGAAATGAATTGTTAAATGATCCAAGAGTAAGAAGCTCTTTTTTAGGTGGTTAGTATGGATTTCTTAAATGCAATTATTCTTTTATTTAATTATATTTTTGTTCCAGCTCTTGCATACGGATCTCAATTAGCTTTAGGTGCAATCTTTGTAACTTTGATTTATGGGATTTTAAGATTTGCTAACTTTGCAACAGGAGACATGATGTCTTTTGGAACAATGTTTACAATTTTGTTTACTTGGTATTTTCAATCAGTTGGTATCAGTCTTGGAGTATTACCTACTGCTCTTTTAGCTATTCCATTTGCAGTAATTTTTATGGTAGGTTACATGCTTTTAATAGATAAATTTGTTTTTAAATATTACAGGGTAAATAAAAGTCCTCCAGTTCAATTAGCTATGGTTAGTATTGGTGTTATGTTTGTAACTCAAGCAGTAGTTAGAATAATAATTGGCCCCTCTGATAGACGATTTTTTGATGGAGAAAAGTTTTTGATTAGAGCAGGGGAGTTTAAAGATATGACTGGTTTGAATGAAGGGTTAGCTATTAAATCAACTCAAGTTATCACAATTTTGGTTACTGTTATTCTTGTTTCAACTCTTTTTTGGTTTTTAAATAAAACTAAAACTGGAAAAAGTATGAGGGCATATTCTGATAATGAGGATTTGGCATTACTTTCAGGTATTGATCCAAAAAAAATAGTAATGATAACTTGGATTATAGCTGGAATTTTAGCAACAATAGGAGGAGCACTTTATGGTTTAGACAAAAGTTTCAAACCATTCACATATTTTAATAATATGCTTCCAATATTTGCTGCTGCAATTGTTGGAGGAATAGGAAATCCTTTTGGTGCTTTTTTAGGAGGTTATGTAATTGCTTTTTCAGAAATACTTCTAACTTATGCTTATAAGAAATTTTTTATGTATGTTTTGCCAGAAAGTATGGAGCCAGATGGCTTAGTTCAATTACTTTCAACTGATTATAAATTTGCAGTATCATTTTCTATATTGGTAATTGTATTGCTATATCGTCCATCTGGAATATTTAAAGGGAAGGTTCTGTGAGAAAAAATTTAAACGTAATTGCTGCTTACAGTATAATGATGGGACTAATAATCCTTGTAGGAATATTTCAATCTTGGAATATTGCTCTATCAATATTTAATCTTTGCTTAATCTCAGCGGTTATGACAATGGGTGCAAATATTCAATGGGGTTATGCTGGTCTCATTAACTTTGGAATAATGGGTTACACGGCATTGGGTGGTTTAGCAGCAGTTTTAATTTCTGTTAATCCAGTCCAAGAGGCTTGGAGCGCAGGAGGTTTAAATATTTTATTTAGTCTATTCTTAATTATTGGGATGGTACTAGCAGTCCGATATGTTTTAAAGAAATACGATAAATCGAAAACTAGAACTTATATTATTGCTGCAATTATTATTTTAGGAATTATCATAATACGATTTGTATCTGAGCCAGGAATTGAGGCGATTGAAGAAGTAAATCCTGCAAAAACTGGTTTCTTAGGTGGTTTCGGTTTACCTATTATTTTTTCTTGGATAGTGGGAGCTTTATTTGCTGGTGGATTAGCTTTTGTAATAGGTAAAGTTGCTTTAGGTTTGAGAGCTGATTACTTAGCGATAGCTACACTACTCATTTCAGAAATTGTCATTGCAATTATAAAACATGAAGATTGGCTGACAAGAGGAGTTAAAAATGTAATTGGATTAAAACGTCCTGCACCTTATGAGGTTAATTTACAACAAACAGATTGGTTCATAAATTTAGTAGAAAAATTTAATTCAGGTAAATTGAGTTTAATTTCAGACTTTGCTGAAAGACAAGCTGCTCTTAATCAATTTGTAATTGAAGGATCATCAGTTTTTGTAAAACTTTGTTACTCTGGACTATTTTTAATAGTTGTTATTATTCTTTTAATTTTAACTCAAAAAGCACTTTATTCTCCATGGGGAAGAATGATGAGAGCTATCAGAGATAATGAAGAGGCAGCAAATGCCATGGGTAAAAATGTTGTTAAGCAACATTTACTAATTTTTGTTTTAGGCTCAGCCATAGTTGGAATTGCGGGAGCTATGCTAGTAACTCAAGATGGATTGTTTACTCCAGGGAGTTACAGACCAATGAGATATACTTTTTTAATTTGGGTGATGGTTATTGTGGGAGGTAGTGGTAATAATTTTGGTGCAATTCTTGGTGGTTTTGTAGTTTGGTTTTTATGGATCGAGTCAGCACCTATTGGATTATATTTAGTCAATTTAACAACCGCAGGTTTAGATGATACTCATTTTTTAAAAGTTCATTTAATTGAAAGTGTGCCGTATTTTAGATTTTTAATGATGGGTGCAGGTCTATTATTAATTATGAGATATCGACCAAAAGGTATACTTCCTGAAAAAATAGAAATAAAATAAGATTATGAAATATATTATAACAGGTGCGGCAATAGCTTGGGCTTTGTATATGGCCGATAAATATTTGTTCTTTTAAAATTTTATTACAACCACAGATTTAGAGTTATACACTTTTTTACACAGCAAAGAATTAGTCTTGAAAATTTGCATCTGAATATTAAATAAATATTTGAGAGGGAGAAAAAAGAGAGAGTAAATAGATCGCAATGATTCGAAATATATATAGGGGCGATCTAATCATCCAATCTCTTGGCAGAAGATTGGTTGTAATTAAAAAAACAACTGCATAACAAATAAAACTTCTGCCAGGTAATATGACTGACCTATAGTCATTAAGGAGGTTGGAAAAATGAATTATCATTTTGACAATTTACATTTTTTAGCAAAGGCTAAAAAAATACTAAAAACAACCGAATGGTTACCAATAATAAATCATTTTTATGATCAAAAAAACCAAGCTTATATGGATAGTGATTATAAAAGTCTCTCTAATTATATTTATTGGGGACATTTGATTGCTAATGCAATTGATTATGATTTGTATAAACAATCTCATCATTGGAAAGACTTAAGGACTAGAACACTAGAAAAATATAAAAGTTGTATTGTTTGTTCTAGACCATCTGAGGATATGCACCATAATAAATATCATGGTGTATTATTTAAAGAACAAGTTGGAGTTGATGTTGTTGCAATGTGCAGAAATTGCCACACCAAGTTTCATAATGATGATAAAGTTGCAAATTATTATGAATTAAAAAAGATCAATTAATAAAAAAAACCCCAGCGAATTTCTTCGCTGGGGTTTACAAATATTAAGTATTATCTTTGTTTTTTAGTTTTAAACTTTCCGCCTTTAACTTCTTGCTCTAAGAAAGAACCTTCAGCTTCACCGACGCTAGTAAAAGTAACTCCAGTTGCACCTTCGTAGTCAACTTTTTTACCTTTAGCTAATAAATCTAAACCTTTTTTAAGTTCACCTGGATAAATTTTTGTTCCAGGGCCATTAGCAACATCCATTACATTTTTTGCAATTGATGCTCTATCAGCAGAGTTACCTGCTTGCATTGCTAAAACAATTAAAGCAGCCGCATCATAAGACTCACCTGTGTAAGGGCCTGAACTATCAATACCAGCAGCTTTTGCTACATCAGCAAATACACCAGCACCTTTTCCAGTTGAACCAGGCATAGAACCAAAAGATTTTTTTAGATCTTTTCCAAATGCATCAACTAATGATTGACCTATCATACCATCAGATAAAATAAATCTATCGAATGCACCTGAGTCTAAAGAAGCTTGAATAATTCCTTTACCACCTTGGTCTAGGTAACCGATAACAGCTACAGCATCACCACCTGCAGAAGCTAAAGTAGCAACTTCAGATGAATAGTCTGCCTTACCATCTTCGTGGGCATTTACAGTAGTTACTTTAATACCATGAGCTTCAACTGCAGCTTTATAAACATCAGCTAAACCTTTACCATAGTCATTGTTTGTATATGTAATTGCAACACTTTTTACTTTTCTGTCTTTTGTAATATCTGCAAGAATTTGTCCCCCTCTAGCATCTGATGGAGCAGTTCTAAAGAAATACCCTTTATCGTCTAGAGTTGTTAATCCTGGAGATGTTGCAGAGGGTGAAATCATTACCACACCATTTGGTACCGCAACGTTTGATGCAATAGCACCCGTCACACCTGAACAATCAGCTCCCATGATTGCAGCTACACCTTGTGCAATAACACCTTCAGCTGCCGCTGTTGCTGCTGCTGAGTCAACACAAGTTGAGTCTGCTCTAATTACAGAAATAGTTTCTCCATCTAGTAGTGAACCTGAGTCT
>CVSD01000068.1 GCA_001179885.1 Candidatus Pelagibacter communis | reverse complement strand
GTTGATCTTTATAAAGAAAAGTTTGATCCAGTTTTTGCAGGTGAAGAACCAGATAATGTTGTTTTAGATCATAGAAAAAGAATAGATGCTTGTGATACAATTGTTTTAATTGCACCAATATGGAATTTTAGAATGCCAGCAATTGTTGAAGGTTGGATAGATAAAGTTCTAGCACCGCCATGGGCATTTAGATTTAAACAATTGTGGGGTAATTATGGATATCCAATTGGAAACCTTAGAGACAAAAAAGCAATTATTTTTTGTACTTATGGTTCTCCAAGATTAGCCATTACAACTTTTTTTTTAAATCTACCGATAAGACGATTAAAAAGAGGTGTTTTTCATATGTGCGGCATTTATAATATTAATTACAGAAGATATTTTGCTGTACCATTTGTAAGTGAGGAAAGGAGAAAACAATTTCTTGATGACGTTAAAAAAACTGCTCTTAACGTTTAATATTATTTTATTTTATTTCTTAAGTACTATTGTTTCAAAAGCTGATTTAATAAGTCCAAAAAGTTCAATAAAACCTAAGGAAGTAATTGAGATCCAACTTACAGGATTGATGTATAATGATAACTTTTTTACAGATAGTGGTATCGAACAAACTTGGAATTTTGCACACCCTGAGAATAAAAAAAACACAGGTCCTCTCCCTAACTTTAAACAAATGATTAAAGGCAGGTCTTACCAAATGCTAATCAATCATGTTAGTCATACAATTACTGAGGTTGGAAGTAGTGACAAATGGGCTCAATTTGAGATAATAATTTTAGATCAAGATAAGATTTATCATAAGTTTAATTGGCAAGTTGAAAAATATACTATGGATGGGCCTTTAAAGGACTGTTGGTTAACTACAATGGTCTCTAGTCCGATACCTTTAGGTAGTTCAATTTGATTATCCACATGACAATTTTGTTTCGTTATGAATAAAAATTTAGTAGGAATCTGCTAATGAAATCTAAAGCAAAAGTAGTAGTTGTTGGTGGTGGAGTAGTAGGTGTAAGCGCACTTTATCATTTAGCAAAAAAAGGCTGGGCAGACGTTGTTTTAGTTGAGAGAAAAGAATTAACCTCAGGTTCTACTTGGCATGCAGCAGGATTGTTACCACTTTTCAATATGAGTTATTCTGTTGGACAGCTTCACAAATATGCAGTTGATCTATACAAAAAATTAGAAGAAGAAACTGGAAAAAATGTTGGCTTTAGTGTTGTATCAAATATTCGTTTAGCTAGTACAAAAGATAGAATGGATGAATATCATCAATATGCAGGTGTGGCTAAAACTATTGGGGTTGATGTAAAATTTTTAACTCCACAACAAGTGAAAGAAATTTGGCCACTGTGTCATACAGATGATTTAGTTGGAGCAATTCAACATCCCGAAGATGGATATATTCAGCCAGCTGATTTAACTCAAGCACTTGCAACAGGTGCAAGAAATATGGGAGCTGAGATTTATAGAAACACAACTGTGCTTGCAATGAAACAAACAAAAGATGGATGGATTGTTGAAACTGATAAAGGTTCCATAGAATGTGAACATGTAATTTCTTGTTCAGGTAACTTTGCAAGACAAACTGGAGAAATGGTTGGTTTAGATATTCCAGTTATACCTGTTGAACATCAATATATTGTGACGGAACCACATCCTGAAATTCAAAAAAGAAAAAAAGAAGGTCTTCCTGAGATGGGAGTGTTGAGAGATAGTGATAGCAGATGGTACATGAGAGAAGAAGCTGGTGGATTGATTTTAGGTCCTTATGAAGATGGAGCTCCAGCTTGTTATGTTGAAGGTCCATCAAAAGATTCAGAATATGAATTATTCCAAGAGGATTTAGATAGACTTGCCCCACACATTGAAGGCGCAATACATCGAGTTCCTGCTTTTGGTGAGGTAGGAGTCAAGAAAGTTTAAAAAAGTTTGCAATAGATCTTTCTTAAAGATCTACATATTTCCATACTTAGGACCACCACCACCCTCAGGAGTTACCCAAGTAATATTTTGGGACGGTTCTTTAATATCACAAGTTTTACAATGAATACAATTTTGAGAATTTATTACAAATTTACTTACATCACCTTCTTTTTGAACTTCATAAACTCCTGCAGGACAATATCTTTGTGCAGGTTCATCGAATTTTTCTAATGTATATTTTATGGGGAGTTCTGCATCTTTTAATTTTAAATGAACTGGCTGATTATCTTCATGGTTAGTACCTGTTAAATATACTGAGCTTGTTTTATCAAATGAAATAACATTATCAGGTTTAGGATAATCAATTTTTGGCATTTCATTAGCTGGCTTCAAAGTTTCATGATCAGCATGCTTATGTTTAAGAGTAAAAGGTAATTTCCCTCTAAATAAAATTTGATCTATACCTGTAAAAATTATACCTAAAATTAATCCCCAACTAAAACTTGGTTTTACATTTCTTGCTCTGAACAACTCCTCATATAACCAACTATTTTTAAATTTTTCTTCGTAACTAGATA
>CVSD01000067.1 GCA_001179885.1 Candidatus Pelagibacter communis | reverse complement strand
CTTAGGTAAAAAAAAAATTTTTTTTTCTGATAAAAAAATCATTTTAGATGAAATAAAGATTAAAAATTTAAGTTTATCGAATAGTTTAAAACTGAATATAATTAAAGAGTTATCTGGAAATAAAAAAGTACCATCCAATTTGTCCTTAAGGCAGTCAAGAATAAACTCTAAAGAGGTTAAAAGAAATGACATCTTTTTTGCAATTAAAGGAAAAATAAATGATGGAAATAAATTTGTAGGGCAATCTTTCAAAAAAAAAGCATCCATTGCAATTGTTAATAAAGTTCAAAATAAATTTAGCAAAAACCATCAAATTAAAGTTAATAACACATTAAAATTTTTAACAGAAACATCAAAAATTTTTAGAAAAATTATAGATACGAGAATAATAGCGATTACAGGGAGTTGTGGAAAAACTACATTGAAAGAACTACTAGGAAATTCTCTAAAAAAAATTTCTAAGGTTACTATTTCACCCAAATCTTATAATAATAAATTTGGAGTACCTTTAAGTCTTTTTAACTTAAGTCAGAATGATGATTATGGAGTTTTAGAGGTAGGCATGGATAAAAAAGGTGAAATAGACCAATTATCTAAAATTATCAGTCCAGATGTGAGCGTAATTACTAATATAAATTATGCTCATGTTAAAAATTTCAAAAGTATAAAAGATATTGCTCTAGCAAAATCAGAAATAATTCACAATACTAAATCTAATGGATTTATAGTTTTAAATGCAGATGATAAGTTTTTTTACTTACTCAATGAAATAGCTTTAAAAAAAAAATTAAATGTTATTTCTTTTGGTATCAAAAATTATAAATCAAATGTTAAACTATTAAGCATTATAAAGAAACAAAGAAAATTTATAATTAAAGTTAAAGTTAACAATTTAATAAAACATTTTTTAACTTCTAATGATTTTAATAATAATATTTATAATATCTTGTCTGCAATAGCAGTTATGAATATTTACTTAGATATTTCTAAATTGAAAAAAAATTTTTTCTTAAATTTTGAAGTACCTCAGGGGAGAGGAGATTTTTCAAAAATTAATATTAATAAAAAAAAAATTAATTTAATTGATGAAAGTTATAATTCAAATCCTCTTTCTTTAAAATCAGCAATACTGAACTATGATAAAATTGAAACAAAAAAGTCAAAGAAATATCTTTTACTAGGAGATATGTTGGAACTTGGAAATCACTCAAAAAAACTTCATCAATCAATTGCCCAAATCATCAATAAAACTAAAATTGATAAAGTTTTTATAAAAGGAAATAAAGCTATTTATATATATGACAAACTTTTAAAAACTAAAAAAGGGAAGATTTTGTACAGTAAGTCCCAAATTATTGATTTGATTAAAAAAGATTTAAATAATAATGATTATTTAATGATTAAAGCCTCAAATGCGACAGGTTTCAATCAGATAGTAAAAGAATTAAAAGGATTGAATTAATGTTATATCAATTTTTATTAAATTTTGTAGACACATTTGGATTTTTAAATGTTTTTAAATATCTTACTTTTAGAACTGGTTTGTCTGTTTTTACATCTTTAATAATAGTTTTAATAATTGGAGGTCCATTTATAAGATTTTTTTCTAATCAGAAAATTTTAAATCCTATACGTAAAGATGGCCCAGAAGATCATATTGTTAAAAAAATTGGAACTCCAACAATGGGTGGAGTAATTATATTATTAGGTTTATTAATTTCAATAATACTTTGGGCAGATTTATCAAATATTAATATTTTGTTTTGCATATATGTAGCAGTATCTTTTGGATTGCTTGGAGCATTTGATGATTATAAAAAAATTAAACAAAGCAGCCCTTCAGGAATTTCATCTAAATTAAAAATAATTATACAGATTATATTAGCAACTATAGGAGTTAGTTTTTTTGTTTATTTAGTCAATTATCAGGATATGACAAATCTGTATTTTCCATTTTTTAAAAATTTAATTATAAATCTTGGTTGGTTTTTTATACCTTTTTCGGTATTTGTAATTATTGGTTCGTCAAATGCT
>CVSD01000066.1 GCA_001179885.1 Candidatus Pelagibacter communis | reverse complement strand
ATGTTTTATTAATAAAGAAAACTCATCTCAATTTCCAAATTTAGTAAAATTTATAAATGAACTTCAGTCTAAAGAAACATATGAAACAATTTCTAAAATGATAAATAAAGATTTATCAAATTCCTATGTTAGGGTTGAGGTTATATGTGATAGAGAGGGTTTTTGGTTAAAACCTCATTGCGATATAAAAGAAAAACTTATGTCAGGTTTAATATTTGTTAATAAAACAAATGAGTCTGAAGATCTAGGAACTGATTTTTACAATGAAAAATTAGAAAAGGTTAAGACACTTCCTTACAAACATAATTATGGTTATCTTTTTACAAGCGGACCAAACACATGGCATGGTATGGAGAAAAAAAAGATCGTTAAAGAAAGACGATGTGTTCAAGTAAATTATGTTACCTTTGAAACTGATTGGAAAGTAAATTATTAAACGTCCTGAAGAGAAGTCACTTCTAATTTTTTTGTTTTTAGCGATCTAATTGCCTCTAAACATGCTTGAGCAGTAGACATATTAGTACAATAAGGAACTTTATTCTTAAGCGTTGCTCTTCTTAAAGCTATTGCATCGTTTAATCTATGTTCACTATTTCCACCTCCAGTATTTATTACTAATGCAATTTTTTTAGAGTCTAAAACATCTACTATGTGAGGGGAACCAGTACTTACTTTATTTATAATTTTACATTTCATCCCATGCTTTCGAATATATTCTGCAGTTCCTCTAGTTGCACATAATGTAAACTTAAGTTTAAGAAGTTCTTTAGCTAAATCTATTCCTTCATCTTTGTGACTATCTTTGAGAGATATAAATGCTAACCCTCGTTTTGGTAATGAGTTAGCAGCTGCGATCTGACTTTTGGCAAAAGCCATTCCAAAATTTTTATCAAATCCCATAACTTCCCCAGTTGATTTCATTTCAGGCCCTAACAATAAGTCGCTGTTTGGAAATTTATTAAATGGAAATACAGCTTCCTTAACTGCGTACATACCTTTAGATTTATCTTTTAAATTAAACTTA
>CVSD01000065.1 GCA_001179885.1 Candidatus Pelagibacter communis | reverse complement strand
CTAAACGATCAGAGTATTTTCTGATTTCATAATTTTTATTTTCTTTTACTATCTCGTAATTTGCTTCTTCGTATGCCATACTTTGAGAACTTAAAGTTAATATTGAAATTACTACCAATAATATTTTTTTCATTGTTATTTTAAAACTTCATAAATCGTTTCTGCAGCAGAAGCAGTATCTTTCAATGGATTTTTTTTACAATAATTTAATACCTTATAAAATAAACTATCTGCATCTATATCTTTTGAAGGTTTTTGTTTATTTGGATAATTCCTTCCAGTTATATATCCTTTCACCCAATCGGATACTTGGTACCTTACTGTTTTATTATTATTTTTATCTGCAGTTATTACACTGCCACAAGTAACAAATCCTATGGCAGTATATGTAGCATTAGCATTCCAGCTCATCAGCATTCCCAAAACCACAATCCCTAAAATTTTTTTCATATTTTAATTATTTTTTTTATATTTTTTATCCATGTTCGAAACTATCTCTGGTTGAAGTTATCCACAAGCATACAAAATGTAGTTTTGATGTTCACGTTTTGATTCACTTTTGATTCAATTACGGACTCAAAAT
>CVSD01000064.1 GCA_001179885.1 Candidatus Pelagibacter communis | reverse complement strand
ACATCTACACCTAGTTTTAAAAGGAATTTAGCCGCTTCTGGTGTTGCAATATTTCCAGCGCATAAAACAGTTTTTTTATTTTTTATTTTTTTAATAAATTTAATCATTTCTGAAACTTTTTTTGTATGACCATGTGCTGTATCTACAACAATCATATCTAAATTTTCTTTTAATATCTTTTCAGCTCTTTTAAATTCTTTAAGGCTAGCACCAACTGCAGCTCCGACTAATAGTTTTTGTTTTTTTACTTTTTTAATCTCTAATACTTGTTTATTTATATCCAAATTTCTGTGAATTATTCCTAGTCCACCAGCTTTGGCAATGGCAATAGCCATTTTACTTTCGGTAACAGTATCCATCGCTGATGATAATAACGGTATTTTAAGTTTTAAATTTTCATTTAATTTTATACTTGTGTCGACTTCAGACGGCAATATCTCTGAATACTTTGGAGAAAGAGTAACATCGTCAAAGGTAAGTGCTTCTTTTATAGGAACCATAATCATTTATATATGATTCCTTTTAAATTTAAAG
>CVSD01000063.1 GCA_001179885.1 Candidatus Pelagibacter communis | reverse complement strand
TGAAATATCATAGTGAGAACCATGACAAGGACAAAATTCTCTTAGACCGGAAATTAAAATTTCTCTTGTTAAAATTATAATTGCAGCAATTACCTCATAGTGACGGATAGTTCCATCCATTACTAGTAGGATAAGTGCAGTAGCCACAATAATTTTATCTGCTATTGGATCTAATAACTCACCTAATTTAGACTCTTCTCCAAGTAATCTAGCTAACATGCCATCTAAAAAATCAGTAAATGATGCAACAATAAACAAAATAAGTGCTGTCAAATCTCCATAAAAGCCTGGAAGGTAAAATGCTAAAACAAAAAACGGAACAATTAAAATTCTTCCTACAGTTAAAATATTAGGTATTTTTCTTAACATATTAATTTTTATTCGTGAAAGAAGTTATATATCTTTTTTGCAACTTTTTCCTCAACACCTTCAACTGATTTAATTTCATCTAAACTTGCAGATTCAACTGCTCTCGCGGAGCCAAAATGATTTAGAAGAGATCTTTTTCTTATGGATCCAATACCTTCAATTTGATCAAGTAGAGATTTACTTATTCCTCTTTTTCTTTTTGCTCTATGCGCACTTATGGCAAATCTATGTGATTCATCACGTATTCTTTGAAGAAAGAATAAAGTAGGGTCATTTTTTGTAAATTTGAACTCTTTGCCATTATGGAAAAAAGTCTCATTACCACTATTCCTTTGTTTTCCTTTGGCTATTGCAACTATAGGCAAGTCATGAAGCCCTAATTCGTTAAGAGTTTCTCTAGCAACAGAGTATTGGCCCTTTCCTCCATCAATTAAAACTAAATCAGGAAAAGCTAAGAAATTATCTTTTTCTTGTATAGCTCTTTTGAATCTTCGATTTAATACCTCACGCATCATACCATAGTCATCTTGTTCGTTCTTTTGTATCTTAATGTTAAATTTTCTGTATCTTTTTTTAATAAATCCTTCATCTCCATAAGTTATTAATGCTCCCACACTATTTGTTCCTTGAATATGACTGTTGTCATATACCTCTATCAAATTGATATTTGTTTCTAGATTAAATTTACTAGCAACAGCATCAAATAGTTCTCTATTATTTTGACTTTCATAAATTTTTCTATTCAGACTATCTTTTGCATTTTTAATTGCTTGATTAATTACTTTTAATTTCGATCCTTTTTTTGCAACAGAAATATTTATTTGCTTTTCTTCTTTTTGAGAAAGAGTCTTTTCAATTAGAATTTTTTCTTTAATTTCTTCAGATAATATAATTGAGG
>CVSD01000062.1 GCA_001179885.1 Candidatus Pelagibacter communis | reverse complement strand
TCGAACAGTGTTATTGGGAAAACCTGATCAATTAAAAATTGATACGATGAAAAAAACAATCGAGGCACTTCAAGCAGGAATAGACGCTACAAAACCTGGCAATAAAGTTGACGATGTTGCCCAAGCTTTCTGGAAAGTATTAGATAAATATGGGATAGAAAAAAAATCTAGAACTGGTTATTCGATTGGTATTGGTTATCCACCAGATTGGGGAGAACATACACTTAATATATATAAAGGAGATATGACACCCTTGGAACCTAATGTTTGTTTTCATATGATCGCTGTAATGCAGTTTGGAGATTGGGGCGTAGAAGCTTCTGAGGCAATAAGAGTAACAGAAAATGGAGCCGAATTATTCTGCAATATGTCTAAGGAACTTCACGTTAAAAGCTAATTATTAAAGGTTGAAATTTATACTCACAAATGTTTTAAAGTTATTTATTTTATGTCAAAACAAAAAGATTTCGTAAAGTTTGAAAATGTAGACAAAAGCTACGATGGTAAAGTCTTAGTTGTTAAGAATCTACAGTTAGATATTGCAGAAGGCGAATTCATTACAATGTTAGGACCCTCTGGCTCTGGTAAGACAACTTGTTTAATGATGCTAGCGGGATTTGAAACTCCAACTAATGGAGAAATTTATTTAGGTGGAAAAGCTATTTCAAGTATACCACCACACAAACGAGGAATTGGAATGGTATTCCAAAACTATGCACTGTTTCCACATATGACAGTCTATGAAAATTTAGCATTTCCATTAAGAGTAAGAAAGATTCCAAAAGATGAAGCTGATAAAAAAATTGATAAAGCTTTATCGATGGTGTCACTACAAGGCTTTGCATCAAGGATGCCAGGTCAATTGTCTGGTGGACAACAACAAAGGGTAGCAGTTGCAAGATCACTAGTGTTTGATCCACAATTAGTTTTAATGGATGAGCCATTGGGAGCCTTAGATAAAAATTTAAGAGAAAGTATGCAATATGAAATTAAACATATTCATGAGAGCATCGGTGTAACTGTAGTTTATGTAACTCATGATCAAAGTGAAGCTTTAACAATGTCAAATCGTATTGCAGTATTTAATGACGGAAAAGTTCAACAATTATCGAGCCCAGATGAGTTATATGAAAAGCCAGTTAATTCTTTTGTAGCTGAGTTTATTGGTGAAAATAATACATTTAATGGTGAAGTTTCAGATATATCAGATGGAAAATGTAAAGTTAAACTTGCTAATGCTGAAATAATAGCGAACCCAATCTCAGTTAAATCTAAAGGTGACAGAACCAAAGTTTCGTTGAGACCTGAAAGAGCTTTGATAAATCCAAAAGATAAGATGGATAACATTCACAATGGAAAAATTGAGGAAGTAATCTACCATGGAGATCATACTAGAGTAAGAATAAACCTTTTAGGTAATCCAGAATTCATACTTAAAGTGCCAAACAGCTCTGCAAATCTTGATATCAAATTAGGAAATGAAATTAAGATTGGTTGGAACAGTCAAGACGCTCGAGCACTAGACCCAAAATAGACATCATAGAATTATTATATAATAAGTAAAAAAGGGCTGTTGACTCTCTTCTCTGAAGTTGTTTTAATTAGTTTTTTAAACGTTTAAACGGAGGAAAAATGAAAAAACTAAGTAAAATATTACTAGCTATTTCTTTTGTACTTTCACTAACTACTTCAGCATTTGCAACAACAGTAACAGCGGTGTCATGGGGTGGGGCTTATACTGAGTCTCAAAAGTTAGGTTATGGTGATCCAACTGCTAAGGCACTAGGCATTAACATTGCTTGGGTTGACTATTCAGGTGGTTTATCAGAAATCAAAGCACAAAAAGAAGCTGGGAAGATCACGTGGGATATAATCGACGTGTTTGCAATGGATACTATCAATGGATGTGATGAAGGATTATTTGTTGAATTTGATTTCGACAAAGATTTTCCACCAGCTCCAGATGGAACTCCAGCAAGTAAAGATTTCTTTACTGCTATGCCTAGTAAATGTGCTGTAGGAAATATTTTATATTCTTGGAACTATGCTTATAACGTGAACAACGTTAAAGGTACTCCAAAGACTATCAAAGACTTCTTTAACACAAAGAAATTCCCTGGAAAAAGAGCTATCTACAAAAGCGCTTTAACTAATTTAGAGATCGCATTAGCTGCAGATGGTATCAAGCCAGGAAAAGGCGGAGCAAAAATCTATAAAGCTTTAGAAACAGAAAAAGGTGTTGAAAGAGCAATGAACAAGATCAAAGAATTATGTACAGATCCAAAAGGTGGATGTGTATTTTGGTCTGCAGGTGCTCAACCACCAGAACTGTTAGTGTCAGGTGAAGTAGTAATGGCTACTGGTTGGAATGGTAGATTCTTTAACGCAGAAGTTGGAGAAGGTGCACCAATCAAACAAGTTTGGGACGGCCAAGGTCTTGATTACGAATATTTCGTACAAGTTAAAGGTGGACCAAATGATGCTAATGGTATGGCTAAAAAAGCTTTAGCTATGATGACTAGCACAGAGATGTTAGCAGGAAGTGCGAAATACATCGCATACGCTCCTTGGAGAAAATCTTCTATAGCGATTATGGAAGCAGGGGAGCCTTGGTATAAAGATGGTAAGACTAATATGGTACCACAAATGCCAACTGCACCAGCTAACACTAAAAACTATTTCCTAGTAGATCCAATTTTCTGGGCTGATAATGGTACAGAGCTTGGTGAAAAATGGGAAGCTATGAAAGCTGGTCTATAATTTAAGTTTTATTAAACTTAATTATATATTATAATTTAAGGGCGGTTATTTATAACCGCCCTTTTTATTTATGAGCTCAGAAACAAAACAAATTTTAACAACTGATGGAATACCTCTAGAGGTAAGTCTAAAAAAGGCTGAAAGAAAAAATAAGATTAAAGCTTTTTTGCTTGTTGCTCCTTTATTATTTTTTTTAATTATCACTTATGTTTTTCCAATAGGGGATATGTTATTGAGAAGTGTTGATGATAAAATGGTTACACAAATGCTTCCTAAAACTTTTAAAGCGATGGAAAATTGGGATGGCCAAGAATTACCTGAGGAGGAGGTTTTTGCAGCTTTTCATGAGGACTTTTTAAAATTAGTAGAGGAGAAGCGAGAGGGCAAATTATCAACTCAACTTAATTACACAAAAAATGGATTTAAAAGTATTATCAAAAAACTAAGAAGAGCATCCAAAAAATTTGAAGAAGGAAATTATAAAGAACAAATAATGTCAGTACATAAGAGATGGGCTGACGTAGAATACTGGAGAGCAATTAAAAGAAGAGCTCCAGAGGTTACAAATCAAAAATATCTAAAAGCAATGGATATGTATACCAATGAAGAAGGAAAAATTGTAAGTGTCGAAGAGGATAGAAGAATACATAGAGTGCTGTGGTTAAGAACTCTTGAAATTGCATTCTTTGTAACAGTCTTTTGTTTTTTAATGGCTTATCCTATAGCTCATTTGTTAGCTACTTTACCTATGAAGTATAGTAACTTACTAATGATCTGCGTACTGCTTCCTTTTTGGACCTCGTTACTTGTTAGAACTGCTAGTTGGATGATATTGTTACAACAACAAGGAGTGGTGAATGATTTTTTTGTAGGAATTGGATTGGTGGCTGACGATAATAGACCTGAAATGATGTACAATAAAACAGGAAGCTATGTTGCAATGACACAAATATTGCTGCCGTTTATGGTCTTGCCACTTTACAGTGTGATGAAAACTATCTCACCAAGCTTAATGAGAGCTGGAAAATCTTTAGGTGGAACGCCATTCATTGCATTTTGGAAGGTTTATTTTCCACTAACGATACCTGGAATAGGTGCAGGATGTTTATTAGTATTTATTTTAGCTATTGGATATTACATAACCCCTGCATTAGTGGGTGGTGCATCTGGAACTTTAATAAGTAACCAAATAGCATTTCATATGAAGAGTACGCTTGATTGGAGCTTCGCATCTGCAATGGGACTAATGTTGCTAAGTGGAGTACTTGTGATTTATTGGCTTTATAAC
The DNA here is from genome assembly GCA_001179885.1 of Candidatus Pelagibacter communis. Taxonomy (GTDB): domain Bacteria; phylum Pseudomonadota; class Alphaproteobacteria; order Pelagibacterales; family Pelagibacteraceae; genus Pelagibacter; species Pelagibacter ubique_N. The sequence continues at coordinate 7,115 of CVSD01000062.1, read as the reverse complement.
AAAATAGTTGGAATAGATAATATTAAATTAGGATAATTATAATGGCTTTACCAAAATATACAGAACCACATTATAGAATTTGGCATTATATTTATCTAACAATTTGTGGTGCTGTTTTCTTTTTTCTAATTGCACCTTTATTTGTAATTTTTCCATTATCATTTAACGCTGAGGAATTTTTAAGCTTCTCTGAGGGTATGAAGCGTTTAGATCCAGATGCCTTTTCATTAAGATGGTATAAAGATATGATTTATGGAACAAAAAATCCTTGGGGATTAGCGGCAAAAAATAGTTTTATAATAGCAATTTTTGCAACAATAGGTTCAGTGATACTTGGAACAGTTGCTGCTCTTGGATTGAGTAGTAGACATATGCCTTACAAAGGTTTGATTATGGCTGTATTAATTTCTCCAATGATTGTTCCTTTAATCATTTCCGGTGTTGCAATATTTTTCTTTATGGCAAAAGCTGGTTTGGCAGCAACACATACTGGTATTGTTCTTGCACATATTATCTTAGGAACACCATTTGTTGTGATTACAGTTACAGCAACACTCTCAGGTTTTGATCATAGTGTAACAAGAGCTGCTGCAAGTTTAGGAAGTGATCCGGTGAATACATTTATGAAAATTACTTTACCTTTAATTCTTCCTGGAGTTATATCAGGAGGATTATTTGCATTTGTTACATCTTTCGATGAAGTGGTTGTTGTTTTATTTTTAGCTGGATTAGAAAATACAACTATACCTATTCAAATGTGGACGGGTCTTAGAGAACAGTTAAGTCCAACGATTTTAGCTGTTGCAACTTGTTTAATTATATTATCAACATTGATATTAGTTACCGCTGAGCTTTTAAGAAGAAGATCTGAGAGACTCAGAGGAATAAATCAATAATAAAATTTTTTCATGAAGATTAAGAATGTAGTGGTGATTGGTTCAGGTACAATGGGTAGCGGTATTGCTGCACATCTTTGTAATGCAAATATTCCTGTTACTTTATTAGATTTAAAAACCGAAATAAGTGAAAATGCAAGAGAGCGAATTCACAAATCAAGACCACCATTATTAATTGATAAATCAAAGATAAATAATATTAAAGTTGGGAATATTTCTGATGATTTTTCTGTAGTAGAGAAAGCAGATTGGGTTGTAGAGGCAGTTGTTGAGAGAATTGATATCAAACATCAAATATATGAAAAGATATTTAAAAGTCGGAAAGAAGGTGCAATAGTTTCATCTAACACTTCTTCAATTCCAATTAAAGTTTTGTCGCAAAATTTAAACAAAGATCAAAAAAAAGATTTCTGTATTACACACTTTTTTAATCCTGTCAGATATATGGGGCTTCTTGAAATTGTTAAGAACGAAGACAATGATCTGAATAAAATTAATCAATTAAAAGAATTTTGTGAAGTTGAGTTAGGTAAAGGTGCAATTGTTTGTAATGATACTCCTGGTTTTTTAGGAAACAGAGTAGGTGTTTTCGCTATGCAAATTGCAATGACTGAAGCTTTTAAAATGAAGCTTTCTGTTGAAGAAGCAGATGCAATTTTTGGAAGACCAATGGGTATTCCAAAAACAGGAGTTTTTGGCCTTTATGATTTGATTGGTATCGATTTGATGGCTGATGTTTTGAAAAGTTTTATCAAAGAACTGCCAAAGTCTGATGAGTTTCATAAAGTTGCAAAAGAAATACCATTAGTAAAAAAATTAATTGAAACTGGATATACGGGAAGAAAAGGTAAAGGTGGCTTTTACAGAATGAATAAAACTGAGAACGGAAAAGTTATGGAAGCTATAAATCTTCAGACAGGAGACTATTCTCCAAGCAAAAAAATTGATATTAAATCAGATAAGGTTGATTTAAAAAATCTTATTAACAGAAATGATAAATATGGCGAGTATGCTTGGTCTGTTTTAGAGAAAATTATTAAGTATGCTTCATCATTAGTTCCAGAAATTACTAAAGAATTTAATGATATAGATGAAGCTATGAGGCTTGGTTTCAATTGGGCCAAGGGACCTTTTGAAATGCTTGAAGAAATTGGAGTAAAAAACTTTTTTGAGAAAGTTGATAATTACAAAGGTAATAAATTTTTAGAAAATTTAGCTGAAACAAAAAATGAAAATTTTTATGGAGTAAGACAGAAATATACTTCTATAGAAACTTTAGGTAAGGTTAAAAAAACAGCATCAAGTGTTGATGGAAATAGTTCGGCATCAATTTATAGATTTAATGATTACAATATAGTTGAGTTTACGACTAAAGCTAATGCTTTAGATTATGACTCAATGGATGCACTTAAGAAAGCTACCGATAAACCCTTAATAATAATTAACGAAAGTATGCAATTTTCTGCTGGGGTAAATTTAACCTATACAATGCAATTTGCTGATAAGAATGATTTTAAATCAATTGAAAAGTTCATAAAGTACTTTCAAGAAACATGTAAACATCTTAAGTATTCTAAACATCCAGTGATATCTGCACCATCTGGGCTGACATTAGGCGGTGGGTTTGAGGTCTTAGTTCAAAGTAATTTTGTGGCATCCCATACAAATATAGTAATTGGACTTGTGGAAACTATTGTTGGTTTAATTCCTGCAGGTGGAGGATGCAAGGAAATGTTAGCAAGATGGCTTAATACAGATGAAGCAAAAAAAGATCCTAATTATGCACCATTAAAAGTATTTGATATTATTGGCTATGGAAGAACTGCCACCTCTCCAGTTGAAGCGGAACCATTGAAATATCTATTGCCTGAAAATAAAAAAATTATGAATAGAAATAGTTTATTGGAAGTTTCAAAGAAAATCTTAGACGAAAACAAAAATTTTAAAGCTCCTAAAGAACTTAATTTTAATTTGCCTGGAAAAGCAGTTATTGGAGAAATGAGTAAAATTTTAGATAAACTTTACAATGAAAAAATTATTTTAGATCATGGCATGACTGTTGCAAAAGAGTTAGCTCATGTTCTTAGTGGTGGAGATACAACAATGGATAAAACTTTGTCAGAGGATGATTTATTTAAATTAGAACTTGATTCTTTTATGAAATTAATTGAAATGAAACTAACCCAAGACAGAATTAAACACACCCTTGCGACAGGCAAGCCTTTAATTAATTAAACAATCTTAATGAATTAATAAAATCAGGTCTCAGCACATATTCGGACTTATCTAAATATTTTATTTTTTCTAAAACTTTAATTCCATATATTACTTTTCCAATTGGAGTAAACTCGCCCTCATATAATGGTTCATCCTGAAGTATAATAAAAAATTGACTATCCTCTGTATTATATTGTTGAGTTCTAGCTAAACCTACACTTCCTTTTGAATAATAAAATTCTTTATCTATTTCAGACTTAATAGTACCTAAGCCAGATTTTCCAGTTCCGATTTTTCCATAATCAATATTACCTTTTCTTCCAAACTCTAAGTCGCCAGCCTGGACGAGTTTACCTTTGATTACCCTGTGAAAGGCAATATCATCATAAGATTTTGATTTGATAAGCGTTTTAAATCTTTCAACTCCATTCGGTGATATTTCTGGGTACAATTCTATAATTACATTTCCACAGCCAACATTAAGAATTGCAATATTACTTGGATTCTTAAATTTAATTTTTTCAGGATCATAGTTTTTAACAAATAAACATCTGTCTTTTAAAAGAAGAAATGAGGTTAATGAAAATAAACCCAAAATTAAAATGAAAATAAATATTATTTTTTCTGATGTTGAGGCTTTAATTTTCTCGATCATAAAATGAAATTTTTATCAATTTTTGAAATACCTTTTTTAATAAACTCTATCTTTTTTTTTAAAATAGGGTCAATTTCACTTGGTAAATTTCCATACATTAAATGAGAAAATACTTCAGCCATATCCTCAGATGCAGTAGATTTTGAATATTCTGTAATAAAACCATTAGTTTTTAGATATGTATCCAAACCAATTTTTTTTGTACATGTAGAGCACTCTGCATAATTAAATCCTGAAGGATTAAATGAGGACCATATTTTTTCACTAAATATTTCTCTATAAGAGTCATTTATAATATGAAATACTTCATGATGAAGTACTCGTTCAAAATATTTTTCATTAAATTTAATATCTACAATTAGAGTTTTCAAAACATTATCTGGAATACCCGCTGTTCCAATTCCTGAAATTGATAAATCTTCACATAGAACAATATATTTTAGATTTATTTTTTTAAGAAAATCTTTTGAATATTTCCTTAGGTTTTTTTCAATAATTAAGTATTTTTTTTCTAAATCTTGTTTCGGTGAATTGAAACAATTGATATTATTATCTACTCCAATTGTAAAAGGTTGTTTAGCATATAAATATCTCAACTTGTTTTCAGTTTTTATATTGTAAATTTCAAGATGAGGTATTTTTATCAATTCATAAATTGTATTTGCATTAGCATTAGAAAATAAAAATAAACACAATAAAATGAACTTAAATAATTTCATAATTACTATTATTGAAGATATTCCAAATTGTTAGAATGTGATAGACTTTTTATAATGAAAAAAAAAAGTAGTAAAGAAACTATTCAACCAGTAAGTGGAACTAAGGTACCTAGGTTCGCTGGACCATCCACTTTTGCAAGATTACCAGAATTAAGAGATGTTGAGTATTGTGATGTAGCTATAGTTGGAGTCCCATTTGATGCTGGCACAAGTTATCGACCTGGAGCAAGGTTTGGACCTCAAAGTATAAGACAAGCCTCTAGACATTTAAGAACAAATTATCATCCGAGCTATGATGTAGAGCCTTTTAAAGTACAGCAGGTAGCTGATGCTGGAGATATTACATGCAATCCATTTAATATTAATGAAGCTATCAAACAAATAGAAGATGGAGCAACCGATTTACTAAATAAAACTGGAGGTATAATTAGTTTAGGTGGAGACCACACAATAGCATTCCCTTTATTGAAAGCTGTCAATAAAATTAATAACGGCCCTGTTGCTTTAGTTCACTTTGACGCTCATTTAGATACTTGGGATACTTACTTTGGAGCGCCATATACTCATGGAACTCCTTTTAGAAGAGCTAGAGAAGAAAATTTATTCTTAGACGATGCTTCTATGCATGTAGGTATTAGAGGACCTTTGTACAGTCGAAATGATATTAAAAATGATGAAAGCTTTGGATTTAAGATAATTCATTGTGATGAGTTTCAAACAGAAGGTACAGATAAAATTGCTGAAAGAATTAGAAAAAGAGTTGGTGATAACCCCTTGTATTTATCAATTGATATAGATGTGTTAGACCCCGCTTTTGCTCCTGGCACAGGTACACCAGAGATAGCAGGAATGACTACAAGAGAAATGGTTAATGTAATTCGAGGTTTATCTGGTATGAATTTAATTTCAGCAGATGTAGTGGAAGTTTCACCAGCATATGATCATGCTGAAGTAACATCTTTGGCTGCTGCAACTATTGTTTATGAATTAACTAATTTGTTTGCAAAAAAATAAGGAAAGGTTAGGAGTCTGTCATGGAAAACAAAAAAAATTTTTATATTGATGGAAAATGGGTATCACCAAAAAGCAAAGAAGAAATTAAAGTAATTGATCCTGCAACAGAGGAAAATTGTGCAGTCATATCTTTAGGTAATAAAGATGATATCAATGATGCAGTGAGTGCTGCTAAAAGAGCATATAGTTCATGGGCATTTTCTACTAAAGAGGAAAGAATCAAATTATTAGAAAAACTTTACGAAAATTATAAAAAAAGATGGGCTGATATTGCTGAAGCAATCACTTTAGAAATGGGTGCGCCAAAAGATTTTGCAACAAAACTTCAAGCAGGTACAGGTGCTGCGCATTTAAAATCATTTATAAAATATTTAAAAAATTTTGAATTTGAAAAACCTTTAGGTGATCATGCACCTAACCAAAGACTTATTTATGAACCAAAAGGTGTTTGTGCTTTAATAACTCCTTGGAACTGGCCAATGAACCAAGTTTGTTTAAAAGTAATGCCAGCTATAGCATCTGGATGTACAATGATACTAAAACCATCAGAACTAGCCCCACTATCATCAATGATACTAGCAGAGTTGATTGATGAAACTAAATTCCCACCTGGAGTATTTAATTTAGTTAATGGAGATGGTGCCACTACTGGTGATGCATTAACAAGTCATCCTGATATAAATATGATTTCATTTACAGGATCAACACGAGCAGGAGCTTTAATTTCACAAAATGCTGCGAAAGATTTTAAAAGAGTAAGTCTTGAATTGGGTGGAAAAGGTGCCAATATTATTTTTAAAGATGCAGATCCTGAAGCAATAGAAAGAGGTGCTTTAAGATGTTTTAGAAACTCTGGTCAATCATGCAATGCTCCAACTAGAATGCTTGTTGAAAAATCAATGTATAAAGAAGCTGTAGAGAGGTTGAAGAAATATACAGAAAGTTTTGAAGTTGGTGATCCTAAGAAAGAAGGTGAGCATATAGGCCCTGTAATTTCTGAAACACAATACAATAAAATTCAAACATTGATCAAAAAAGGTATAGACGAGGGTGCTAAATTAATAGCTGGAGGTCCTGGTAAACCTGAGGGTTTGGAAAAAGGATATTTTGTTAAACCTACTGTATTTGCTGATGTGAATAACAATATGAAAATAGCTAGAACTGAAATTTTTGGTCCGGTTTTGTCAGTAATGCCTTTTGAAACTGAAGAAGAAGCAATTCAAATTGCAAATGATACTCCTTATGGTTTAACAAATTACATTCAAACCCAAGATAAAGAAAAAGTTAAAAGGGTTGCAAGAAAACTTAGGTCTGGAATGGTAGACGTTAATGGAGCTGGAATAGCAGTGGATGCACCATTCGGAGGATTCAAACACTCTGGCATAGGTAGAGAAGCGGGAGAACATGGCCTTGAAGAGTTTTTAGAGGTTAAAGCAGTTGGTGGTTGGAATAATTAAATTAATTTTGAGATATCTGTTCATTTTAGGTCAATGTTGAATTAATATTGTTAATCTTTACTTTTAGATCAGTGTAAAAAAAAACATTTGTTTGTAATTTTCCTTTAAATAGATACGGTTTGATTGGAGATACATAGTTGCAAATTTTTTTAGTTAT
>CVSD01000061.1 GCA_001179885.1 Candidatus Pelagibacter communis | reverse complement strand
TATCCTGTAAGATTGGTTGGGCAAGACTCTGGAAGAGGAACATTTAGTCAGAGACATTCGGTTTTAAGAAATCAGATAGATAATTCAAGATATGTTCCATTAAATAATATTTCAAAAAATCAAAAAAATTTTGAAGTTGTAGACAGTTTTTTATCTGAACTAGCAGTTTTAGGTTTTGAGTACGGGTATAGCTTAGTAGAACCAAATACTTTGACTTTGTGGGAAGCACAATTTGGAGATTTTGCAAATGGAGCTCAAGTTGTAATTGATCAGTTTATAGCATCTGGAGAAAGAAAATGGTCTAGAGCATCTGGTTTAGTGATGTTGCTGCCTCATGGATATGAAGGTCAAGGTCCCGAGCATTCTTCAGCAAGATTAGAAAGATTTTTACAACTTTGTTCAAATGATAATATGCAAATTTTGAATTGCACAACACCAGCAAACTATTTTCATGCTTTGAGGAGACAAATGCATAGAGATTTTAGAAAGCCGTTGATTATAATGACACCTAAATCTTTATTACGTCATAAATACTGCGTTTCAAATATTGAAGATTTTAGTAAAAAAAATTCTTTTCATAGAGTTTTGTGGGATCATGCTATTGATCCAAAGAGCAAGGGCTTCATAAAACTTAAAAAATCAAAAGATATTAAGAAAGTAATTTTGTGTTCTGGTAAGATTTATTTTGATCTTTTGGAAGCTAGGGAAAAACTAAAAAAAGATGATATAGTTTTTTATAGAATTGAGCAGCTATATCCATTTCCAGCAAAAAGTCTTGTTAAAGAACTTAAGCCTTATTCAAAAAAAGCTAAGTTTTATTGGTGTCAGGAAGAACCTAAAAATATGGGAGCATGGTTTTCGGTTAGAGACTATATCCAATGGACATTGGACAATATTAAGGCTAATAATAATCAAATTTCTTATATTGGAAGAAGTCCTGATGCGTCTCCTGCAACTGGATATGTTAAAAGACATATTTCTCAACAACAAGAAATTATTAAGAAAGTTTTTGAATAATAAATAATGAGTGAAAAAATTTTAGTTCCAGTTCTTGGTGAAAGTATAACAGAAGCCACAGTTTCAAAATGGTTAAAAAATGAGGGAGATACAGTAGAAGCTGATGAACCAATTGTTGAGTTAGAAACTGATAAAGTTAATTTAGAAGTACCATCACCTATTTCAGGGACATTGACTAAGATTAATTCAAAAGATGGTTCAATTGTTGAAGTTGGTGCTCTTTTAGGATCTGTTTCTGGGAATGGTTCAGTCTCAAAAAAGACAGAGGAAATAGAAAAAATTCAGCCAACAGTTAAGGAGGATAATGTAATTAAGTTAGAAACTCAAAAAGATGAGGAAGAGCCAAAAATTTTTGAGGAAAAAACTGAAATTCAAGCAGAAGAAGAAAAACCATTAATTTTGACAGAAGAAATCAAAGTAGAACCAAAAAAGACTAAATCAAAAAATGATCAAAATTTATCTCCTGCAGTGAGAAAAATTGTGACTGAAAATAAAATTGATATTTCATCAATAAAAGGAACTGGAAAAGATGGAAGAGTTTTAAAGGGCGACTTAATAAATTTAATGGGAGTAAATCCACCTCCTTCAGAAAGAAAAATTAAATATGGTCATGAAGAAAAAATTAAAATGACCAGACTAAGACAAACCATTGCTAAAAGATTAAAGCAAGCACAAGAAAATGCAGCATTACTTACTACTTTCAATGAAGTTGATATGTCGAATATCATGAATATGAGAAAAGAAAATCAAGATGATTTTCAAAATCGGTATGGTGTTAAATTAGGTTTTATGTCTTTTTTTGTTAAAGCTTGTGTTGTTGCATTGAAAAATTTTCCTGCAGTTAATGCAGAAATTGAGGGTGATACGATTGTTTACAAAAATTATTATAATATAAGTTTTGCAGTAGGCACAGATAAAGGTCTTGTGGTTCCAGTATTAAAAAATGCAGATGAATTATCTTTTGCAGATATTGAGAAAAATATTAAACAAATTTCAGAAAAAGCCAGAGATGGTAAACTTACCATAGAAGATCTTCAAGGTGGAACTTTTACCATAAGCAATGGAGGAGTTTATGGTTCAATGTTATCAACTCCAATTTTAAACCTTCCGCAATCTGGTGTATTGGGCATGCATAATATTGTTGATAGACCAGTTGTTGTTGATGGGGAAATCAAGATTAGACCGATAATGTATTTAGCACTTTCTTATGATCATAGAATAATTGATGGTAAGGAATCCGTATCATTTTTAAAGATGATAAAAGAAAATTTAGAAGATCCAAGAAGGTTATTTTTAGATATTTAAATGGTAGATAAATTTCAAGCAGTAGTAATTGGGGGTGGTCCTGGTGGCTATGTTTGCGCTATTAGATTAGCACAATTAGGATTAAAAACTGCTTGCATAGAGTCTAGAGGTTCACTGGGAGGAACTTGCCTTAATGTTGGATGCATTCCATCTAAAAGTTTATTAAATTTATCAGAAGAATTTCATAAAGTTAAAAATTTATCAAATAAAGGTATAGAAGTTGGTGAAGTAAAACTAAATCTGGGCAAAATGATGAAAAGTAAAGATAAAGCCGTAACAGTTTTGACTAAAGGTGTAGAATTTCTTTTAAAGAAAAATAAGGTCACATATTTTAAAGGCCATGGAAACTTCAAGTCAAAAAATGAAATTAATATAAAAGATGCCAATAACAAAGAAACAACAATTAGAGCAGATAATATAGTAATTGCCACAGGATCAGTTCCAGCGTCACTACCTGGAATTAATTTTGATGAAAAAATAATATTATCTTCGACAGGAGCTTTGAAAATTGAGCAAGTTCCAAAAAAAATGGTTGTTGTTGGAGGAGGATATATTGGTTTGGAAATGGGCTCTGTTTGGTCAAGATTAGGAGCAGAAGTTCATGTAGTAGAATTTTTAGACCATATTACTCCTGGAATGGATATGGAAATTTCTCAAGAGTTTATGAAAATTTTAAAAAAACAAGGAATGAAGTTTCATATGCAGCACAAAGTTGAAAAAATACAAAAAAATAATAAGGGCGCAATAGTTTCAACTACAGACAAAGATGGAAATAAAAAAGATTTTGACTGTGATGTTGTTTTAATTTCGGTTGGTAGAAAACCAAATACCAATGGTTTAAATATTGAAACTGCAGGAATTGAACTTGATAATAAACAAAGAATAAAAACGGATAAAAATTTTAAAACTAATCAAAATAATATTTATGCTATTGGGGATGTAATAGCTGGCCCTATGCTTGCACATAAAGCTGAAGATGAGGGAATTGCGGTTGCTGAAAATATTGCTGGTCAGTCAGGCCATGTCAATTATGATACTATTCCTGGAGTTGTTTATACAACGCCAGAAGTTGCTTCAATCGGCAAAACAGAAGAACAGTTAAAAGAGAAAAAAATAGATTATAAAATTGGAAAATTTTCATTTATGGCCAATTCAAGAGCAAAAGCTATTGATGATGCTGAAGGATTTGTAAAAATTTTAGCAGATGCGAAAACAGATAAAGTTTTAGGAGCACACTTAATAGGTCCTCATGCTGGTGAATTGATAGCAGAAATTGGTGTAGCTATGGAATTTGGGGCAAGTTCAGAGGATATCGCGAGAACTTGTCATGCTCATCCAACATTTTCAGAGGCGGTGAAGGAAGCAGCCCTATCTGTAGAAAAAAGAGCTATACATTCCTAGTTTAATCGAATTTATTATATATCAAAATTATTCATATTATTTGAGAGCTTTTATTAAAGATTAACTTTTGGTAAAAATAATTATGACCAAAGCACGTGTAGGTATAATCATAGATGGTTTAACCTCATCAAAGCAAATATTTGATTTTATAAAGATGTCTACTAAATCAAATAATTATGAGATTACTCATTTAATTGTTCAAAGAAAAAATGATAATTTAATAAAGAAATTTAAAGATTATTTAAAATCAAAAGGCATTAAAAAATTTTTAAACGCAATTAGTTTCAAAATTTTACTTAAAATTGAATCAATATTTTTAAGAAGACACAAAAAATATTCAGACTTTTTTAAGGATTACAATCTACATGAATTTGACCTAGAACATATTGAAGTAAAACCAATTATATCTAACAACGGATTTATATACAGATATTGTGATGAAGATTTAAATAAGATTAAATCTCTTAATTTAAATCTCTTGATACGAGGTGGGACTGGGATTTTAAAAGGCAAAATATTAAATGTTTGTGAGAATGGAATAATTTCATTTCACCACGGAGATAATGATTTTTATCGAGGAGGTCCCCCAGGTTTTTGGGAGATAAAAAATAAAGATGTAAGAACCGGCTTTATAATTCAAAGATTATCTGAAGAATTAGATAATGGCGAGGTATTATTTAAAGGTTTTTTTTTAACTCATTGGATTTACACAATTAATTTAATAAATCTTTTAGAGAAGTCGAATGAATTTCTTTATAATGTAATAGATAATATTACATCTAAAAAATTAAAAATAAGTTTTGATGTTAAAAAATCTCAATCTCCAATTTATACTTTACCATCAGTATCAGTACAATTATGTTATTTTTTTTTAGTTATAAAAAAAGTAATTAAAAGAAGTATAAACAAGATTTTAAAAATTAGAAAAAGATGGAATGTTGGATATAATTTTTCAAATAATTGGAAAAATATAGATCTAAGCCAATCAACAAAGATTTTAAATCCTCCCAATAGATATCTAGCAGATCCTTTTATAGTAAAAAAAGGTGAAGAATATTATTGTTTTGTTGAGGATTATGATTTTAGAACTAAAAAAGGTTGTATCTCAGTTTATGAAATAAACAAAGACTCATATAAAGAAATTGGTATTGCATTAAAAGAAAATTTTCATCTTTCCTATCCATTTCTTATCAATCATGAAAATGAATTTTATATGTGTCCTGAGACACATGAAGCTAAAGAAATAAGATTGTATAAGTGTATTAAATTTCCTTTAGAATGGAAGTACGTTAAAACTTTAATTCCAAATGTATCAGCAGTCGATACAAATATTTTTTTTAAAGATAAAAAATGGTGGCTAATGACAAATTTGTCTAATAGTTCACTAGAAGATCACGCTTCACAATTACATATTTTTAGTAGTGAAAGCTTATTGTCTGATAACTGGACACCACACAAAAAAAATCCTGTTATTTTCAACCCTAATTTTGCAAGGAATGGTGGATTATTTTATGAAACAGATAATTTCTATAGAGTTTATCAAAAACCTGGTTATGATAATTATGGTGAGTCCTTAGGAGTATCTAAAATAAATGAGTTAAATGATGAAAATTATAGTGAAATACGTGAATTTGAAATTTCTCCAAATTTTTTTAAAGGGATAAACGGCACACACACTTTAAATTATTTTGATGGTCTATTAGTTTTAGATTTTTCAAAAACATCAAAAGAATAGAGTTTAATTATTAAATAATACTTTTTAAGTTGTTATATATTAAGTTATGAAGTTTCCGATTCTTTTACCAAATATATTCAATCATCCTTTTACATATGAAAGTGATTTAAAATTAGAAATAGGTGATTTTGTTGAGGTTTCTTTTGGTAAATCAAAAATAACTGGAGTTGTCTGGAATGAATTAGAAAAAAAAAATAATAAAAGTTTTAAAATAAAAAGAATAATTAAAAAACTTGAAATTCCAAAACTTAAAAAAAAAACAATTGATTTTTTAAATTGGTTTGCAGAATATAATATGGTCCCAAAAGGAATGGCCTTAAAACTTGTACTATTGAGTGGCAAACCTATTGAGAAACTTAATAACAAATTTTATAAAGATTTCAAATTCGAAAATAATAGAAATTTAGTTGAACTAACAGAAGAACAAAAAGAAGTATTAAAGGAAATTAATATTTCCAACAATAAATTTAATGTACATGTTTTACAAGGCACAACCGGCTCAGGTAAAACACTTGTATATTTTGAAGCTCTAAAACATATTTTGAAAAAAAATTTTCAAGGTTTGATTATGTTGCCTGAAATTGGTTTAACAAATCAATTCGAAAAAAAATTTATTGAATTTTTTGGATTCAAACCTGCTATTTGGCATTCTGGTATTTCTAAAAAAAACAAAGAAATTATTTGGAGTGGAATTACATTGGGTATAATTAAAGTAGTAATTGGTGCTCGGTCATCATTGTTTCTACCATTTAAAAATTTAGGATTAATAATAGTCGATGAAGAACATGATCAATCCTATAAACAAGATGAAGGAGTGATATATAATGCAAGAGATATGGCGGTTTCAAGAGCATCATTTGAAAATGTACCTATAAATTTAATTACCGCTGTTCCATCAGTTGAAACATATGAGAATATTAAAAAAAAAAAGTATGGTGTTTCAAAACTTAAACAAAGGTATAGGAATGCTTCTTTGCCTGATTATGAAATTATTAATTTAAGTAATCTAAAATTAGAAAAACAATCCTGGCTTTCAAAAGATATAATTCAAAAAGTTAAATTTCATTTGGAAAAAAAAGATCAAGTTTTATTTTTTTTAAATAGGAGAGGATTTTCACCAAATGCTTTATGCAATAAATGTTTTGAAACTTTTTCATGTCCTAATTGTTCAATAAATTTAGTATATCATAAAAATAAAAATCATTTGTTATGCCATTACTGTGGTTTCAAAAGTTCTTTAAAGAGAAATTGTACTAAAGAGGGAAATTGTGATCTGATTTTTAGTGGACCTGGTGTTGAAAGGATTTCAGAAGAGGTTAAAAAAAACTTTCCATTAAAAAAAGTAGAAATTTTTTCAAGTGATACAATGAATAAAAAAAGTTCAAAAGAAAAATTAGAAAAAATTATTAATAATGAAATAGAAATTTTGGTCGGAACACAATTAATATCTAAGGGTTTTCATTTTCCTAACTTAAACTGTATCGTAGTTGTAGATATTGATTTATCATCTCAAGGCCATGATTTAAGAAGTGCAGAGAAAAATTTACAATTATATCATCAACTTTCTGGTAGAGCAGGACGAACTGGTCAACCTTCAACTGTTTATTTTCAAACTTATAATTCTAATACAAAACTGATTTCAGATATAACTAATAAAGATCCAGAAATTTTTTTAGAAAAAGAGTCTCAAATAAGAAAAAAGAATAATCTACCTCCCTTTCAGAGGTTTATTGCTTTAATCTTAACAGGTGAAAACGAAAATAATTTAGAAAAAGAAGCAACTGAATTTAAAGAGTTTTTAGAAAAAAAAATAAATGGTAAAATTTTAGGTCCAGTAAGCGCACCTATTTTTAGATTAAAAAAGAAATATCGTATAAGATTACTTATAAGAGGTCCTAAAACTATAAAATTACAGACTTCTTTAGCATTAATAATTCAAAATTATAAATTTCAGTCTGGAATAAAACTTTCAGTTGATGTTGATCCAATAAGCTTCAATTAGTGCCCAAAAAAAACAGTTTTTAGCTAATGTGTTACTTGAAGACCACAAGGTCATATGCTAATTAAAGCGTGATTTAAAAATTAATCACATACATTTTAAAGGTAATAAGTTGAGTAAAAATAAGGGATTTTCTGATACTTCAGCTAATAGATATTCTTTAGCTTTATATGAGCTGGCAAATGAATCAAATGTGCTTGCTCAAGTTGAAGAAAATTCAGTTGCTCTATTAAATTTAATTTCAAATAACAAAGAATTTAAAAATTTAATAAAGGATCCTACATTGAGTCGTAGTGTTTTGTTAAAAATAATTAACACAATATTTGAAAAATTTAAATTAGAAAACTTATTTAAAAATTTTATCAGTTTTTTGATTACGAAAAGAAGGTTCTTTTTTGTTGAGCAAATTTTAAGTAGTTTTAATGAAATATGTTCAGAAAAAAGAGGTGAATTAAAAGCAGAGATAAAATCAGCAAAAGAGTTAACTCAAGATGAAATTAGTAAAATTACAGATGAATTATCAAATAATTTTAAATCAAAAATAAAATTAAATTATAGTTATGATAAAAGTTTAATCGGAGGACTAGTTGTACAAGTTGGAAGTACAATGATTGACTCCTCTATTAAAAATAAATTACAACAAATAGAAACAAGAATGATAGAGGCATAATATGGAAATAAACCCTTCAGAAGTAACTAAAATCTTAAAAGAACAAATCAAAAATTTTGGAGAAAAAGCAGAAATCTCTGAGGTTGGACAAGTTTTATCAGTAGGAGACGGGATAGCTAGAATTTATGGTTTAGATAATGTACAGGCTGGAGAGATGGTTGAATTTTCAGATGGCTCTAAGGGTATGGCTTTAAACTTAGAGAGTGAAAATGTTGGAGTGGTTATTTTTGGAGATGATCGAAATATTAAAGAAGGAGATGTTGTAAAAAGAACTGGAAGTATTGTTGATACACCAGTTGGAAAAGAATTATTAGGTAGAGTGGTTGATGGATTGGGAAATCCAATTGATGGAAAAGGTGCTTTAGACAAAGGAGTTAAGAAAAGTAGGGTTGAAGTAAAAGCTCCTGGAATTATTCCAAGACAATCAGTCAGTGAGCCGATGCAAACAGGATTAAAATCGATAGACAGTCTTGTTCCGATTGGAAGAGGTCAAAGGGAATTAATCATTGGTGATAGACAAACTGGTAAAACAGCTGTTGCAATTGATGCAATAATAAACCAAAAAAAGATTAACGAGTCTGGTGATGAAAAACAAAAATTATATTGTATTTATGTTGCTGTAGGACAAAAAAGATCAACAGTAAGACAAATTCAAAAAACTTTGGAAGAAGCTGGAGCAATGGAATATACAACTATTGTCGCCGCAACAGCCTCTGACTCTGCACCCTTACAATTTTTAGCTCCTTATACTGGTTGTGCTATGGGTGAATATTTTAGGGATAATGGAATGCATGCATTAATCATTTATGATGATCTTTCAAAACAAGCAGTAGCTTACAGACAGATGTCACTTATATTAAGAAGACCTCCAGGAAGAGAGGCGTACCCAGGTGATGTATTCTATTTACACAGTCGATTGTTAGAAAGAGCAGCAAAATTAAGTGATGAACACGGTGGAGGATCTTTAACTGCGCTTCCAATAATTGAAACACAAGGTGGTGACGTGTCTGCATATATTCCAACTAATGTAATTTCAATTACAGATGGACAAATATTTTTAGAAACAGAATTATTTAATCAAGGTATTAGACCTGCTATTAATGTTGGATTGTCAGTTTCTAGAGTTGGATCAGCTGCTCAAACTAAAGCAATGAAAAAAGTGTCAGGTTCAATGAAACTTGAGTTGGCTCAATACAGAGAAATGGCTGCATTTGCTCAATTTGGTTCTGATTTAGATGCCTCAACTCAACAACTTTTAAACAGAGGATCCAAATTAACTGAACTTTTAAAACAAAAACAATATTCCCCAATGACAGTTGCGGAACAAGTGATTTCGGTGTTTTGTGGAGTAAAAGGATATTTAGATGATATAGATTTAAAAGACATTGCAGATTTTGAAAACAAGATAATCGATAGATGTAAATCTGATAAGCCCGAGATTATTGAATCAATTTTAAGTTCAGGAAAACTAGAGGAAGATACTGAGAAAAGTTTAATTGAAGTGATATCTAATTTAAAAAAGAATTTTAAATCTTAATAAATTTTATGGCTAGTTTAGACGATCTAAAAAAAAGAATTTCCAGTGTAAAATCTACACAAAAGATCACTAAAGCTATGAAAATGGTCGCAGCTGCTAAACTTAAAAGAGCTCAAGATAGCGCAGAAAAAGGCAGACCATATTCACAAAAAATGAATAATGTTATTTTAAATTTATCTAGTGGTATATCTGATAAGAGCAATGCCCCTAAACTTTTATCAGGCACAGGAAATGAGCAAATTCATCTTTGTGTAGTGATGACTTCTGACAGAGGTTTATGCGGTGGTTTCAATGCCAATATAATTAAAAAGGCTAAAAGTCATTTTTTAAAATTAAAAGAGGAAGGTAAAGAATTAAAAATTATTACTGTTGGGTCTAAAGGTAATGATCAGTTAAAAAGACTTTATGGAGATAAAATAATTGAAAATATATCTTTTAAAAATTCAAAAAATGCAAATTATTTTGATGCTGAAAAAGTAGGAAAAATTATTATTGAAAAATTTGAAAAAGAGGAATTTGATATTTGTACGATTTTTTATAATCAATTTAAAAATGTGATAACTCAGATACCTCAGGCTCAACAGATTATCCCATTAAATACTGAAAATAATGATGAAAATAGTTCAGACGAAAGTTATGAATTTGAACCAGATGAAGATGAAATTTTGAATAACTTATTACCTAAAAATATTTCAACACAAATATTTAAAGCAATGTTAGAGAATTCAGCTAGCGAACAAGGAGCAAGAATGAGTGCAATGGATAATGCTACTCGAAACGCAGGTGAAATGGTTGACAAACTTACTATTGAGTATAATAGAAGTCGTCAAGCAGCAATTACAAAAGAACTAATAGAAATTATATCAGGAGCAGAAAGTTTATAGTTATGAGCAAAGGAATAATTACACAAGTTATTGGGGCAGTAGTAGACGTTAAATTTGAAGGAGAACTTCCAGAAATTTTAACTGCATTAGAATGTAAAAATGGTGGCAATCGTTTAGTTTTAGAAGTTGCTCAGCATTTAGGAGAGTCAACAGCAAGAACTATTGCGATGGATGCTACTGAAGGATTAAAAAGAGGAGATGAAGTAGTTAATACAAAGGCACCAATTAAAGTTCCTGTGGGTCCAGAGACTCTAGGTAGAATTATTAATGTAATTGGTGAACCTATTGATGAAAGAGGCGATGTCAAAACAAAAGAGAGTTGGCCAATTCATAGACCTGCACCTGAGTTTAATGATCAATCTACTGAAACAGAAATTTTAGTTACAGGAATTAAAGTAATTGATTTGTTAGCCCCTTATGCCAAGGGTGGAAAAATTGGTTTATTTGGAGGTGCTGGTGTTGGAAAAACAGTATTGATTATGGAGTTAATTAACAACGTTGCAAAAGCGCATGGTGGCTTTTCTGTTTTTGCTGGTGTTGGTGAGAGAACTAGAGAAGGAAATGATCTTTATCATGAGATGATAGAGTCCGGTGTAATTAAAAAGGATGGCTCAGGATCAAAGGCAGCGCTAGTGTACGGTCAAATGAATGAACCTCCCGGAGCTAGAGCCAGAGTTGCTCTTACAGGACTTACGGTAGCTGAATATTTCAGAGATCAAGAAGGCCAAGATGTTCTTTTTTTTGTTGATAATATTTTTAGATTTACACAGGCAGGCTCCGAAGTCTCGGCACTTTTAGGTAGAATACCGTCAGCTGTAGGATACCAACCTACTTTAGCGACTGATATGGGTAATTTGCAAGAAAGAATTACTACTACAAATAAAGGATCAATTACTTCTGTTCAAGCTATTTATGTTCCAGCAGACGATCTTACTGATCCAGCACCTGCAACTTCATTTGCTCATTTAGATGCAACTACAGTGCTTTCAAGACAAATTGCCGAAATTGGTATTTATCCTGCTGTGGATCCATTAGACTCTACTTCAAGAATTCTTGATCCTAGAATAGTTGGTGATGAACATTATAGAGTTGCAAGAGAGGTTCAAAAAGTTCTTCAAACATATAAATCTTTGCAAGATATTATTGCAATCTTGGGTATGGATGAATTATCAGAAGAAGATAAGTTAACTGTGGCTAGAGCAAGAAAAATTCAAAGGTTTTTATCACAACCATTTTTCGTTGCAGAGGTATTTACTGGATCACCAGGTAAACTAGTAGATTTAGAGTCAACAATAAAAGGCTTTGATGCAATTTGTAAAGGAGAATATGATCATCTTCCTGAAGCAGCGTTTTATATGGTTGGTACAATTGAAGAGGCAATAGAAAAAGCTGAAAAAATGAAAAAAGATGCAGCTTAATGAGCGAAGAGTTTAAAATAGAAATCGTAAATCCAGATAAATCTTTTTTATCTAAAGATGATGTCATTGAAGTAGTTGTTCCTGCTTTTGAGGGTGATATGGGGATACTTAAAGATCATATTTCGATAATTTCATTTTTAAAACCTGGTATAATTAGTATTCAAACAAAATCTGGAGAAGAAAAGTATTATGTAGAAGACGGAATTGTTGAGTTCAAAAATAATAATTTATCTGTGCTCACAAGTTACATTTTAAATTTAAAAGATATTGAAAAAAATAATTTACAAGATCTAATTAAAGTTGCTGAGGAAGAGGCTAGTAAAAAAGATTTAAATGATCAATCAAAATACTTAGCTGATCAAAAAGTAGAAACTTTAAAATCGCTTAATTAATTATTTTTTTTATTTTTTCTTTAAGTTCTTTGTAAACATGAAGTTTAAAATCAACAACAATATCAGTAATTTCTTCTATATTTACCCATTTCCATTCTAAAAATTCAGGTTTATTTGTTTTTATGTTTATATCCTTGTCTTCACCTAAATATCGCATTAAAAACCATTTCTGTATTTGACCTTTATACTTACCTTTCCAAATAATTCCTAATAAATTGTCTGGTAGTTCGTAGGTTAAAGTACCATCAATTTCTTTAATTAATTCAACATTACTAATACTAGTTTCTTCTTTTAATTCTCTATATGCAGCAGTTAAAAAATCTTCTCCATCATCTACACCACCTTGAGGCATTTGCCAGAAATTTTTTGGATTATCAATTCTTTTAGCAACAAATATTTTATTTTTTTTATTTAAAACAATTATACCTACTCCACTTCTGAGTGGAAGATTTTTAAATCTTTCTTTCATGTTAGCCGTTAAGTAATTTAATTACGTAGTTTAATTGATTGTCAGTTTCAGTATTAATCCTAAATTCCTCATCTCCTTCATCAATTTCAATATCAGGTGATACACCAACTTCAGAAATTGATTTTCCTGAAGGTAAATAATATTTTGCTACAGTTAGTCTAATTGCACCATTGTTTTTAAGAGGAATTATTGATTGTACAGATCCTTTTCCAAAACTATTTTCACCAACTAGAATTGCTCTTTTATGATCTTTTAGAGCACCAGCAACAATTTCAGATGCTGAGGCTGAGCCGTAGTTTATTAGAACAACAAGAGTTTTTCCATTGGTTAAGTCTCCTTTTTTGGCAAACCATTTTCTATTTTCAGAGTTTTTTCTACCTTTTGTTGATACAATCTCACCATTATCTAGAAAAAAGTCAGAAATTTTTATTGCTTGTGATAGCAATCCTCCAGGATTATTTCTTAAATCCAAAATATATGATTTTAATGTTTTATTTTTCTCTAATTCTTTAATTTTTCTCTCAATTTGTTTTCCACTATTTTCATTGAAAGAAGTTAATCTTATATAACCTATATTTTTTTCTAATAAGTCAATTTTAACAGATTGAATTTGAATAACTTCCCTGACAACATTAAATATTAAAGCTTTTTTTTTGCCTATTCTTCTAACTGTTAATTCAATCGCTGATCCAACAGGACCTCTCATTAAATCAACAGCTTCACTTAATGATTTACCCTGAACTTGGATATTATTTATTTTTACAATATAGTCTCCAGCTTTTATTCCTGCTTTTGAAGCTGGCGTGTCATCTATAGGAGAAATAACTTTTACAACTCCTGACTCCATAGTGACTTCTATACCCAAGCCCCCAAATTCACCACTGGTTTCAGTTTGCATTTCCTCAAAAATTTCAGGTGACATATAAGAGGAATATTTATCTAAAGATTGTAATAGACCATTTATTGCAGAGTCCATGCTTTCAGATTGGTTTATTTCATCAACATATTCTTCATTTATTTTATCAAGAACTTCACCAAATAAATCTATTTTTTTATAAATATTATTTTCTGAGGAATTTACTCCTTGAAAAAACATAATATAAAAAAATAATATTGTTATTAATTTTTTTTTAATCATATAATTAATTTTTCTTTAGGAATTAATTCGGACCAAATTTTTTCAAGCTCATAAAATTTTCTTTTTTCAGGATGAAAAATATGAACGATTAAATCTATTCCATCAACTAACTTCCATTCATTACTATCTTTTCCCTCAATTCTAGAGTTTTGAATACCGTTATCTCTAAATTTTTCTAAAACTTGTTCTGACAATGATTGTATATGTCTAGATGAAGTTCCACTTGCAATTATCATAAAATCGGCCATTGAGCTCTTATCCTTAAGATCAATGCTTATTATATCCTGGGCTTTATTCGTATCTAGTGTTTTAATTATGGTTTTTTTTAGGTCTGAAATTTTATCCATTAATTAATAAAAGATTATCAAATTTTTCTTAATTGAGAAGAAGAAATATTGACTTTATTGAAGTTAATAAATTTTAATTTATCTTTATTCAAGCTCTTATATGTCTTTGAATTTAGTGATTTTTTTTTATATCCATATCGGTCGAATACAATAATAATACATTTTTGAGAAATTTCTTTCCATTTATGCCATTTATGAAAATTAATTAAATTATCAGCTCCCATTAAAAAATAAATTTCATTTTTTTTATTCTTGGAAAAAAAATTAATTAAATTAATGGTCTTATTGGATTTAACTTTTGTTTCCAAAAATTTTACTTCTATAAATTTTGTTTTTTTTATAATTCTTTTACAATACTTAATCCTAGTAGAAAGATTAAGATTAGTTTTTTTTTTAAAAGGATTTTTTTTTGTAATAGCCCAAATTATTTTTTTGATTTTAAATTTTTTTACAGCTTCTTTTGATATTGCCAAATGACCCCTATGAGCTGGATCAAAAGAACCACCCAAAATACCTATTTTATTTTTTTTTGAATTCAATTTATTTCCTTATGACACCTTTACTTGTAATTTGATATTTATATGAAACTAATTGATTTAAACCAACAGGACCTCTTGGTGGCAATATATTAGTAGAAATTCCTACCTCACCACCGAAACCAAATTCTCCTCCATCTGCAAATTGTGTTGACGTGTTATGCATTGCAATTGAACTTTTAACTCCATTCAAAAATTTTTTTGCCATCTTTTTGTTTTGAGTAATAATACAATCTGTATGCATAGTTCCATATTTATTTATATGATGAATTGCTTCATCAATATTTTTAACAGATTTTACAGAAACGGTTGGTGCTAAATACTCTTTTGACCAATCTTTAATTGAGGCTTTTTTAATATGGTTATTATAAGACTTTCTTATTTTATTATCACCAATTATTTTGCACCCATTATCTTCTAAATCTTTTAAAATTTGATTACCAATTTTTTTTATTATTTTTTCATGTAATAGTATTGTTTCTGTTGCACCACAAATTGCGGTATTCCTTAATTTTGCATTACGAATAATCTTTTTTGCAATTTTAGGATTGGCATCTTTATCAACATAAGAATGACAAATGCCTTCTAAATGACTAATGGTTGGAATTGTTGAAAGAGCATGAACTTTTTTTACTAATTTTTTTCCTCCTCTTGGTATGATTACATCTATGAGTTTATTCATATTAGTTAATAAAAAATCAACTACTTTTCTATTTTTAACATTAATAAATTGAATAAAATTTTCATCTATATTATTTTTTTTTAAAGAGTTTCTAAATAATTTTGAAAGAACTAAATTTGAAAAAAAAGCTTCAGAACCACCTTTTAATATTACAGTATTTCCAGATTTAAAACATAGAGAAGCTACATCTGATGTAACATTAGGTCTGCTTTCATATATAATACCTATTACTCCAATAGGTATTGATATTTTTGAAATGTTTAAACCATTTGGTCTTTTCCATTTCTCAAGCACTCTGTTAGTTGGGTCTTTTAATTTGATAATCTTTTTTATTGAACTAATTATATTAGAAATTTTTTTATCATCTAAAATAAGTCTTTGTATTAAATTACTCTTTATTTTTTTTTTATTAGCATTAATTATATCTTTCTTGTTTTGATTAATTATCAATTTTCTATTTTTATTAATTAGATGGCAGTAATCTTTTAGAACTTTATCTTTTTTTTTAGAGCTTACATTCTTAGTGAAAGCTTTTTTTGATTTTATACCTATATTAATCAATAAATCTTTCATTAAATCTTTACCATATCATCTTTATGTACCACTTCAGATTTTGAAATATAACCAAGTATCTTTTTTATTTCATTTGAATGACAGCCTATAATTTTAGTTATTTCATCTGACGAAAAAGAACTTAAACCCCGAGCAAACTCATTATTTTTAATATCTATAATTTTAATATGATCTCCTTTATTAAATTTACCTGATACTTTTTTTATTCCTGCAGCAAGTAAACTTTTTCCATTAACAAGGGCCTTTTTAGCACCATCATCGATAGTTAGTTCTCCTTTAGGTGAAACAGAGCTAATTATCCACTTTTTTCGTGCATCTAATTTTGATATTTTTGAAACAAATAAAGTATAGTTATTTTTTTTTTCAATTTGATTAATAGGGTTAAGATATAATCCATTGGCAATAATCATATTACAACCAGCTAAGTTGCAAATCTTTGCTGCTTCAATTTTAGTATTCATTCCACCTTTTCCAAATTCTGTTATACCCTTAACATTAATATTTTTAATATCTTTTTCTAAATTATCTATTTTTTTTATTAGCTTGGCATTTTTGAATATTTTTGGATTTTTAGTGAAAAGTCCATCTACATCAGACAATAAAATTAAAGTATCAGCATTTGTTATTTGAGCCACTCGAGATGCTAATCTGTCATTATCTCCATACTTAATTTCTGAAGTAGCGATAGTATCATTTTCATTTACTATTGGTATGTAATCAAGCTCAAATAAATTTTCAAAAGTCCTTTTTGCATTTATAGATCTTCTTCTTTCTTCAGTATCCTCTAAAGTTAATAAAATTTGAGAAATATTTAATCTAAATTTTGAAAATGTTTGAGAAAATAAATTCATCAATTCTATTTGGCCAAAAGATGCTATTGCTTGACTTTTATCTAGTTTTAAATTTGTCTTTTTATAGTTCATTTTTTTGCAACCAAGAGCTATAGCACCAGAGCTAACAATAATGATTTTCTTATTTTTTGACTTTAATTTCTTTATGTCTTGAGCAAAACTTGATAACCATTTTTTTCTAATTTTTCTTGTACTAGCAACAAGCAAGGATGATCCAATTTTTATAACAATTACTTTTGAATTTTTAAGAGGCATAAGATATTAATTTTGCTTTAATTTTAGATATATTTTTTTCTTCTAAAGTTGACATAGTAATAATTTCAGATTTTGTATTTTTTGAAAAATTATCCACGATTTCTTTTACTTTTTTTTTATCAATTAAATCTGTCTTATTTAAAATTATTAACTCTTTTTTTTTTGAGAGTTTCGTACTGTAATTTTTTAATTCATTTTTGACCTGATTATAACTTTTTTCTAAACTATCATTGGTTATATCAATCATATGCAAAAGAGATTTACATCTTTCTACATGTTTCAAAAACTGTATACCAAGCCCAGTACCTTTGTGAGCTCCTTCTATTAAACCAGGAATATCTGCGATAGTGATCTCTTTGTCATCATAAGTTGCTACACCCAAGTTTGGATTTAAAGTTGTAAATTGATAATTGGCAATTTTAGGATTTGCATTAGTCATTGCTGCTAGTAAACTTGACTTACCTGCATTTGGTAATCCAATTATTCCTATATCAGCAATTGTTTTTAATTGAAGCCAAATAGTAAATTCTTCCCCTGGTGTTCCTTTCGTGAATTTCCGTGGGGCTCGATTAGTTGAACTTTTAAATCTAGTATTGCCAAGTCCACCCTTGCCCCCAGCAGCAGCTACAAATTCTTCACCAATTTTAACAAAATCATAAATTAGTGTTTTATTATCCTCTTCAAAAACCTGAGTACCTAATGGAACTTTAAGAATTAAATTGTCTCCACTTCTTCCTGTTCGATTTTGACCAGAACCATTATCTCCTCTTTTTGCTTTATGGTGTTGCTGATATCTATAATCGATCAAGGTGTTAAGATTCCTTTCAGCTTTTAAAACCACTGAACCACCGTTTCCACCATCACCACCGTCAGGTCCACCATATTCAATAAATTTTTCCCTTCTGAAACTTGGAGATCCATCACCACCATTTCCAGCTTTAATATATATTTTTACTTGATCTAAGAATTTCATAATACAACGCTATTGTTAAGTTGTACTATTAATTGGGTTTTACTGAAACAAAAGTTCTATCTGATTTAGTTTTTTTAAAAACTACTTTGCCTTTTACCACTGAAAAAATGGAGTGGTCTTTTCCCATACTAACATTTTCACCAGGAAATATCTTCGTACCTCTTTGTCTGACAATTATGTTGCCAGGTATTACAGTTTCCCCACCATACTTTTTAACACCAAGTCGTCTCCCAGCACTATCTCGTCCGTTTCTTGATGATCCACCTGCTTTTTTTGTTGCCATAACTTATTCCTATTTATTTTTTCGCTTCCTTCTTAGATGTTTCTTTTTTTGAAGGTTTTGGGATTTTTTCAGCTTCAGATAAAACTTTACCATCTTTTGAAAAAATTTTATTAATTCTTATCATTGAATATTCTTGTCTATGACCATTTTTTCTTCTTGAATTTTGTCTTCTTCTTTTTTTAAAAATTAAAACAGTTCTATTTTTACTATTATTTATTAAATTTGCTTCTACCTTAGCACCTTGAACAACTGGTGAACCAATCTCTATTACCTTGTTATCACCATAAGCTAAAATCTCTTTAAATTCTATTTTAGTATTATCTTTAGAGCCTGGTAGTTTTTCAATCTTCAAGATTTCTCCAGACTTTACTTTATACTGTTTTCCACCTGTTTGAATTACTGCGAATGACATAATATTTATGTAATTTTTAATTATCGCAATATAGTCTGAGATGTTTTTTAGTCAAGCTTATAAACTAGAAATTGTCCTTTAAATCTCTTAATTTTGAAAAACTTTCTAGGTCATTTGCTTTTAGGAATATATTACATTCTAATTCCTCATTTAGAACACTTGGTATAGTAGGCAGATTATTTTTAATTTTTTCATTAATTTCTATAAT
This sequence comes from Candidatus Pelagibacter communis, assembly GCA_001179885.1. Classification (GTDB taxonomy): domain Bacteria; phylum Pseudomonadota; class Alphaproteobacteria; order Pelagibacterales; family Pelagibacteraceae; genus Pelagibacter; species Pelagibacter ubique_N. Next base: position 6,389 of record CVSD01000061.1, on the reverse strand, counting down.
TTTTTCTTTAAGCTTTAAATTATTAGGATCTTTGGCTATACAAAAATTTGAATTTTGTAGTGTATATTCATGACCACAATAAATCTTTGTATCTTTTGGAAGTTCTTTAATTTTTCTTAATGAACGAAACATCTGTTCATAAGTACCTTCAAAAATTCTACCACAACCAAGAGAAAATAAAGTATCTCCAGTAAAAATTTTTTTTTCTTTAAAAAAATGGAAAGCAATATGACCAGTTGTGTGACCTGGAATATGATAAATTTGAGCTTCAAAGTTCCCCTTTTTCCAAATTTGGTTATCTTCAAGAAGAATATCAATTTCTGGAATACGATCTTTATCTCCTTTAAAACCAATTACTTCACAATTATATTTTTGTTTTAATTCAAGATTTCCACCCACATGATCGTAATGATGATGTGTATTTAGAATATATTTAAGATTTATATTTTTATTTTTAAGAAAATTGATTATTGGTTTTGCCTCACTTGGGTCGACTACACATGCCGTTTGTTCTATTTCATCAATAATTAAATAACTATAATTATCTTGAAGACATTTAATTATTTCAATTTTCATTTATTTCTCAATTAAAAAAATACCAAGCTCTCCAAATAAATTTTTAAAAAATAAATTAGAGCTATTTATATTTGAAACATTCCTATTGATTAATGCTAAAGATTTAAAAATCTTGAAATTGATAATTTTAGAAAATTTTACAAAGTCTTTAATGGTACACATATGAATATTTGGCGTGTTATACCAATTATTAGGTAGTGAATTTGTAATTGGCATCGTACCTTTGACTAATAAATTGAGTCTAACCTTCCAATGTCCAAAATTTGGAATAGTGACAATAGCTTTTTTTCCAACTCTTAAAAGTTCTTTAATTACTATTTCTGGACTTATAAATGCTTGTAAAGTTTGGCCAAGGACAACATAATCAAAAGAATTATTAGGAAATTGTTTTAAATCAAATTCAGCATTACCTTCGATAACTGTTAATCCTTTTGAGATACAGATTTGAACTTTCTCTTTTGAAATTTCAATTCCTCTTATATCTACATTTTTTGTAGTTTTTAAAAATTCCATTAAAGTTCCATCATTACATCCAACGTCCAAAACTCTTGAATTTTTTTCAATTATATTCGTAATTATTTTATATTCTGATTTCATAATTATTTTTCATCATAGGATTTATCTAAAAAATTTTTAAGTGCTTTCAAAAAATCTGGAACTTCTAGCAAAAAAGAATCATGACCCTTATCAGACTCTATTTCAACAAAACCTACATTTGCTCCAATCGCATTTAGGGCAATTACAATATCTTTATTTTCTTGTGTTGGATAAAGCCAATCAGATGTAAAAGATATTATAAAAAATTTTGCTTTTGTATTTTTAAAAGCATTGGATAAATTGCCATTAAATTGTTTGACTAAATCAAAGTAATCCATTGCCCTAGTAATATAGAGGTAGCTATTAGCATCAAATCTATCTACAAAAACTGAACCTTGATATCTCAAATAACTTTCTATTTGAAAATCAGCATCAAAACCAAATTTAAGATCATCTCTTTCTTGTAATTTTCTTCCAAATTTTTCTTGGAGACCTTTTTTAGATAAATAAGTAATATGTGCAGCCATTCTGGCAACAGCCAATCCTTTATCAGGAACAGTATTTTTTAAATTATATTTTCCATCTAACCAATTATGATCAGCTGCAATAGCTTGCCTGCCAAGTTCATTGAATGCAATATTTTGAGCTGAATGACTAGAAGTACAAGCAATAGGTATTGCAGTTTTTGCTTTATCGGGAAAATTACTAATAAATTGCAAAACTTGCATTCCACCCATAGAACCTCCAATAACAGCAAAAAGTTTATTGATCTTAAAAAAATCTAATAGATTTATTTGAGCGTTAACCATGTCATTTATCGTAATTACAGGAAAATCAATTCCATATATTTTTTTTGTTTTTGGATCTTCATGACTAGGGCCAAAAGATCCCATACATCCACCAATAACATTTGCACAAATCACAAAATATTTATTTGTATCAATAGACTTATTTGGACCAACAGCATAAGACCACCAACCATCTTTTTTAGTTATTGGATTTATACCTGTTACAAATTGATCTCCAGTTAACGCATGAAAGACTAAAATTGCATTATCCTTATTTTCATTTAATGACCCATAAGTTTCATAAGCTAAAGGAAAATGATTGATAGTTTGACCACAGTCAAGTTTAAGTGGTTTTTCTATAATTAATTTTTTTATATTTTCTTTAATATTCATAATTAAAGCCTGAAACTTGAATTGAGAGAAAAAAAAACTTTTTTAGCGGTTTTTTTAAAGCGCTCGCAATTCAGGTAAATCAGCGCATAAATTTTGTACAAGAAGTTATTTAGTATGTCAATTTTTAAAATATTTACACTTATAGTGTATAAAAAAATGTTATTTTATTTATAAAGGGCTTAAAAATTTAAAAAGATGATAACTATGAGATTTAAGAAATTTGATATAGAGGCTTATAAACCTGGGAAATCTAGAATCAAAAAATTTAGGAATATAACAAAGCTTTCTGCAAACGAATCTGCTTTAGGAATAAGTGCCAGGGTAAAAAAAATAATAGCAAATAAGAATTTGAATTTGTCCAGGTATCCAGACGGAAAGTCAAAGGCATTAAGAATACAAATATCTAAGAAATTTAAATGTAATAAGGACAGAATTATTTGTGGTGCTGGATCTGATGAGGTTATTCAGATGTTATGTCAATTATTTTTAAAACCAAAAGATGAAGCAATTGTTCCACAATTTAGTTTTTTAATGTACAGAATTTACGCAAAAATCGTTGGTGCAAATGTAATATTTGCCAAAGAAAAAAAATTTAAAGTTTCACTAAAGGAAATAATAAAAAGAGTTTCTAAAAAAACAAAAATTGTTTTTTTGGCTAATCCAAATAATCCAACAGGGACTTATTTAACAAAAGATGAATTGCTTGAATTAAGAAAAAGATTAAGAAAAGATATTTTGTTAGTAGTAGACGATGCTTATGCTGAATATATGAAAAATAAAGATTATAAATCAGGATTAGATTTATTTAAAAATAAAGAAAATGTTTTTATATTGAGAACATTTTCAAAAATTTATGGATTATCATCTTTAAGAATAGGATGGGGCTATGGATCAAAAAAAATTATTGATGCTTTAAATATTATTAAACCTCCATTCAATGTTAATGAAGTTGCACAAAAAGCAGCTGTGGAGTCACTTAAAGACAGTAAATTTGTATCTCGCTCTGTGAAACATAACTTTATTTATGCAACAAAATTGAAAATTTTTTTAAATAAGTATGATATTAATTCAAATAAAGTATCTGCTAATTTTTTATTATTAGACTTTGAAAAATGTAAATTTAGAGCTAATTACTTTTACAAAAAATTGAAGAAGAAAGGGATTATATTAAGATCTACCGAAGATGGTTATAAAATAAAAAATACGTTGCGATTAACTGTTGGATCAAAAAATGATAATGTCAAATTTATGAAAGCTGTAGAGAGTATTTTTAACAAATGAAAAATGTTTTAATAATTGGCTGTGGGTTGTTAGGCTCTTCCTTATTGAGAAGGATTTCAAAAAAAAAGATAGCAAAAAAAATTTTTGTATATGAAAAATCAAAAAAAAATTTAGCAAAAATTAAAAGATATAAATTACCGGGTATTATTGTAAAAAAATTGAGAGATGCAGTAACAAAATCAGATTTAATTATTTTTTCTACACCTATGAGTGAATATAAAAAGATAATTTTAAAAATAAATAAAGATCTTAATCCAAAGCACATTATTACAGATCTTGGTTCATCAAAATTAAAATCTAGGGAGGTAATTAAAAAAAATTTAAAAAAGAATATTTTTTGGACTTCAAGTCATCCAATAGCTGGATCAGAGGTAAGCGGCCCAGAACATGGAAGAGAAGATTTGTTTGAAAATAAGTGGAGTGTTTTAATTAAAGATAAAAAAACCAATCTAAAACATTTAAGATTTTTGAATTCTTTCTGGAAAAAAATGGGTTCTAAAGTAGTAGTGATGAATTCTGAAAAGCATGATAAAGTTTTTTCAATGACCAGTCATCTTCCACATTTAATTGCTTATAATTTAGTTAAATCAGCTCAAGATTTTGAAAAAAAACAAAAATATGATCTTATTAAATATAGCGCAGGTGGATTAAGAGATTTTTCAAGAATAGCTGCATCCAATGAAATTATGTGGAGAGATATTTTTTTTGATAACAAAATCAATGTTTCAAAAGCTATAGATATATTTATTCAAAATTTAAATTCTTTTAAAAAAGATATTAATTCAAATAATAATAAATCTATTCTTAAAAAATTAATTCAAACGAAAAAAGTAAGAACTAAAATTATCAAATTAAAACATGATACTGATAAACCTGATTTTGGAAGAGATTAATAATTTCTAATATTACTTATTTTTTTAACAATTAAATTTGCAGTTTTATAAATCAAATTAATAGTAAGCTCAGTTGGCATTATTGTTACTTTTTTTTTAGGGCCATAGGCATGAATAAATTTTGAATTATTCAAACATATACCGACGTGACCTTTCCAAAAAATAATGTCACCTTTAATCAATTTTTTTTTATCTTTTTTTTTACAAAATCTAATTTGGTCTTTAGAGTCTCTAGGAAAAAAAATCCTATTATAATAAAAATATATCTGTATTAAAGCTGAGCAATCTATACCATCAGTAGTTTTTCCACCCCATAAATACTTACTATTTAAAAATAATTTAAGAATTTTTATAAAATTTTTTTCTTGATGAAAAATTTTTTTTGTATCACTTTTTTTTATCCATTTATTTTTTTTAAATTCTATAAAATTTTTATTACTATTTAAAACAGATACTCCAGACGCAAAATATAAGTACTTTTTGGATGGTAAAAATTTATTATTTTTTCTTATAAATATTTTAGATTTAGGCTTAAATATTTTAAGTTCTGGTTTAAATTTCTCATAAAAATTCTCTTTTTTAATAAATCCAATATAATTATCGTAATTTGTTCTTATTTTTATCCAACCTTTTTTTTCATTTAAGATTCTAAATTTTTCTCCATATAAAATTTGAGAAAGAACCTCAGATTTTGAAGATGACTTAGAATAAATATTTGATAAGGAAGAACTAAAAAAATTACTTTTCATAAATTTTTACCTTATTCTTTAAAATCCATAATATTATTAATGAAGGAATAACCATCAGAGCAGTTAAAATAAAAAATATTCCCCAATCTCCATTTAGCCAATCAACAAGAGCTCCAGAGGAAGAAGCTAATGTGGTTCGTCCTGCAGTACCTATAGACGCCAAAAGGGCATATTGAGTTGCTGTATATGTTCTATCAACTAACAATGAAATAAATGCCACGAATGCAACAGTAGCAAATGCAGCTGCAATATCATCAAAAATTACCGCAACTGCAAAAAGCAATTCAGATTTATCACTCCAGGCCAAGATACTAAATAAAAGATTAGTACTTGCCATTAGTATGCCGGCTAAAAACATTGCTTTAATAACTCCAGATCTAATTACAAAAAGACCTCCTAAAAGTGTAAAAATAACAGTGGTTATCCACCCTAAAGTTTTAGAATAAATTGCTATATCTGACTTGCTGAAACCTATTTCTTTATAAAATATTATAGACATACGACCTAAAAAGGCTTCTCCAACTTTAAATAAAAAAACAAATCCTAAAATTCCAAGTGCTATTTGAAAGCCATTTTTTTTAAAAAAACTAACTATAGGACCACTAATAGTTCCACTTATCCAAGTTACAACTTGAGTAAAAATATTTATTTTATTGAATTTACTAGAAATAAATTTGTCATTCTCATTTTGGATTTCTTGCCTAGTTGAGTCATTTTTTTCATGAATAAACATCAGACCAATATTCATTAAAATAACTAGAATACCTAAAATCAAAAAAGTTAATTGCCAGTAGTTTTGAAAACCTGAATTTTCTAAAAATTCTGCTAAAAATAAAGAAATTACCCCTCCTAATTTGTATCCACTCCACCATCCAACAACTGCCATAGCAGCTCCAGCTGCCATTGATCTGCTTTCATTTTCCCCAATTTGCTCAATTCTTAAAGCATCAACTGTTATATCTTGAGTTGCAGATGCTATTGCAATCATTAAACCTACAGAAATAACTAAGGCTAAATTTTCTGATGGATCAATTACACTCCATGAAAAAAGTGAAAATAGAATTAATAATTGCATTAGAACAATCCAACCTCTTCTATGACCGATTTTTTTGGTTAAGTAAGGAATTTGAATTCGATCGATAAGAGGAGCCCACAAATAATTAAATGCATAA
>CVSD01000060.1 GCA_001179885.1 Candidatus Pelagibacter communis | reverse complement strand
AAATAATAATCATAATTAAAGCTGGAACAGTAATCCAAAGTGCAAATATTCTAGCTGATGAACTAGTAACTCTATCTCTTGGTATTAAAAATTTGAAGTATCCTGATTGATATTTAATTCTTAGATCAATTAATTCTTTATATCCTGTTGTATCAAACCAGAATTGTCCACTTCCAAATTTTGATTTAAGTTCTCTTCTCAAGGTTCTATCAATAGGACTAAACCATCTTTCATCATAAAGATAATTAAAATTATCATCATTTATGAATTCGATATTTAAATCTTGATAAACTGAAAAAAGATTTGTTATGTCGTCTTTATCATATATCTCATCTGAATAAACTTCTATAAAGGTATTAATTTCATTAACTACAGCTTTAGTCATACCTTTGTTGGTTTTAATCCAAAGACTATCAAAAAAAACAATTGTTATTACTAATTGCAAAAAAATAACTGGAATTGCTACAATTAAAAGTGCTCGATAAAATAATCTTTTAGGAAGAATATCTTTAAAAAAATTTACTCAATCCATAAAACATATCCAGCTCCTCTGATAGTTTGTAAAAATTTTGGATTTTTAGGGTCAATTTCTATTTTTTTTCTTAACCTTGTAATTATAACATCAATGGATCTCTCTTTATCTAATTCAATTAAGCTTCCTATATCTTCTCTAGAAAACGTCTTACCGGGATTATTTATCATTTTTTCT
>CVSD01000059.1 GCA_001179885.1 Candidatus Pelagibacter communis | reverse complement strand
TTCGTTAGTTTTTTTTACACATTCCGGTGTTTTAAAAAAGACTTCAAAGTTTAAATTTTTCTTATTAAATTTAGATCTTAAAATTTTAATATTATGACAATCTTCTTTTTCCTGTCCAATCAAGGAGACATAAAGAAAATTTTCATTAAATAATATATCTTTTATTCCATATTGGTCGTTTGTGTAGAAATCTTCATAAGTAATTAAATTAGATATATTAGATTGAATTTTTGTAAAACTTTTTAAATTTTTTATATTTGTATAAGCAAAAATACCGTCTACAGTTGTCAGGATTAATTCCTCATCATTGTTAAAAAAATCTATATATGCTGTGCCTAAACCGCGGTAATTTCCACTAAATAAAATTTCATTTGTTTTATATTTACTTATCTTAAATCCTTCGAGACCATCTAATTTTTTTTCGTTTAAAATTTTTTGAAAATTAATATTTTTTGGATTAATTAATTCATTAATATTTTTTTCATTTGATAAAAGATTTTTTTGAATTTTTGATATTTGATTTGTTTTAGATATAATTTGATTTGTTAAATTAGATATCTCATTTTTTTTAGATGATGTATTTTTTTTG
>CVSD01000058.1 GCA_001179885.1 Candidatus Pelagibacter communis | reverse complement strand
TAATCATTGGACTGGTATCGCAAAAAGAGCAAGAATAATTTATTACGCTCCAGAAAGAGTTACAGGTGCAGAATTATCCGGTTTAACTTATGAAAGTTTAGCTGATCCAAAATGGAAAGGTAGATTAGTTATCAGAAAATCAAGCAACATTTATAATAAATCTCTTGTTGCGTCACTTGTAAAAAATAATGGAAAAAAAGCTACTGCTGAGTGGGCAAAAGGAGTAGTTAATAACATGGCAAGAGTTCCAAAAGGAAATGATAGAGCACAAATCATGGCAGTTGCAGCAGGAGAAGCGGATATTGCTGTAGCTAACACTTATTATTTAGCACTTATGTTATCTGGTAAAAAAGGTCCAGAGCAACAAGAGGCTGCAAAAAAAGTAAAAGCTTTCTTTCCAAATCAAGGTGATAGAGGAACTCATATGAATATTAGTTGTGCAGCTTTAGTAAAAGGTGCGCCTAATAAAGAAAATGCTATTAAACTTGTAGAGTTTTTATTAACTCCCGAGTCTCAA
>CVSD01000057.1 GCA_001179885.1 Candidatus Pelagibacter communis | reverse complement strand
TTTTTTCATTTTTTATTTCAAATTATCAATATTATTTATATAAGACAAAGCTTTGTCAAATTCAGACATATTTTCTCTTAAAGCTAAATTTGAAATTGAATAAACAGCAACTAATAATAAAATCAATGGAATTGCAGTTATTATTGAAGCGTTACTTTTAATAAAAAGAATATATAAAACAATAAATATCGCTGAGCGAATTAAAAAAGTATTTCTAAACACACTAATAATAGACAGTGAATGTTTTATTAATTTATAAAAACTCATTTTAGTAGGACCAAAATATCTTACTCCTCTTATTGAAGGTATCGATATTAAATCATTTTCTACTTTTCTTAATGATCCTGAAAAACTATTCCAGGTGGCTTTTTCATTAACCATTTTTTCAACAGTTGATTTTGGCAAACAAGTAAAATTTCCAAACTTAATTGATTTTCCTGTGAAAGTTAAAGTAATTAGCTTGTGTAATTGATAGCAAATCTTAAATATTAAATCTTCAGATCTTTTAACTCTTTCACCAACAATAGGTTTTCCATTTGTATTTGAAATTTTATTAATAAAATCTTTTATTTCT
>CVSD01000056.1 GCA_001179885.1 Candidatus Pelagibacter communis | reverse complement strand
TGCACCATCTTCATTATGACTTCCGTCAATTATTAATTTATTGTTTTTTATTGGTGATGAATGTGTAACATAAGGGTATCGATTTCCTTTGAAAAAATTGAAATGAAACATTCTTCTATCAAAATTCAAATTTGACCAACCCATAAACATTGTAGGAGAACATTTTGTAAAAAAATTCTCAATCGCACCTAAGAAATCATAATGTGAATAATTACCTTTTGTTAATAGATCTATGCTTGTTGAGTTAACAAGTAACGCTTTAGCTGAAGGAACTTCCCCCTCAGGCATACGGCCTCTAATATTCAATTTTCCAATTTCTTTTAAATTCTTATCTACAACAACTGCTCCAACCTCAATTATTGATCCCCAAATAGTACTATTGGTTGTTTCTGTATCATAAATTACAATTTTATCCATTTTATTAGCCTAAATTATTCATTTCATTAAATTTTTTTAATCTTCCTAAAAATAAATTTTGATAAGTAATTAATTCAGGGCCTTGTATTTTAAATTCTTGAAATAAATTATCCACTGTGCAAACAAGTATAACACAAGCTGTGATATTGGAGTTGTGCTTAACATTATGTGCTAATGAATAGGCCGCAGTTTGTAAAAACCAAGAATCTATGTATTCAATTTTTTTTGGTTTATTTGATTGCTTGAAATCAATTATTGTTTCTTTTCCCTCAAACAATCCAACACAATCAGCAGTGCCTGCATACTTCATCGGATACACCATTGTGCACTCAACACCATATACTTCCTCTAATCTATTTGTTAAACCTTTATCAATAATTTCTTTTGCCATTTTTTTATATTGTTCATTATCTTCGAAGAAACTTAAATTTTCCCTACCCAAAAGAAAAGATTCTAAATAGCTATGCATCTGTGAACCTCTGCTACTTGCAGCTTTTGTAATTGCTTCAGCTTCTTTGTGGCCAGTCCTTTCTCGCCAATTTGCTAAAGCAGCCTTATCCTCTTCAGACTTCGTTGCATCAAGTATTGAAGTTACACTTGGTAATTTTGTTTCTCCTAAAACATATCTCCTTATTCCATCTTCTGTTGCTCTTGATGATGTAGGATAATTGTATTTCTTATTCCATCGCATGTGATTTCTTATAGTCCGTATTATCTAAAAAAAGAAATTATTTTTTAAGCTGTTTATTTCTTTCAACAAAACTCTCAACGTTCTCTGTTAGTACAGCTTTTTCAACTTGCTCGGGATCTTTTATATTTTCTAAAGTTCTACTAATTGATCTTGCATCAGTACCAAACTTATCCACTACGCTCATGGCCTCCTCTAATTTTTTTCTAAGCGTAATAATATTATCAAAATGTTTTCCAAATCTTGTAGTGATAGTTTTAAGGTGGTTATATATTTCTGTTGCTCCTTTTTGCACTTTCAGTGATTGAAAACCCATATGTAAGGATTGTAAATAAGCTGAAAGAGTATTAGGGCCAGAAATTACTATCTTATATTTCTTCATTAATTCTTGGGTTAATAACTCTTTAGTGCTTGGATCTTGATATTCTGTTAGCTCTTTGTAAAGACTTTCAGTTGGGGCATACACTATTGCAAAATCCGTTGTTTTAGGTGGAACAATATATTTTTCCATGACACTTTTTGCTTTGGCCTTAAATGCACTTGCTAATTTGGTTCTAGCATCCGCAACTGCTTTTTTATCATCTGCATCATATGCATCAGTGATTGCTTTAAATTTTTCCACTGGAAAATGAGAATCTACCGGAACTAAAACATCTCCTTGAAGCTTGATTGCAAATTCTACATTTTCGCTGGTATCCTCTTTCATTTTTACATTAGTCATAAATTGAGATGCTGGTAACAAATCTTTGATTAAAGCATCCAAAGAATACTCGGCTAACGTTCCATACTTTTTAACTCCTGCTAAAATTTTAGTAATCCCTTCTTGACTTGTATTTAGAAGCTTTACTTGCTCATTAAAATTGCCCACTTTTTCATCAACTTTAGTAAGAGCCTCTGTCATATCTTTTGTAACCCCGGTTGATAAAGAGTTAAATGAATTAGACATTGAACTTAGAGATGTATTAATTGTAGAATTTAAGCTATCTTTTAATCTAACAATTTCAGCATTTAAATTTGCTATTTCGTTATTATCTCTGTCCGCTTCTTTAGCTTTAGATTTAATATTTAGATATAAAATAGCCAATGTTGCTACAAACATTAAAATTAAAATTACTTGTAAAATTGTGTCCATGATTCGTAACTTATATTATAAAGATAAATTACTTAGAAAGTAGTCTTATCAAGTTTTTTAATCCCTTTTTCTTATTATTTTTCTTTGAAGTAAAAATACATGCTTGAGACTTTAAGATTTTTCCATCTTTCAAAATACGTAAGTTATTTGCCCTAAGAGTTTCACCAGAAGATGAAATATCCGTAATTAATTCAGATGAACCAGTAAAAGGATATGCTTCAGTCGCTCCCAAACTATCTACTAATCTAAATTGAGTAACACCTTTTGAAAACAAAAATTCGCTAGTCAAATTAGGATACTTAGTTGCAACTCTTAATCTTTTTTTCTTTTTATCTCTAAATTCAAAAGCAATTTCTTCAAGATCAGCTATCGTTTGAACATCGATCCAAGGATCTGGAATAGCCACTACTAAATTAGCATTTCCAAAATTAAGTTTTTTTACAACACTTATCTTATTCTGAATATTAATTTCACTTTCTTTAAATAAATCAAAACCAGAAAAACCAACATCTAAAGAACCATCACCTAATCTCTCAATAATTTCTCTTGCATGCAAATATAAGATTTTAATATTTGTTTTTTTTTGAATTGATCCTATTAAATCCCTTTCTCCACGTTCAGAAATAAGCTTTAATTTTCTTTTACTAAAAATCTTCAAAACATCTTTTCTTAATCTCCCCTTGCTAGGTATTCCTATATTTATAATATTTTTCATAATTAATTATTTAGATTAAGTGCAGCTCCTACGGCTGGGATTTGTTTATTAGAACCAAGATCAGAAATCAATTTGTCATAACGACCGCCATTACAACAATTAATAATTTTCGATTTTGATTTGATATCTATCTTGAAAACCATTCCTGTATAATATTCCAACTGTCTACCAAAGGCAGTTGAGAAAATTACATTAAGTTTAGAGACTTTATTTTTAGAGATTGGAAAATATTTTTGATCAACGACAAGATTAATTTTGTATTTCTTAAAAAATTTATTCAGCTCATTTGCAGTTTTATTTATTGGGCACTTAATTCTTAAAAATTCTTTAATAATTTTTGAAATATTTCTTCCTTCGCTTGCTCTTCTTGGATCTTTAATCTTTTTATCAAATCGTTCTAAAATTTCTTTTATTGTTCTCCCTGCAACAATTGATGATTGATCATTTTTTAACATTTTTAGATAACGTTTTTTATCAACTTCAACAATTGTTGGGTCTACATCAGAATTTGTTTCTAATCTTTTTAGCAAATCATTAAAATAGTCTTCTCTCCAAAAATGCCTTGAAAGTCTTAATTTCCATCTTTTAGGTATATCTAATTTAGAAATTAAAAGATTGAAAATTTCTACATTACCAACAGTAAGTATGCCTGATGAATATTTAAAGTCTTTTAGTGATTTTAGAGAAGTGTTTATTATTTCTTTATCATCATTTTTTTCATCTTGTGACCCTATGATCTCAAAGCCAACTTGATTTCTAATTATTGAATCTTTTTTATTTTGCGACTTTCTATAAGCTTGACCACTATAAAAAATTTTTTTTTTACCCTTTAAATCATTTTCTAAATATCTTAAACAAGATACAATTGTTAAATCTGGTCTAAGACATAACTCACTTCCATTCTGATCAATAAAAGAGAAAATAAACTTTCTAAAATTTTCTCCTGATCTTTGAACGATGTGATTTGCCTCTATTACTGAGGGTAAATCAATATATTTAAAACCATTAGATTTTACTGACCTAAGGATTTTTTCAGATAAGTTTTTTGACTTCATCAATTAATTTTGCTTTTGGAAATGTTTTGTTGTTTTCACCCTTAATACCTTTAAGGTTTTTTACGGTGACTGTATTTTCTTTAAATTCATTTTCGCCACATATTATTGCTACATCTAACTCACGTTTATTTGCTAAAGTTAGTTGCTTAGCTAAATTTTTCTTTGAATCTAAAAAAATTTCAGCATTTATATTATTATTTCTTAATAGGTCTAAAATTTCATAATAATTTTTAAGGTATTTTTCATCCATTACACAAACTAAAACCGGTTTTTGACTATCCACTTTTATTTGATCCAATTGCATTAAAGCAAATAACAGACGGTCAACTCCAAAACTGATTCCAGTACCTGGAATATCTACACCTTTAAATCTTGAGATTAATTTTGCATAGGCTCCGCCAGAACAAATACTGCCTATGTCAACTTCTTTACCTTTATTATTTGTAACTTTAAAATTTAGATTTGTTTCAACAATGAAATCTGAATAGTAGGCTAATCCTCTAACAATTGTAAAATTAGTTTTGACCTGATTCAAATTTGAACTGTAACCCAATACTTCAAATACTTGCTCTAATTCCTTTATGCCTTCTTGAGATAAAGGATTTTTTAAAGTTTCTTTTAATTCTTTTAAATCTTTAATCTTAAGAAAATTAAGTATCTGAGAAGCTTGTTCATCATTTAAATCTGCACCTTTAGTGACCGCGCCACTTTTATCTTTTCTCTCTTTTTTAAGAAGATCTGCAACACCTTTTAAGCCAAAACCTGGTTTATCCAATTTATCAATTGCCCTAATTACTTTTATTTGCTTGTCTTCTGGTATTTCTAAATCATCAATTAATCCTTGAACTATTTTTTTATTACTTGCGTTAATTACAAATTGATCTTTTTTTAGACCACAATCTAACAAAGTACTCGATATTAAATTACAAAGCTCTGCATTTGCTTGAGCAGAATTAACGTTTCCCACTATATCAAAATCTGCTTGCATAAACTCTCTATACCTTCCATTACCAGCCTTTTCATTCCTAAAAACATTTTGAATAGCATATCTTTTAAAAATTGATGGAAGCTCTTGATTATTTTGAGCAACAAATCTAGCTAGCGGACTCGAAAGATCATACCTAAGAGTGATGTTTTTTTCTCCATCTTGAAATGAGAATACATCGGACATAGGATTAGTATCATCTTCTGCCAAAAAAGATCCTATATTTTCACTTATTTCAAACGAAGGGGTTTCAAGAGCTACTGCCCCAAATTTTATAAAATTTTTCTCAATAGCTTTTAAAAGCTTTTTTTTGAGAAGAAGTTTTTTATCCCAACGATCTTCAAATCCTGAAGGTAATCCAGGAATTAATTTATTTTCTTTATTCATTTTTTGGTACCTTGGGTAGGTTCTGCCCCTACGATTTCGGATCCACAAACCGACGTGATACTATTTCACCACCAAGGCTCCTTATATTGTTATTATCTTATTTTTAGTGGATTTAAAATTATAATATAAAAGATTTAATGCTAGCTTTAGCTAGCATGGAAATGAGCGTGCACACCTCTATTAGTTCCTCTAAGAGAAGATCTCTGAGTACTTAATCCTAGATTTAAACTATTCTCATTTTTATTCATGATCCGCCTTTTAGACCAAAAATTTTATAATTCAAGCTAAAAAAAAAGGACGTTCTCTTGCTTTTAGAAAACGTCCTAATTTTAAATTTATATTTAATCTAATTTTTTTAGATTAACTGCTGAAGGTCCTTTTGGTCCATCTTCGAGGGTGAATTCTATTTTATCACCTTCATTGAGAAATCTCATTCCAGCTGCCTTTACTGCAGAAGCATGCACAAATGCGTCTTTCTCTTTGTCATCTCGTTCAATGAACCCATAACCTTTTTTCCATTGAACCACTTGACCTTCCCTTGAATTGTACTCATTTTTTTACTCGTCCTTTTGTTATTTATTATTACTAGAGGTTAATTTCTTTTTTACTAATTTCAAGATGTTTTGATGGTGCCTCGGGAAGGATTCGCACCTCCGACACAAGCCTTTTCAGGGCTCTGCTCTACTCCTGAGCTACCGAGGCAAAATTATCAACCCCTAAAGATTATTCTACCTTTTGTAAGGTCATATGGTGTCATCTCTACTGTCACATTATCACCTTGCAATACTCTAATTCTATTTTTTCTTAATTTGCCTGCTGTATGTGCCGTTACAATATGGCCATTTTCTAATTGAACTCTAAACATAGCATTAGGTAATAAGTCTGTTACCTTGCCTTTGAATTCAAGTAAGTCTTGTTTAGACAAATTTATTTTCTCCTAATTCTTTTTTTTACGGATTGAGCATGTCCTGCTAACCCTTCATAATTTGCAAGAGTTATAACCGATGGTCCAAGACTTTCAATACCCTTTTTTGATAAGTTTATATATGAAATTCTTTTATAAAATTCGTTAACACTAATTCCACTTGAATATTTTGCAGATCCATTAGTTGGTAAAACATGGTTTGATCCAACATTATAATCAGTCATTGCCATTACAGCATATTTTCCAAGACAGATGGAGCCAGCATTATTTATTTTGGGAATAAATGATTTATAATTTCTAATATTTAATTCTAAATGTTCGGGGGCAATTCTATTTATTATATCTATTATTTTTTTATCTGAATTTAAGTAAATTAAAATTCCATTATCGTTTAAACTTTTTCTAGCAATTGAAGATCTGGGTATTTCATTAAGTTGAGTAGAAATTTCTTTTTTAACTTTTTCAATAAATTTTTTATTCTTCGAAATTAATATGCATTGAGCAAGGTAATCGTGTTCTGCTTGACCAATAAGATCACTTGCAACCCATTCAGGATTTGAAAACTGGTCACAAACTATTGTTACCTCTGAAGGTCCTGCAATCATACCTTCAATACCCACATCTCCAAAGACCTCTTTTTTGGCTGCGGCTACATAAGAATTACCAGGTCCAACAATTTTATTTACTTTTTGAATTTTTTTGGTTCCATAAGCAACAGCTGCAATTGCTGATGGACCACCAATTGAATAAATTTCTTTTATTTTGCATTTTTTTGCAGCATATAGAACAGCTGGATTTTGTCTTCCCTTATAACCCGGGTTAATCATAATTATTCTTTTAACACCGGCAACAATTGCTGGAATAGCATTCATCAGAACACTTGATGGATAAGAAGCTGTTGAGCCAGGAACATAAATTGCAACGGATTCTAATGGTAGATATTTATATTCAATTTTATTTTTAAATTTGTCTATGTATGAAATATTCTTAAATTTTTGTAATGAGTGAAATTTATAAATTCTATTATAAGCTATATCAATAGCTTGTTTAACTTTTGGATTTAATAAATTTATTGATTTGGTAATTTGTTTATTACTTGGAATTATTATATTATTTTTATTAAATTTTTTCTCATACTTTACTAATGCTTTGTCTCCATTTTTCTTTATATCTTCAATGATATTTGTTACTGAAGCTGAATTAGACTGAATTTTTTTTTTTCTTTTTAAGAGCAACAAACTCAATTTTTTTTCAAAATTTTTTTTTTTACTATTTAATAAAAACATAATTATTTAATTTCAGTTTGATCCTCTAATCTAATTTCTAATGCTTCTGCGTTCAAAACAATATGAGAATTGTTATTAAATATAAGATTTATTTCATAATCATCTTTATTTTTCAAATAATCTATGCCTATCAATTCTAAAATATTTTCTTTATTTAATTGATTAATATTCTTAGATTTTACTCGATCAATGAAGTCAAACTTGCAAATACTGTTAATTTTTTTATCCTTTTGATTAGTTTCAATCTTGGTTCTTTCAATTGATAATAAAAAAACTTTATTAGATTTAAGGTACTTGATATCAGCAATTTTAACCTTTGCGCCTGAAGTGCAAGCTGAAATCATTCGTAATCCTTCTTTATCACTGGCAATTATTTTAGTTAAATACTTAGTCACTATTTGTATCTTTTTATTCTAACACCAATTTTTTTTAACTTATTCTCTATTCTCTCATATCCTCTATCTAAATGATAAATTCTATTTATATGAGATTTTCCATTAGAAATTATTGCTGCCAAAACCAAAGCAACTGAAGCTCTTAAATCACTGGACATTAATTCTGCACCAATAAATTTTGTATTTCCATCAATAAAAGCTTTATTATTTTTAATATTTATTTTTGCTCCAAGTCTACGAAGTTCTGCAACATGCATAAATCTATTTTCAAAAATACTTTCAGTAATGGAACTTTTACCAGCAGCTTTACACATTAAAACCATTAATTGAGCCTGAAGGTCAGTTGGAATCCCTGGAAACTCTTTTGTTTTTATGTTTTTAATTGATTTTATCTTATCTGGTCCTTTAATAAAAATTTTATTATTGTCAGTTTTAATTTTGGCCCCAGCTTTTTTCAACAAATTTAGTTCAGTTTTTATTATTTGGGGATTAAGATTTTTAATCTCAAGATTTCCTTTGGCTAATGTTGCGGCCACACAAAAAGTACCTGCTTCAATTCTATCAGACATAACTGAATATTCAGTATGGTTTAATGAATTTACACCTTTTATTTTGCATGTTCGACCTGACCATATTATATTTGCACCAGCAGAATTTAAAAAATTTGTAAGATCTTTTATCTCTGGTTCGATTGCGCAATTTTTTAAGATTGTTGTCCCTTTTGCAAGACATGATGCGATAATAGAATTTTCAGTAGCTCCTACACTAATCTTTGGAAATTTTATTTTTCTACCTTTAAGTCTTCCTTTTGATTTTGCTATTATATATCCATCCTTAATTACATAATTCATACCTAGTTTTTTTAAAGCAGCTAAATGATAATTTACCGGTCTTGCGCCTATCAAGCATCCACCGGGCAGAGATGTTTTAGATTTAAAATATTTTGCAACTAAAGGTCCCAAGACTAAAATAGAACCTCTCATCGTTTTTACTAACGAATAGCTAGCAAAAGTTTTCATATTTTTTTTATTAATAACTTTTGCAGTCTTTTTATCTTTGGATAATATTATTTTAGAACCAAGAGATTTAAGTAAGTTTAACATTGTGTTAATATCTTTTACTCTTGGTAAATTTTTTATTATTACTGGTTGATCAAATAATAACGTTGCAGCTAGTATAGGCAGAGATGCATTTTTTGATCCGGAAATTAAAACTTTACCCTTGATACTACAAGGACCATCAATCAAAAATTTATCCATAAATTACTTTTTTATTTTAGCAACCTGAATAGTTGTTTGTCCTTGGTATTTGCCGTTCTTTGATTTATAAGTTGTTTCTGGCTGAACTTCTGATTTAAAAAACAAAAATTGAGCTATGCCTTCATTAGAGTAAATTTTTGCAGGATTAGGTGTTGTATTGCTTAATTCGATCACAATATTACCCTCAAACTCATTCTCGATTGGGGTTACATTGCAAATAATTCCTGTTCTAGCGTAAGTACTTTTTCCAACACATATACATAAAACATCTTTTGGAATTCTGAAATATTCGATAGTTTTAGCTAATACAAAAGAATTAGGTGGAATTATACAATAAGGACCTTTTCTCTCAATAAAGTTATCGTCAGAAAAATTCTTTGGGTCTACTAAAGAACTATTTACATTTGTAAATATCCTATACTCATCAGATATTCTAACATCATAACCCATACTGCTTAAACCATATGATATTTTTCCTTCGGACACTTGATGATCTAAAAAAGGATCAATCATATTATGTTCTTCACACATTTTTTTAATCCAAGTATCAGGTTGAATAGACATTGTTTACTTTATTTATTTTTCTTTTTATTTTTTTTTAGAAATATTTTTCTTTTCTTTAAATTTTTTCTAAGCGCCAAACTTAAACGCTCATTTTTATCTTTTGTGCTCATTCTTTATCTGGATTTGTAAGAAAATCTAAAGTTATTGGTTTCGATGTATCCAAAACTTTTTCTTTATTTTCATCATTTCTAGGACCTTCTTTTGCTAATCTTTTTGCTTTTTTTTCAGCAAGCTTTTTTTCTCTCTTAGCCTGCTTTTCCATAAGCTTAGCGCTTCTTGTTGATTTGTAATCGTAATGAATGCCCATAAAATATCCTCATGTAGATATAAATCAAAATGACCAAAAAATTAAGGCAATAATTTGAAAAAAGTGATTAATTACCATTAAAATACAATTTGTCATAACCACTCTTGTAGTTAAATAGTATAAGTAAGGACTAGTTTCCTGGTCGGCAAAAGGAGCCCTTAATTCTTATAGAATAATCTTCTAAGAAAAATTGTTATAAATACTAAAATAAAAAAACCTAAAATTGGCAAATATATTTCCGGTAAAAATATTATATCAATTATTTTAGGAACTTCAGAATTTTGATCTATAACTTTTTCTAAACCACTCCCAATAGAGACAGCTAGAAAAATTTGTGGAATTATTCCTATTAAAGATGCAAAGAAAAAGTTGCTCACTCTTACATTAAAAATTGTAGGTATAATACAACTTAATTGCCAAGGTATACCTCCTATGAATCTATAAATTAATAAATAAAAAAATTCTGATTTTTTAAATTTAATCTCTAAATTTTTAAATTTATTTAAAAATTTTTCTCTTACTAAATCTTTTAGAAAATAATTACCAAAAATATACAAGAAAGTTGCCCCTATACTTAAACCTAAAATAACAATTAAAGTACCTATCCATTTTCCAAAAATAAATCCTCCTAAAAGTGCGATTGGAGATCCAAAACCTAAAAATGGGAAAACCCATAATATTGTTAAAATCAAAAAAATTAAAGATACTACAAACAAATTAGAATTTTTAAATTCTAAAAGGTACAATCTATTTTCCTTTATAAAGTCATAGGATGTAATTTCTGTAAGGTTATATTTTGAAAAAAGTAAAAACAAAAATACGGTTATTAAAAGTAAGTAAGATAAACCTAAGAATAATTTAGTTTTTTTAGCTTTTTCCATAATAGTTTAAAGTATTTGTAAAATCTTCTATTTGCTATTTATATATTTAATTACTATAAAGAGCGAAATTTTATATAAATTTTACCACATTTATGAAAAGAACATACCAACCGTCTAAAATCAAAAGAGCCAGAAAACATGGTTTTAGGTCAAAAATGAAATCTAAAGGTGGAAGAAAACTTTTGTCTAGAAGACGAGCAAGAGGAAGAAAATCGTTAACTGTATCTGGTTAAATTAATGAGAAGCAAAATAGTTGCTCTTTCAAAAAATGAGGAATTCAGATCACTTCTTGAAAAAAAAAAAATTTCAAACAAATATGTTACAATTTTTTTTGGTATTCTTAAAAATAAAAGTAATAATAAGTTGAATATTTCATTTGTTACTAAAAAAAAAATAGGTAATGCGATCAAACGAAATAAAATTAAAAGAAGACTAAGAAATATTATGAATGATGCTTTTAAGAAAATACCAATTAAATTGGATTATTCATATCTTGTTATTGCTAAGCCAACTATGCTAAACAATGAATTTAATAATATAAAAGAAACTCTGTTTCAAGAATTTGAAAAAATTAAATAATGAATATTTTAACTTACATTCTTATTCAATTAATTAAGTGTTATAAGTTTTTAATAAGCCCTTTGCTTGGTCAATCTTGCAGATATTTACCTACTTGCTCAGAATATAGTATTGAAGCTTTAAAAACTTATGGTTTTTTTAAAGGTCTTTTTTTAAGTATTAAAAGAATTTTATCTTGCCATCCTTGGGGACAAGGCGGTTTTGATCCTGTAAAAAAAGAAATGAAAGTGAAGAAATAATGGACTCAAAAAATGTCATAGCAGCCATAGCTTTATCTTCAGCAGTGATTGTTTTATATTCATTGTTCTTTATTCCTGAACAACCAAAACCTTCTCAAAATTTAGATGAAAAAAAAATCGAACAAAATAGTGATACTCCAAGTCTTGAACAAAAAGAAACTTTAGTTCAAATATCAAGAGAGGACTCTTTGAAAGAAAGTAAAAGAGTTAAATTTGAAAATGAAAGTATTATTGGGTCGATATCCCTTAAAGGTGCCTCAATTGATGACTTAACTTTTAAAGATTATAATACTGAACTCGAAAGTAATGAAAAAATTATACTCTTAGCCCCAAGAAATATTGAAGATGGTTATTTGATTGAAAGTGGTTTTGTCACTTCAGATAAAAATATTGATATTCCTAATGCTGAAACAATCTGGTCTTTAGATGGAAACAATAAATTAACTAATAAATCTCCAATTAAATTATCCTGGACAAACAAGCAAGGTTTAACATTTGAAAAAGAAATTTCATTAGATGATAAATTCTTATTCACTATTAAACAAAAAGTAATAAATTCTACAAATAATAAGTATGACTTTTATTCTTATGGTCAAATTATTAGAAATAAAACTCCAGAAATTATTGATTTTATTATTCTTCATGAAGGTTTAATTGCATCTTTAGATGATGAATTAATAGAAGAAGATTATGATGATATTCAGGAAAAAAAATTTACCAAAGTAGCTAATAAAGGGTGGTTAGGAATTAGTGATAAATATTGGATTACCTCCTTAATACCACCAAAGGATAAAAGTTTTAAAACAACATTTGATTACAAAAAGAAATTTAGAGCAAATTTTGTTGCTACAGATCCTATAGAATTAAAAGAAAATGGAGCTATTGAAGAAGAGCTTCAAATTATTGTTGCTGCTAAAAGAGTAGATGTAATTGATGGTTATGCGGAAACTCTTAAAATTGACAAATTTGATTTAGTAATCGATTGGGGTTTTTTATATTTTATTACTAAGCCTCTTTTCTTTGGAATTGATTATTTTTTCAAATTATTAGGTAATTACGGTTTAGCAATTATTGCTATTACAATTTGTATTCGATTAGCTTTTTTTCCACTAGCTAACTTTTCTTTCAGAAGTATGGCTAAAATGAAAGCACTTCAGCCTGAAATGGTTAGACTAAAAGAACTTCATAAAGATGATAAAATGAAACTGCAACAGGAAATGATGGCTCTATATAAAAAAGAAAAGGTCAATCCAATGTCAGGATGTTTACCAATTTTAGTGCAGATACCAGTATTTTTTGCTTTGTATAAAGTTTTATTTGTTACAATTGAAATGCGTCACATGCCCTTCTATGGATGGATACATGACTTAAGTGAGCGAGATCCAACAAGTATATTCAATTTGTTTGGACTATTACCCTATGATGTTCCTTCATTCTTAGTTATAGGAGCGTGGCCAGTAGCAATGGGAGTTTCTATGTGGGTGCAACAAAAACTTAATCCAGCTCCTACAGATGCGCTGCAAGCAAAAATATTTATGTTTTTTCCACTTTTTTTAACTGTAATTCTTGCACCATTCCCAAGTGGACTTGTTATTTATTGGACAGTAAATAATATTTTAACTATGGCTCAACAATTATTCATTATGAAGCGAACAACAGTTAAAACTGTAACTTAATGTCAAAGATTTCAGAAGAAGAAATTCAAAAAATCTTACCAATAAAAGGTCCTTCTTTTGAAGAAGTAAAAAACTATCTAAGAAAATATAACGATGAATATATAGTTATTAAATGTGGAGGTAGTGTATTAGTTGATCAAAGTTTGTTTAACAATTTTATTAATGATATTTCAATCCTTAATAAATTAGGTTTTATACCTGTTCTAATTCATGGAGGAGGGAAAAGAATTTCTAATAAATTAAATGAGTCTGGAATTAAAAGTAATTTTATTAATGGGCTAAGGGTTACAGATGAAAAATCTATAAATATTGTTGAAAGCGTTTTAATCAACTTTAATAAAGAAATAACAGACGCCTTAAAAAAAAATAGTTGTGATAGCCAAGCCATCACAAATAAACAAAATAACATTCTAGTGGTTGAACAAGAGAATAAAGAACTTGGTTTTGTTGGTACTCCAAAAGAAATAAACTTGTCAATTATTGAACAAATAGTAAAAGAAAAAAAGGTTCCAGTAATAGCTCCTTTAGGAATAAATAAAAAAAACCAAGTTTTTAATATTAATGCTGATACAGCTGCGGGTGCTATTGCCAAAAAAATCAATGCAAGAAGACTAATTATTATGAGTGATGTTGAAGGTGTATTGGATGACAAAAAAAATTTAATATCAGAAATTAATACCGATAGAATTAATGAATTAATAAAGAATAAAACAATAAGTGGTGGAATGATCCCAAAAATTAAAAATTGTTTAGATGTTGCAAGTAATGGTGTTAAAGGAGTTTGCATTATAGATGGACGTCTAAATCACTCAATTTTGTTTGAGTTACTTTCAGATAAAGGTTCAGGAACTCTTATAAGATCATGAACCTTAAAGAAAAAAAATATCTATTACTTGATCTAGACGGAGTTTGCTACGGTAAACACAATAATTATTCTTTAGAAAAAGTATTTGGTCAAGTTTCACAAAGAATGACTAAGTTTATTTCAGAGAGGCTAGAAATAGATATTGATGCAGCAAAAGAACTTCAAACCAATTATTTTTATAAATATAATACAAGTCTTAATGGTCTTATGATACATCACAATATTCCACCTCAAGAATTTTTAAAATATGTACACACCATTGATCTTTCTTTTATGAAAGAAGATACTGTTATGAGAAGAGAACTAGAACAACTGGATATGGAAAAATTTATTTTCACCAATGGAAGTGCTGAGCATGCAGAAAATATTTTAACTCACCTTGGTATATATGACTTATTCGGTCGAGATAAAGTATTTGATATAGAGGACGCCGGTTATGTACCTAAACCTGAGGCAAAAACTTTTGATCTTATGGTCAAAAAATTTGGTATTAATCCTAAAGAAACAGTCTACATAGAAGATATTGCAAAGAATCTTAGCATTGGTCATAAGCGAGGATGTACAACTGTTTGGTTAATTAATGATGAACATTTTGGAAAGATGGATGCTGATAAAGATTTTATTTCACACAAAATTGAAAATCTATCTTTATTTCTTAAGGAAATAAGGTTATTAAAAAGTCAATAAACTATGTCCTTAGAAAAAATAATAAATGAAGCTTGGGAAAATAAAAACCAAGTAAATCAAAATTCAGATAAATCATTAAAAGATGCTGTTAATCAAATTATTAACGATTTAGATAACGGTAAATCAAGAGTTGCTGAGAAAATTAATGGAGAATGGGTAACACACCAACATCTCAAAAAAGCTATTATGTTAAGCTTTAGATTATATGGAATGTCTACTATGGCGGGGCCATATTCAACGTGGATAGATAAAAGTCACTTACTTAAAGGAAAAACTGCCGGCTGGACCAATGCGGATTTTGAAAAAGCTGGCTTCAGGATGGTACCAAACACTGCCGCTAGAAGAGGTTCTTTCGTAGGAAAGAGTGCAGTTCTTATGCCATGTTATGTAAACATTGGAGCTTACATTGACGAAGGTACAATGATGGATACTTTTAGTCGTGCAGGAAGTTGTTGTCAGATAGGAAAAAATTGTCATATATCAGCTGGAACAGGTGTTGGGGGTGTATTAGAACCCGCTCAAGCTCTGCCAACAATCATTGAGGATAATGTTTTTTTAGGGGCTATGTCGGAAGTTGTTGAGGGTGTTATAGTCGGTGAAGGCTCTGTCTTAAGTATGGGGATGTATATTGGCCAATCGACAAAAATTGTAAATAGAAAAACTGGTGAGATAAGTTATGGAAAAATTCCACCTTACTCAGTAGTAGTACCAGGTTCTTTACCAGATAAAAATAATCCTCAAGCTCCATCTTTATATTGTGCTGTGATAATCAAACAGGTTGATGAAAAAACAAGATCAAAGACATCAGTTAATGATCTTTTAAGAGATTAAAATGTCGAAAATTAATGAATTACAATTAGCTAAGGAGCTAATTAAATTTCCTTCTGTAACTCCAATTGATGCTGGGGTTATGAAATTTTTAGAAAAAAAACTTAGAAAACTAGGTTTTAAAACAAAAATACTAGAGTTTAAAGAAAAAGGTTTTAAACCAGTCAAAAATTTATATGCAAGACTAGGAACGAAAGAACCAAATTTATGTTATGCAGGTCACTTAGATGTAGTACCTCCAGGTAATTTGAAGGATTGGACAGTTAATCCTTTTAAGCCTTCTATTAAAAAAGGTCATTTAATTGGAAGAGGAGCAAATGATATGAAAAGTTCGATTGCAGCTTTTGTTTCTGCTGTGAGCACTTTTTTATCATTAAATAAAAAGTTCAATGGATCAATTAGCTTATTAATTACTGGTGATGAAGAAGGTGATGCAGTTAATGGAACGAGAAAAGTAGTAGAATATCTAAAAAGGAAAAATGAGAAAATTAATTTCTGTTTAGTAGGTGAGCCAACAAATCCAAATAGATTAGGTGAAATGATAAAAATTGGTCGAAGGGGAAGCTTAACTGGGAAACTTATCATAAATGGTGCTCAGGGTCATGTTGCCTATCCTCAAAGAGCAAACAATCCTTCAACAACTATTGTTAGGATTCTAAATGAGTTAAAAATCATTAAATTTGATAAAGGAACAAAAGATTTTCAACCAACAAATTTAGAGGTAACAAAAATTAACATAAATAACACTGCTGACAATATTATCCCTGGATCAGCTGAAGCAACTTTTAATATCAGATTCAATAATAAACATACATCAAGCTCTATAAAAAAAAGACTTAATAAAGTTTTTAAAAAGATATGTAAAAAAAATAAATCAAAGTTTAGGGTGGATTATAGAGTTTCAGGAGAAGCTTTCTTAACAAAACCAAATAAAACAACTTTTATGATACAAAATATCATAAAAAAAATTACTAAAATTAAGCCAAAGTTATCTACTACAGGCGGAACTTCAGATTTGCGATTTATAAAATCTATTTCACCTGGCTTAGAATTTGGTTTGGTTGGAAAAACTATGCACAAAGTTGATGAAGCAGTATCACTAAAAGATTTAAAAAATCTTACTAAAATTTATCAAAATATTTTACAAAGTTATTTCAAGTGAAAACTGGATTAGTAACTTCTGACACATTCCAAAATCACGACACAGGACCAGGACACCCTGAGCAAATTGCAAGAATCTCAGTAATAAATGAAAATTTTAAGAAATTAAATAACCCAAATATTTTGTGGAAAAAACCATCAACAATTTCAGATGAAATTATTAAAAATACTCATGATGCAAAATATGTTGATTTAGTAAAAAAATCTTTTCCCACTAAGGGTTTTTCTTCTCTTGATGGGGATACTATTATTTCACCAGGAAGTAAGGAAGCTACATTCGATGCTGCTGGTTCAATTATTGCTGCTATTGACGGTATTGAAAATAAAGAATTTAAAAATGCTTTTGCAAGTGTTCGTCCACCAGGCCATCATTGTAATCAAAACAAGGCAGCTGGTTTTTGTATTTTAAATAATATTGCGATTGGAGCTAAATATTTATTAAATAAATATAAATACAAAAAAATTGCTATCATTGATTTTGATGTTCATCATGGTAATGGCACACAAGACATTTTTTATGAAAACGAAAATGTTCTATTTATATCAACACATCAATATCCTTATTATCCTGGATCAGGCTCTGAACTAGAAAAAGGAAAATTCAATAATATTTATAATATACCTTTACCTGCAGGAACAAATTCTGAGGAGTACTTTAATGCTTTTGAACGTGCTTTAAAAAGATTAAGAGAATTTAAACCTGAGTTCGTTTTAATTAGTGCTGGATTTGATGCTCATAAAGATGACCCTTTAGCACAAATTAAACTTGAAACAGAGGATTTTTATAACATCACAAAAAGAATATTAGAAACATCAAAAAAATATTGTAACGGTAAGGTTGTTTCAATTCTTGAAGGTGGATATGACTTACAAGCACTTAAAGATAGTACTAAAAGACATGTTGATGCCTTAATAGAATTCGTTTAATAAGTCTCTAATCCGTTGTGCATAGCCTTCATGAAATTATATAAAATCAAAAAATCTAAAATAGATAACAAAGGCCGTGGCCTATATGCTGCAAAAGATATTAAGTCTGGAACTAAAATTATAGATTATATCGGAAAAATTTTAACAAACAAAGAAGTTGATGAGTCTGATAAATTTGATAACAAAAAACCAATATATCTTTTTACACTTAATAAAAAATATACATTAGATGGAGACTTTTCATGGAACACAGCTGGTCTTATAAACCATTCATGTGATAATAATTGTGATTATGAGGGAAAAGGTCTTAAAATTTGGGTTACTGCAATTAAAGACATAAAAAAAGGCGAAGAATTTACTTGTGATTACGGCTTTGGTTTTGACAAAGATTATAAACAATTTCGATGTAAGTGTAAATCAAAAAATTGTTGTGGATATATAGTTAGAGCAGAGTCTAGATGGCGAATAAATAAAAAATTTTCTATGGCTAATAAAAAAAAATTAATAAATAATTTTTGATAAAAATAAGCCCTCAGGTGGAGCTGGCGGAGCACATAATATTCTTTTTTTTGACTTCATCACATTTTCAAATCTTTTTAAAGACCATTTGTTTTCTCCAAGATATTTTAAACAACCAACCATTGATCGAACTTGTTGTTGCAAAAAAGACTGAGATCTAAATTCAATTTCAATTTTATTTTTAGAAGATTTAATCTTTACAAATTTCATAGTTTTTATTGGACTTTTAGCTCTACAACTGGATGCTCTGAACGTTGAAAAATCTTTTGTCCCAATTAATTTTTTTGCTCCTTTTTTCATTAATACTAAATCTAATTTTTTCATAACATGCCATCCTTTATCTTTATCTAAAACTGGTTCGCTTATACGATTAATAATAAAATACTTATATATTCTCATTTTAGCTGAAAACCTCGCATGAAAATCATTATTTCTTTTTCTTATTTTAAGAATAGTGACTCCTTCCTTATTCAAAAAATGATTGATAGATTTAAGAAATCTATTGGTTTTAATTATTTTATTTTTACAATCAAAATGAGCTGACTGTTCAAAGGCATGTACTCCAGTATCAGTTCTTCCAGATCCAAATAAAATTATTTTTTCTTTTAAAAGTTTTGAAATTTTTTCTTGAATAAGTCCCTGAATAGTTTTGCCTTTTTTTTGGATTTGCCAACCTCTAAAGCTGGTGCCTACATACTCAATCAAAATTTGATATCTAAACATTGGATATTATTGATCCTTTTTTAATTTTAGATCCTAGTATAAACTCATTGATTTTTTGGGGTTTTTTACCTTGTCTCTGAATTTCGAGAATTTTTATTGATTGATTATTGCCACAAGCAATTTCTAGTTTATCAGATATTACTTCACCAACATTTCCTACACCATTACCAATTTGCGCTTTTAAAATTTTATACCTCTCTCCATCAAAATTAAAAAAAGCACCAGGTGCTGGAAATAAACCATTTATTTTGCCAATTAGCCTTGGAGCTTCCTCCTTCCAATCAATTTGACCTTCATTTTTGTTAATTTTTTTTGCAGTGGTTGCTTTTGTATGATCTTGATCAATAAATTTTGCATTATCATCTAAAATATCATCTACGTTACCTAAAATTTTTTGTGCAGCTAGGGTAGACAATTTCTCTGAAATTTCCTGAGCATTTTGTTCGGGATTTATTTTAATTTTATAAACATTGCTAACAGGTCCACTATCTAACTCTTCAACAATTTTCATTATGCTAATACCTGTTTCTTCATCTAAATTCATTATTGATCTTTGTATAGGTGCTGCACCTCTCCATTTTGGAAGTATTGATCCATGTATATTGATAAAACCCTTTTTTGTTAATCCCAAAAAATTTTTTGGAATTAATTGACCGTATGCAGCTACAATTGCAAGGTCAGCGTTCATTTTTTTTAAATACTGATATTCCTCTTCATTGTCTTGTAAGGCATGAGGAGATCTAAAATCTATATTTAATATCTCTGCAATATTTTGAATAGGTGATTTATTAATTTTATATCCTCTATTAGATTTTTGTGGTGGTTGAGTATAAACTACAGAAATAGGGTAACCATTTTGATATAATGATTTTAAAATTGGTACAGCAAATAATGGTGTACCCATAAAAATTATTTTTTTTGACATTAATTAAACAACTATCCGATTAGATTTATTTTTTGATAGTTTTTTAATGATCATAGATTTTTTAAGTTTTGATAAGTAATCTATAAAAAGAATTCCTTCTAAATGATCCATTTCATGTTGAATGCATGTTGCCAAAAGGCCTTCGGCTTTTAGTAGTTTTTTATCTCCATTGTAATCAAGATATTCTATATCACAATTTTTTGGTCGGTCTATTTCTGCAAATTGATCAGGAACTGACAAACATCCCTCTTCATATGTTGATTTTAATTTATCTTTATTTTTTATTATAGGATTTACAAAATATCTTGGTTCTTTTTTATTTTCATTCTTACTTATATCCATAACTATAATTCTTTTTGGAATACCAATTTGTATTGCAGCTAAACCAATGCCATTAGCTGCATACATAGTTTCCAACATATCATCCATTAACTGCTGTTCCTCTTTCCCAACTTTATAAACAGGTTGAGAGATCTGTCTTAATAATTTATTGGGTTCTGTTAGTATAGTTTTAACTGCCATAAGTTGATTATTTTAATATATTTTTTAGACTTTTAAAGGTAGAACTTTTAACAATATTTTATTCCTTACCCAGTCAATATTTAACTTATTAAGTGTGGTAATTATAAAATAAATAGTATCTTCATCTATTCTTTCAATTTTATCTTGCCCAATAACTTCAGCAATTCTAAGAAGTGCTAAACCACTCTCGTTATTATTTATCATTATTTGAATATCAGTAGGGATCTCATTTTCATCTACTTTATATAAATCGACATATTTATCAGAAATTTCAACTCCATCATATTTCAGTGACTCTAAAAAAATAATATCTTTTTTTGATAAAAAATATTTTTTGTTCTTTTTAATTTTCTTTAAAAAATTATTTGTGTCTTTCGTAATTTTAGATTTTGCATAATCACCATTAAAATAATTAATAAGTTTTGATTGGTGGATTATATCATTATTAAATTTTATTTTTTTATCTTCCTTTTTTTCAATTTTAATATTTGTATAGTAAAAACTTGTTAGATTATCTGGTATATCCATTGGGCTTATTTGTAACAAAAAAGCTTTAAGTTCATTATCAAAAGCTTCTCCTAATTCATCGTTTTCAAAAGAAGTTTTTAATATTTTCAACAATTTTAATTTTTCAACCATTTCGGACTCTAATAAAATCTTTTGATAAATTAACGCTCTGCCATCAATATTTGGAAGTGATTTGTAAACATCTTTTGCATTTAAAAGTTGATTAAAGTTAAATTGAAATCTTTTATATAAATTAAACAGGTCTTTCTCAGGATAATTTTTATTGTGAACAGCTTTTTCTATAGTTGAAATTTTTTCGATTTCTGAGAGATCTATTTCTTGAAAAGAATCTAATAAATTTGCTGATGAAAGATATTTCCAAATTATTTTTTTTGTTTTATCGTTAGGCTCAAAATTAAAATCAGGATTTGTTTGATGAGCTAAATAAAAATCAAAAATAGATTTTTCAGATATAGAATTATCTATTTTTGTTGTATATTCTAATAGATAATTTATTTTTTTTTCAAAATATTCATCTTTAAAACCTAACTCTTTTTTTAAATCTAAAATTAATTGAGCTTCTTCTCTTTTATTATTCTTTATCAAACAATAAATATTAAATTTTGATAAATATTCATTCGTAAGTAGCTCAGTATTTTTAATAAAAATTTCGCAAGCTTTTTCAATATTTGTATTTGATAAATATTCATCAACAATATACCGTGTCAACTCAGGATGTAAGTTAATAGCTTGATTTTGAATTAAATAGTCCTCTATTAATTTTAAATTTGAATTTTTTATCAACCAACTAGATTTGAGTCTCAAAAATTCCTTTTCAGTAATATTTTTTTTTGGAAGATAGGCATTTATTAAAAGAGAAATATTAACAATTTCAATAGCATCTTGTGAAAGATTCATTTTATTTAATTTAGAAATTAATTTTTTTAATTGATCGCCATCCGAATTAGACCACATATTTATATCGAGGTCATAATCTTCAGGATCATACAATCCAATAATCATGGACTCTTCTGTTTCTAAATTTTCGTCAAGATCTATTGTAGAAAGTTTTTTTTGTGTTTGCATATTATAAACATTAGACTCAAATATATCCTTAGTCTCAGTATTATTTTCTATTTTTTTTTCTAGAGACTCTTCCTCAACTTTTTTTTTTTCAATATTCCATATATCTGTTGGCTGATCCTCTGCATGAACTGATAATCCAATAAGTAAGATTAAAACAATTGAAAAATATTTTTTATTTAACAATTTTGAAATTTTCATTAGGAATTATTTTTTCTATTTCTTTTTTTGGTGTTGGAAAATCAATTTTATTTAACAAAAAAATAACCAAAAAAATAACAACTAAAACTAATGTTAGTTTTGTTATTATTCCTATAAAGCTTCTACTTGAACTTGTTTTTTTTATAAATTGCATATAAATTTAGTTAATTTCAAAATAAGACATATTTGTGTTTTTTCAATAAAGAAAGTTATGAAATCAAGTAAAAACATTGTTTTTTTAGGTATGATGGGATCAGGTAAAACTTCCATTGGTTTTTTAGTTTCTAAAAAACTTGGATTAGATTTTTATGATGTAGATAACTATATTGAAAAAAAACTAAACATGAAAATTTCTGAGTTGTTTCAAAACAAAGGTGAAGTTTTTTTTAGAAAAGAAGAAGAAAAAATTACTTTAGATATTCTGAGAAAAAAAAAGGGTATTGTTGCTTTAGGAGGGGGTGGTTTTATAAATAGAAATATAAGGAATGAAGTGCTTAAAAATCACATATCATTCTGGTTAAAGCTAGACAGTGATATAATATTAAATCGAATCAAAAATAGCACTAAAAGACCACTAGCGGTCAATAAAACGAGTAATGTGTTAAAAAAAATGATTAAAGAGAGATCAAAATATTATTCAAAAGCTTTGTTTAAAGTTAATTGCAATAACCAAACAAAAAAAGAAGTAGTAAATAAAATTTTAGAAATTTATGAAGGCTATTAAATTAATAATAAAAACAAAAACACAAAAATATCCAATACTAATTGGTCGTAATTTAATTTCAAAAATACCAAAAATAATCAAAGACAACTATATAAAATTTGGAAAATGTCTTTTTGTAATTGATAAAAATGTTCCTAAAAAATTAATTTTTCAAATAAAAAAATCTTTTAAAAATAAGGAAACATATTCCTTTATTTTTAATGCAAATGAAAAAAATAAAAATCAAAAAACAATTAATTCAATACTTAAAATTTTATTAAATAAAAATTTTTCTAGAGAAGATTGTATATTAGCTATTGGAGGTGGGATTACTGGTGATGTAAGTGGTTTTGCAGCCAGCACTTTCAAAAGAGGAATTAACTTTGTGAACATTCCTACGACCCTTTTATCACAAGTTGACTCATCTATTGGTGGTAAAACTGGAATAAATACTATTTATGGAAAAAATCTTATTGGAACTTTTTACCAACCAAAACTAGTTATAAGTGATATAAATTTTTTAAAGACTCTTAAGAAAAGAGAAATTGTTTGTGGATACGGAGAGATTTTAAAACATTCTATAATTGCTAACAAAAATTTTTTTAATTATTTGAATAAAAAGTTTTTAAATATTATAAACCTAAAATCTCCATTCATAGAAAAATCTATATATGAAAGTTGTAAAATTAAGAAAAAAGTAGTTGAGAAGGATGAAAAGGAAATTGGTTTAAGAAAAATTTTAAACTTCGGTCATACTTTTGCACACGCTTTTGAAGCTTCATTGGGTTACTCAAAAAAACTAAATCATGGTGAAGCTGTGATACTAGGAATTAAAACTGCACTAAAATTTAGTTATAAAAAGAAATTTTTAAATTTAAAACAATTTAAATTTTTGGAAAATCATATTAATAATTCAAAATTACCTGCTAACATAAATAAATATTTTTCAATAAATGATCTTAATAAAATAATAGATTTTATGGTAATTGATAAAAAAAATAACTCAAATAAAATAAATTTAATTTTACTAAAAAAAATTGGAACACCCATAATTAATAAAAGATATAATAAGAATGATTTAAAATCTTTCTTAAAAGAAGAATTAGTGAATTAAAATTTGTAAAGAGTGTATAAATTTTTTTAACTCTTTATCTAAAATTTTGTAAATTTTTTTATTACTTTCAATCCTTTTCATATTTCTCAATTGATTTGATTTTAATGATATCTTTAAGTGAAATTTGTTTGGCTGATTTCCGCTATGATTTTTATGAAGAAAGGATTTATCTTCAATTAAAATATCTTCAATTAAAATTTGACTTTGTAATTTTGTTTTTACGATTGCAATTAGCTCATTTATATTCATATATTAGATATACTATATCATGAAAAATATTTGTGACTGGAATAATTGTAAAGAAATTGGAGAATATAAAGCTCCGATAGAAAAAGATAATAGCAAAAAGTTTAGAATGTTATGTTTGCAACATGTGAAAGAATTTAATAAAAATTGGAATTATTTTTCAGGAATGGATGATAAGCAGGTTATTGATTTCTTAAAATCAGATATGATTTGGCATAAGCCTACACAAAGTTTCAGTTCATCTGATAATTTTTTCAAAATATTATGGAACAACACACTTAAAGACGAGTTAGACAAAGAAAAATTTAAGAGTGAGTTCAATCATATGCGGCAATTTAAATTTGATCATAAGGACATAAAAGCCTTTAGTATTTTAGGTATTTCAGTTGGTCTTAAATGGCACAAAGTTCAAGAAAAATTCAAAATACTTGTCAAAAAATTTCACCCTGATATGAATTCTGGTAATAAAAAATTTGAAGAAAAGCTAAAACTAATTACTTTGGCTTATACTCAACTTAAAAATACTTATAGGAAAAAAATTGACACCTAATCTTAATATTCAACCTGACATAAAAGTCTCTTTAAAACAATCTTTTGGAATTGACTCAGAGATGGAGGTAAATGCCTTTTCCGAAAAAACTGAATATGTTCCTGAAATAGATAAAAATTATAAATTTGATAAAGATACAACATTAGCAATTATTTCTGGATTTGCGTTTAATAAAAGAGTTTTAGTCCAAGGCTATCATGGGACAGGTAAATCAACGCATATAGAACAAATTGCTGCAAGATTAAATTGGCCTTGCATAAGAGTAAATCTAGATAGTCATGTTAGTAGAATCGATTTAATAGGAAAAGATGCCATTGTTTTAAAAGATGGAAAACAAGTGACGCAATTTAATGAAGGAATTTTACCTTGGTCAATACAAAATCCTGTAGCTCTAGTTTTTGATGAATATGACGCTGGAAGACCAGATGTGATGTTTGTAATTCAAAGAGTGTTAGAAGCTGAGGGAAGTTTTACTCTGTTGGATAAAAATAAAGTAATAAAACAAAATAAGTTTTTCAGATTGTTTGCTACATCTAATACGATTGGTTTAGGTGACACAACAGGTCTATATCATGGAACACAACAAATAAATCAAGGTCAGATGGATAGATGGAATATTGTAACAACTTTAAATTATTTGGATTTAGAAAAAGAAATGGATATTATTTTAGCAAAAAATAAATCTTTAAATAACCCCAAAGGTAAAGAAAAAGTATCAAACATGATTAAAGTTGCTTCTTTAACACGTAAAGGTTTTATTGCTGGAGATATTTCCACTGTGATGAGTCCTAGAACTGTTTTGCATTGGGCAGAAAATGCTGAGATTTTTAAAGATGTCGGATATGCATTTAGAGTTACATTTTTAAATAAATGTGATGAAATAGAAAAAAATACTATAGCTGAATATTATCAAAGATGTTTTGGAGAAGAACTCCCAGAGTCTCTAGCTAATATTCAGATTTAGATGAAAAATAATAACAGCGATAATCTCAAGGAAAAGCTTAAACAAGCTTTAACATCAACAGCTAGAGTAATTTCTGATGATATAGTTTTGAAAGAAGAGTTAAGTCAAAATAAAAGTTCAAAAAAATTTGAATTTTTTAATTTAGAAAATTTAAACTCAAAAACTGATTTTATTAAAGCACGAGCAGAGTCGGACTCATCAGCTTTAAAAAAAAAATTTTCTAATGATGAAATTTATAAAAAAAACTTACCTTCTAATATATCGTGCAAAAGTCTTTATCTTATTGCCGAAAAGATAAGATATGAAACTTTAGGATCTCAAATGCTAAAAGGAATTAAAAAAAATCTTCATGACAATTATAATCATATAATTGAGTTAAAAAGAAAAGATCAATTAAAAACTAAAGATGATGTTCCCGTTATAGAGGCTTTTGAATTATATATGTTAAAAAAATTTCACGGTATTAAGTTAAATTCATTATCAAGTAAAATGTTAAATTTTTGGGAAAAAGATTTTGATCAAGTCGTTGAAAAACATATTAAGTTTTTAAAAGAAAACCTAGAGTTTCAGGACAAATACTCCTCTAAATTTTCAGAAATATTACAAGAAATGGATATCTTTCAAAATGAAGAAAATGAAGAAACGAAAGAGGAAAACCAGGATGATGGACAAAATAATCCATCACGTGAAGACCAAGAAAATAATGATGAAGATAAAAAAGACCAAAATAAAGAAGAAGAAACTGAAGCAGGAATGGATACTGATTATGATATCGATGAATATAAACTTGATGAACAACTTGTTGACACAGATTCTGATCAACAAAATAATGAACAAGTTATTCAAAAAAAGAATATTAATGATCTCAATCTTGAATATAAAATTTTTACAAATGAATTTGATGAAATAACAAAAGCAGAAAATTTAGAAAATTCAGATGATGCATCAAAATTAAGAAAAACTTTGGACCAACAATTAATTGGATTTCAGGATATTATTACAAAACTTGCAAATAAACTTCAAAGACAATTGTTAGCTAAACAAAATCGAGCATGGGAATTTGATCTAGAGGAAGGATTATTAGATAGTTCTAAGCTGCCAAGAATTATAATTGATCCTTACAATTCACTATCATTTAAAAAAGAAAAAGATTTAGATTTCAAAGATACAGTTGTAACGCTTTTAATAGATAATTCTGGATCAATGAGAGGCAGGCCTATCACCATTGCAGCAATTTGTGCTGATATATTATCAAGAACATTAGAAAGATGTTCTGTAAAAGTTGAAATATTAGGCTTTACTACAAAGAATTGGAAAGGTGGCAAAAGTCGAGAACTTTGGAATAAAAAAGGGAAACCAAAAATACCCGGACGATTAAATGATTTGAGACATATAATTTATAAAGGAGCAGATACACATTGGAGACAATGTAAAAATAATCTTGGCTTAATGCTTAAAGAAGGTCTCTTAAAAGAAAATATTGATGGAGAAGCAATATCATGGGCTTTTAGCAGATTAAAAAAAAGAAAAGAAGAAAGAAAAATACTAATGGTTATTTCCGATGGCGCACCAGTAGATGACTCAACACTGTCAGTAAATTCTGGTGATTTTTTAGAAAAACATCTAAAAAAAATAGTTAAATTCATTGAAGAAAAAACTGAGACTGAAATCTTAGCAATTGGTATTGGTCATGATGTATCTAGATATTATAGTAGGGCAATAAAAATTACTGATGTCAACGAATTGGGTGATGTAAT
Source organism: Candidatus Pelagibacter communis (assembly GCA_001179885.1). GTDB lineage: Bacteria > Pseudomonadota > Alphaproteobacteria > Pelagibacterales > Pelagibacteraceae > Pelagibacter > Pelagibacter ubique_N. The sequence continues at coordinate 955 of CVSD01000056.1, read as the reverse complement.
GATTTCACAACTAAGCAAATTATTTGAAAGTAAAAAAAGTATACATTAAATATTAAATAAATCTTTATTTTTCCATTTAATAATTACTTCAGCACCTCCTCTCGTTTGAGAATTCCAACAATTTACAGTTGCTAAATTTTTTTCCAATAATGTTTTGCCAATAAATAAACCAAGACCTAATCCCATTTTATCTTTGTCAGTTGATTTTACAGATCTTAAATATGGTTCACCTATTTTTGATAATATATCGTTTGGATATCCATCACCATCATCTTCAATTGTTATGATAGTTGAGTCATTATTACTTTTTAAATTTATAAATACTTTACTTTTACAAAATTTATTTGCATTACCTATAAAATTTCTTAAACCATATACAATTTCAATAGATTTTGAAATTTTTTTTGAATTAAAATCTTGATCTAAATTTAATATAAAATCTTTCTTACTTGTTTCTTTAAAGGATGAAATAATTTCTTTAAGATAATCTTTAATTGATAAATCTTCATCAATAAAATCATCTTCCTCATTGGGGTTTAAAGATAGTTTTTTTAATATTTCATTACATCTTTCAACTTGACTTGATAATAAATCAATATCTTGCATTATTTCCTTTTGATTTTTTAGTTGTTTTGAAAGTTCTTGTGTTATTATTTTTATAGTCGATAAAGGGGTGCCTAACGAATGCGCTGCAGCAGCAGCTTGGCCACCTAAAGATAACATCTCGTGTTCTTTAGCCATAATTTCTTCCATTTTATTCAAAGCATCTTTTCTTATCCTTGACTCTCTTCCAAAAATAATTGCAAAATAATTTAAAAAAAGTAGTGCTATTATTAAAGCTAGAGGTATTGAATAAAAATAATAATCACTGACATGAAAATGAATGTTTAGTGGTTGTGGCAAATCTTGGGAAAAAAAAGTTAAAAATAAAATTGATATAGTGGTTATCAAAACA
>CVSD01000055.1 GCA_001179885.1 Candidatus Pelagibacter communis | reverse complement strand
TTCATGGTGATGCTGCTTTTGCAGGTCAAGGAGTTGTTGCGGAATGTTTTGCAATGTCAGGATTACCGGGCCACAATACTGGAGGAACTATTCATATTATAATTAACAATCAAATTGGATTTACTACAAGTCCGAGATTTGCAAGGTCTTCACCGTATCCATCAGATATTTCAAAAATGGTTGAGGCTCCAATAATTCATGTAAATGGTGATGATCCAGAAGCAGTAGTTTATGCTGCAAGAATAGCAACAGATTTTAGATTAAAATTTAATAGAGATGTTGTGATAGATTTAATTTGTTATAGAAGATTTGGTCATAATGAGGGTGACGAACCTTCATTCACACAACCGTTAATGTATCAAAAAATTAAATCTCATCCTTCACCTGTAAAAGTTTATGGTGAAAGGTTAATAAACGATAAGTCAATTTCTAAAGATTTTTTAAATGAGTCTATAAAAAAATTTAAGAATCTACTAGATGAGCAGTTTAAAACTGCGAAAGATTATAAACCTAAAATTGAGTGGTTTGAAGGAACTTGGTCTAGATATAAACCTGAAAGGGGAAAAGATAAAAGAGGTGTTACTGGATCAGATACAAAAAAATTATTAGAAATCTCTAATAGGATTAATACTATTCCAAGTGAAATAAATATCCATAAAACCATTTCAAAAATTTTAGAGAATAGAAAACTTAGTGTAAAAAATGGTTCAGGTATCGATTGGTCAACAGCAGAATCATTAGCTTTTGGCTCATTATTGGAAGAAGGCTATCCTGTAAGATTGGTTGGGCAAGACTCTGGAAGAGGAACATTTAGTCAGAGACA
>CVSD01000054.1 GCA_001179885.1 Candidatus Pelagibacter communis | reverse complement strand
AAGAAAAAAAAGGACTAAAAAAGTTAAAACTAAAAAAATTAAAAAAAAGCAGATATTCATTTAAAATTAAGAAACCTCAAAAAGAAAATTTAATTTTAAAACTAGTAAAACTACAGCTGTCATTAAAACCTCAATTTAACTTCAAAATTAATTTTAGTTTAGAAAAAAATATCCAAAGATTTTTTGATAAAATTTCTGAAACTATTTTGAGTTATAAAGTCTTAAAAAAAGATGAGAAAAGAAGGCTTCAAATAGAAAAAATTGAAAACGAAAGAAAAGCTAAGATTGCTTTTGAAAAACAAAAAAAAGAAGAAGAAGCGTTAAAAGTAAAAATAAAAGAGCAAGAGTTAAAAGAGGAAGCTCGATTAGAAAAACAAAGAGCAAAAGATATCAAAATGTTTTTAAGAAAAGAGCAGGCGCTTTTAAGAATTGAGCAAGCAGAAAAACAAAAACAATTTTTAAGAAAATTAAGACTAGAGAAACAAATTGAAAAATTTAGAGTTAGAGAAGTTAAGGAACTAGAAAGACTTGAAAAAATTTCATTAAAAGAAAAAAGAGAAGATTATGCTGGGTTACAAGAAAGGATTGATAAACTTAAAGAAAAATACCGAATAATTAGGGATCAAAAAATTAAAGAAAGAGTAGAATCTCTTGGAGTAAAACTTCAAGGAGATGAGGATAGAGATACTTTACTACAAAAAGAAAAAGAATACACTTTAGCACGTCAAAAAATTGAATTTGCATTAGAAAGTTTTTATAGAAGTGCAAGTAGTTTAGTTTTTCAATTAAATAAAAGACATATTACCCGGGATATGTCTATTTTTAGATGCATAGATAGAAGGTTTGAAACAGGAGAAATTTTTATTAAATGGGATGAATCAGAAGATGAAGAATGGTTATTATTAATTTATATTAAAAATAATTCTCCAGACGAAGGTATAGTGATTGAGGATAAATCAAATCCTGAAAAAAATATTTCTCATGAATTTAGAAGTGTAGATATATTTAAAGCATCTGACACAATGGTAGATTCCTTAACACAATTAATTGCAAGAAAAAGAGCTAAAAATGATAATTAATTATTATTATTAATTTAGGTATTATCAGTAATGATTTTAGGGACATTTTTTTTAATTATTCTTTATCTGATTTTGAGATACATCTTTGCTTGGATTAAGTATTATAACAATTTAGATACTAGGCTGGGTGAAAGCACCTGGCGATTTACTTATGATTATCCTGTTGTTGGGGAGCGAGATATTTCTGATTTAGATGATAAAGAATTTGTTAGATTAAGAAGAAAAAAAAATAAAGTTATTTTGTTAATGTATTCTATCGTACTAATTATGTTTATAGCTTCAATGTCATTATTAAGTAAATTCTTATTATTTTTTACTAGTTAATTTTTTAATTGCTTTTTATTTTTAAGATAAAGAAAAAAAGCCACTATTTCGTAAGTGAATGAGAAAATACTAAAAATTATAGGTAACTTAAAAAAATTATATAGAAATTTATATTTGGGTATTTTTTTCCATACTAACAAAAAAGCCTCTGCACCTTCTAAAATTTTTTGACCCTCTTTTACATGAAGTCTTCGAAGTAGTTCTTTACTATTTTTTGAGGTTTCTTTTGTAGCCAAAGTATTATCTGTAATGTCAATCCAATCAATTTCTTTAATTTTTTCTTTTTTATACAAGTCAATCTCAGACCTACATATTTTACAAGAATTGTTATAATAAACTTTCATAAAATTAACTAATTACAAAAAAATGATGTTATGTATATGTGTAAAATGCACCCGTTGAAAATTTTTTTAAACGAACTATGTATAAGAGAATATGAGTGATTTCTTTAAAAATTCAGATTTATCCAGAAGAGATGCAGAAAGTATAATTTCAGATACATTACAAAAATGTGATGATGGTGAATTATATTTGGAAAATTCTATATCAGAGTCAATTTTATTAGATGATAATAAAATTAAAAATTCTAGTTATAGCTCCGATTTAGGCTTTGGATTTAGGGCTATATCTGATGAAGTCGTTGCTTATTCTCATTCTAACGAGATATCTAAAAACTCACTAAAACAATCTTCTGAAAATCTTAAATCAACATTGAAATCGGCTAATGGTGTTTATAATCATGAAATCCCCAAATCTAACAAAAAATATTATGAAAATATTAATCCCATTGACCAAAAAACACTAAATCAAAAAATAGAAATTTTAAATAATGTAAATAAATATCTGAGAACAAAAGATAACAATGTTAAGCAAGTTTCTGCAAATTTTCTTGGAGAACAAAAGTCTATAGAAATAATCAGGTCTGGTGGTGAAACACTTGCTGATATTCGCCCTCTAGTTAGATTTAATGTAACGGTGATGCTTGAAAAAAATGGAAGAAAAGAGACAGGCGTATACGGTGTAGGTGGAAGACAATCATATGATGCTTATTTAAAAGAAGATAATTGGAAAAATGTTTGTGATGAAGCATTAAGAATAGCTTCAGTAAATTTAGAGAGTAAACCTGCTCCCGCTGGAGAAATGAAAGTTGTGCTAGGTCCTGGTTGGCCTGCTATTTTAATTCATGAGGCAGTAGGTCATGGTTTAGAGGGAGATTTTAATAGAAAAAAAACTTCTGCATTTCATAATTTAATGGGTGAAAAAGTTGCAAGTGAGGGTGTTACTATTGTTGATGATGGAACTATTGATAACAAAAGAGGTAGTCTCACAATAGATGATGAAGGGACCCCAACAGAAAAAACTATATTAATTGAAAATGGAATATTAAAAAATTTTATGCAAGATAGGTTAAATGCTAGATTAATGAAAACTAGATCGACCGGAAGTGGTAGAAGAGAAAATTACAGACATATTATACTGCCAAGAATGAGAAATACCATGATGTTAAATGGTAATCACACCCAAGGAGAAATGATTAAATCAGTTGATAAAGGTATTTTTGCTGTCAGCTTTGGTGGTGGGCAAGTTGATATTACTTCAGGTAAATTTGTATTTAATTGTACAGAAGCATATGAAATTGTTAATGGTAAAATTGGATCACCTATCAAGGGTGCAACACTTATTGGTGATGGTCCATCTATACTAAAAGAAGTATCAATGGTTGGAAATGACATGATGTTAGACCCAGGAATCGGAACTTGTGGTAAAGCTGGTCAAGGTGTTCCAGTTGGAGTTGCTCAACCTTCTATATTAATCAATAAAATGACAGTGGGTGGAACAAAACTTTAATGATCAAAGATCAGGAATATCTATCTGAAAAAGCATCTTATTGTCTAGATCTAGCAAAAAAATTAGGGGCGACAGATTCAAGCGTTGTTGTGAGTAACTCAATCTCTGAATCAGTAAATTTTAGGAACAAAAAATTAGACGAGTCTAATAGATCAGATAATCTTGCTATAGGTATTACAACTTATATTGGTAAAAAAAAATCATCAATATCATCTTCAAATCTATTAAAAGAAAATATAGATACTCTGATAGAAAAATGTATTGAAACTACAAAAAATACTCCAGAGGATGAATTCAACTCGCTTCCAGACAAAGATTTACTTGCCAAAGAATTAGAAGATTTGAATTTATATGATGATACACATATAAAAAATGAAAATAAGATTGAATATTTGGAAAGATTAGAAGCATCAGCTTCAAGTGATAAAAAAATAGTAAATACAGAATCCAGTTTTACTGAAGATAAATCAAACTTCGTTTTAGCTAATAGTGATGGTTTTTTGAAAGGTTATAAAAGTTCATCATTTACAGCATCAAGCGTGATTGTTGCTAAAGATGATAAAAGTATGGAGCGTGATTATGAATATACTAGCAAATGTCATTTACATGATATTGATAGTGCAGAAGAATTAGGAAAATTAGCTGCCGAACAAACTATTAAAAAACTTAGCCCAAAAAAAATTGGCAGTGAAAAAATTGCTATAATTTTTGATAAAAGAATTGCAAAAGGAATTTTAAGTACTTTTGCTGGCGCAATATCTTCCTCTGCTATTTCACGAGGTACCTCTTTTTTAAAAGATAAAATAAATCAAAAAATATTTTCAGATGAAATAGATATTTTTGATAAGCCAGATATATTAAAAGGTCTTGGTTCTAGAAGCTTTGATTCAGAAGGGGTAAAAACAAATACTTTAAAGTTGGTGGAGCAGGGTGTTTTAAAGCATTACTTAATGGACACTTATAATGGAAAAAAATTGAATATTAGATCGAATGGAAGATGTGGAGGCACAAGCAATCTTTATTTTGATAATGGAAATATTTCTTACAATGATCTTCTAAGTTCTAATCCAAGATGTCTTTATATTACAGAAACAATAGGTCATGGAAGCAATATTGTAACAGGAGACTATTCAGTAGGAGCAACAGGCTTTCTTGTTGAAAATGGGGAATTTAAATACCCCATAAATGAAATTACAATTGCAGGAAATTTTAAAGATATGTTCAAAAACATTACTCTAGCTAATGATCTAGAATTTAAATATGCAACTAACTCTCCAACTATGATGATTGAAGGTATGGTTGCAGCAGGTAAATAATAGAATTTATTCAAAATTTTTTAAACGATATTCCCAATCACCCATTCTCGAATATGATACTTTTATAATTTGAGAACTTTCTGGATCATACCATATATCAAAATCTAATCTTTTATCTTTTGGTAAGCTCATATTTTTTGATCTAAGTTTAAAATGATCAACTTCATAAGTTTTTCCATAAAGATCAATTTTTTCTTTAGCAATAAACGTCACAACTTGTTCTTTTATACTTCCTGAAATTGGACTAATCTGGCTATTACTTTGTAAAATTTTATGAGACCACCAATTTCCCACAATGTTATTAATAGACGCTTCTCCAGAATAAGAAGAACCTTTTATAATAAATTTTTGTTTATTTTTATCAAAAACTAAATTAACAAATTTTTCCTTATCATTCTGTAAGGTTTTAGAGTTATAGGAAATTAATTGATCTTTTATATATTTTTCTTCACCATATCCTTCTACTTGAAAAATTGTAGCTCCAAGAAGTTTAACAGAAAACTTTATTTCATTAGTTATTATTGTTTCATCACCTTTTCTTGTAAAAAAATAATAATTATATCCTATTAATTCACCATTCCTAAAAATTTCCATTACAATTTTATTATATTTTTTATAATGGTCTATATGGGCAAGTACATTAGAGGATAATAATATAATAATTATGATTAAAATTTTTTTCATTTAATGATTACAATAATAGACTTTTCTTATAATAGAAGTAGTTTATCAAAAAATGTTTTTAAAAATTAAGAAAATACCAAAAGTTAATTGGACATCAGATAGACCTCATAATCTTAAACCAAAATTTTCAACATTCTTTTTTTTATGTTTTGGACTAATGTTATTTGGATTGGGGGAAGGTTTGTTAATTGTTTCTTTTACGGGAGCTTCTCCCTGGAGTGTTTTAGCTCAAGGTATTTCTCTTAATGTAAATTTAAGTATTGGAACAATAACTTTATTAATCAGTATTGCAGTTTTAATTTTATGGATACCATTAGGTCAAAAGCCAGGAATGGGAACAATCTTTAATGCATTAATAATTGCTTTAATGATAGATCTTTGTATCAAATTTGTTCCAACCCCATCAAATTACATTAATCAATTAATTTTAGCGGTCATATCTGTAGTCACAGTTGGTATTGGTGGGGGTATATATTTAGTTTCTAATTTAGGAGCAGGTCCAAGAGATGGATTGATGATAGGTTTACAAAAAGTTACAAATTTTCCTATAGCCGCTGTCAGAGCAACTTTAGAAATTTCAGTTGTAAGCATTGGATGGTATTTGGGTGGAACTATTGGAGTTGGAACTTTATTATTTGCTTTTGGTATTGGCCCGTGTGTAGCTTTAGGACTTTATTTAGTTGATAAGATTTTTGATTAAGCTGCTGCGCCAGCTTTCTCGCTCCTTTTTCTTTCGTGTGGGTCTAGGATAGCTTTTCTTAATCTACAAGACTCTGGTGTAATTTCTAAAGCCTCATCAGTGTTTAACATACTTAATTGTTCTGCGATCGACATTTTTCTAACTGGAGTTAAGACAACATTTTCATCTGTTCCCTGTGTTCTCATATTAGTTAATTTTTTACCTTTCATAACATTGATAATCATATCACCAGGCTTAGGTGATAATCCAACAATCATTCCAGGATAAACCGGATCATTATGAGTCACGAACATTTCACCTCTTGCCTGCAAATTAAAGATTGCAAATGCAACTGCTTTTCCCTGTTCCATTGAAATTAGTGCTCCATTTCTTCTTCCTTCCATATCACCTTCAAATGGTCCGTAGGCATGGAAAATTCTATTTATAACACCGTTACCTTTTGTGAGAGTTAAAAATCTACTTGTGTATCCCATCAAGCCTCTTGTTGGTGCATGGAATATAAGTCGTTTTTTATTTTTACCAGTATCTTTTAATTCAATTAGTTTGCCTTTTCTTCTGTTCATTGAGTCTATTATTTTTGACGAATGTTCTTCATCAAGATCCATAGTAATTTCTTCAATTGGTTCAAGCTTGTTTCCATTTTCATCTTTTTTATATAATACTTTTGGAGGACTCACAGTCATCTCAAAACCTTCTCTTCTCATTTGTGTAAGTAAAATTTCTAACATTAATTCTCCTCTACCACTTACTACAAAAGAGTCATTTCCTTGATTTTCAGAAAATGTAATTCCAACGTTATTTTGCGCTTCTTGAATTAACCTGTCTCTTATTTGAGTACTTGTCAGTTTTTTACCCTCTGTACCTGCTAATGGTGATGTATTAACAGTAATTGTAATAGACATAGTTGGGGGATCAATTGGTGTTGCTGCAATTGGTTCATTAATTTCTAAATCACATATTGTGTCAGCAACATTGGCTTTTTCTAAACCAGCGACTACAACAATATCTCCAGCTTCACCAACTTCAATAGGGACTTTTTTTGTTCCCTCATATCTAAAAATCTTAGTCAATCTACCTTCATCAATTTTTTCACCTTTTAAATTAATTGCTTTAATAGCTTGGTTAGCTTTTGCAGTGCCCTGAGCAATTCTGCCAACTAAACTTCTCCCTAAAAAACTATCTGCATAAAGAAGAGTTGATAACATTGCAAATGGTTTAGATTTATCTAATTCTGCAGGTTTAACATGTTTTATAATCTTATCTAAAAGAGGATTTAAATTTTTTCTTGGGCCATCAATTTCGGTGTCAGCCCATCCAGATCTTCCACTTGCATACAATACTGGAAAATCTAATTGTTCTTCATTTGCATCTAAACTTACAAACAAATCAAAAGTTTCATCTAAGACTTCATTAGCTCTTTGATCTGTTTTATCAAGTTTGTTAATTACAACGATTGGCTTTAAACCTTGTTTTAAAGCTTTTGATAATACGAATTTTGTTTGCGGCATTACACCTTCGGCTGAGTCAATTAATAGAAGTGCACCATCAGCCATACTAAGAACTCTTTCGACCTCAGCCGCAAAATCCCTGTGACCAGGAGTGTCAATAATATTAATTCTTGAGTTATTCCAATTAATTGAAGCAGGCTTTGCTAAGATTGTTATTCCTCTCTCTTTTTCAAGCTCTCCAGAATCCAATAGCCTTTCATCGACAACTTCATTTTCTCTAAATGAACCACTTTGTTTCATTAAGTTATCTATTAAAGTCGTTTTCCCGTGATCAACGTGAGCAATGATTGTAATGTTTCTAATTTTGTTATTCATATTTTTTTGCTCTTATACATAAATAAAATTTTTTGGAAACTTAAAAAAAAGCCTATTAAATAAGCAATTTTCAAAGAAAAAAACTAATTATATTTTTTTTGCTTTTCTTTTTTTGATTCTTCTTTTTTCTTTTAAACTTAATTTTGGTCTTTTTTTTACACTTGAGTCTTTAAATGATTTACCACTATATCTTTTAGACATAAAAAAAAATTTAAATATAATTATTATTATATAGTTTATTCATGAAGTGTTTGATATTTTTAATGTATCTATGAAAAATTTTTTGAAAATTGCAAGTATTAATTTTCTTATTCTATTTTTATTCATTTTAATTTTTGAGCTTGTATTTGGATATTTTTTAAAGAAAAACAATTTTGGGTATTTGATGAGGTCAGAACGCCAAAAAAATGAAATTTACGAAGTTATTCACAATAATCAAAAGTATAAATTTAATTATAAAAGAAATTTTTATGGTTTTAGAGGAGAGGAAGTCGATCCTTTAAATATCAAATTAGTCTTTGAGGGGGGTAGTACAGGAAATCAAAAATTTACTCCACAAGAGTTAACTATTGTAGGACAATTAAATAAAAAATTAACTGAGGTAAATTATAAATATAAAATTATAAATGCATCAACAGATGGCAAAACTTTAAAAGGATATGCTAATGATTTTAAGTATTGGTTTCCTAAAATAAATAATTTCAAACCAAAATATATGATTTTTTATACTGGCATAAATGACTCTAATTTGAATCAAGAAGATAAGTATGATTTGCCATGGCGAGAAGGCACTAGTTTAAAAATCAATGATTATATTAAAAATAATAGTAAATTGGTCGAATTATTTAAAAAAGTAAAATATAAATATTTTAATAACCAAATTAGAAAAGAATATGGTGTAACTAAACAATCAAATAAACTTTATGAAAATTTTTTTTATGTAAATTATGAAACTGCAAAAATAAGACATATAGAAAAAAAGAGTAATGAACAATTGATTAAACAGTTACAAAACCGACTAAATAATTTGAAATATTATATTGATAAATTTGATATTGTTCCGATTTTTATTACTCAAATTAAATTTGACGGATTAAACGATTATAATCTTTTTCAAGTAAATGAACATTTAAAAGTTTTTTGCAAAAGAAATCAATATTATATAATAAAACTTGATGAAATTTTAACAAAACTAGAAGAAGGATCTTTTTATGATCAGATGCACACAACTCCAGCTGGGAATAGGTTTATAGCAGAAAAAATTTTTCCCGAGTTATATAAAATATTAAAATGAAGAAAATATTTATTCATATAGGTAATTTTAAAACTGGAAGTACTTCCTTACAAAACTTTATTTTTTTGAATCAAGATTTATTTAAAAAAAACAATATTCAAGTATTGATAGAAAAAATACAAAAAATAACCACTAATAACATTAGTTTATTTCAATATATTAGCAAAAAGAATAATCTCAAAATAATTAAATATTTTACTAAAGTAATTAAAAATAAAGATTTATTAATTACGTCTGAGTATTTTTCATTACTCTCATATGATTTGGGAAAATTAAAATTTTTAAAACAAACAATGAGAAAGTTAAATTATGAACCGATCATAATTTTTTTTTATAGAGATGATGAATCTTATTTATATTCATTTTATTCAGAATTATTAAAACATAGAAAAATTACTAAAGTTGATAGTGTTTTTCAATTTATAAAAAAAATTAGAAATGATGGGTATTATTCTATTACTGATAATAAAAAAATATATTCTTTTAATCAAAGATATTATTTTGATAATGTTCAGATTATAAATAATTGGAAAAAAATATTTGGGAAAAACTTTTATTATATTAAGTTTTGCAAAGATCAAAAAAAAAAAATTTTTAATGATTTTTTAAATGTTCTAGATTTAGAAAAAAAAGTTAAGTTCAAGATGCCAATTCAATTCAATAAAACTAGAAGATTAAAATTTTGGAATCTAAAAAGAATATTCTATTTTATTTATTTAAAATTTGCACAAAAAAGATTGTTTAAAAAAGTTTAATCTAATCATTATTTTTAAGATGGGTAAAAAAAAGGGAAGTAAAAACTGCCCTTTTAGAATTTTAATTAAGAGTTATTGGGTTACATTTACCTATAAATTACGTCAATACTGACTTATTTAACTTTTTCACTACAAACTTTACTGCAGAAATGCCCCAAATAGAAAGCAAACAGAAAGATGACTTCATTTTAGAGTTGAGTTAAATTTACAATATACAAAATTTGAATGAGTAGAATTATTTATTTTATCCTTTCTTTCTTTATGATGATCGGCGTAACGTTTGCTCATCATGCTAATGAAAAATATGCGTATAATAAAAATTACGCATATAAAATTGGTGATAAAGAAAATGATACGTATGAGTTTGAGTTTGATTTACAAACTAACGATTTATCTAAATTAGTTGAAGAACAACTTAAAGATAAAAAAACTGGTTTAGTTTCTTATATCTTATTTGAAAACAACAAAATTTTAGTTGATCAAAGTAGAAAAAGTAAATATTGGGGACCATATCCTTCACATTCTGTAGGTAAAAGTTTAGTAAGTCTTGTAACTGGTTATGCCATGTGTGGTGGTTATATTAATCATACAGTTTTTGATAGAATAGATTATCCAACTGTTGAAGGAACCCTATATGAAAATCAAAAGTTAATACATTTACTTAACATGCAAGCAGGTGATGACGAAATAATTGGTGATAGAATTGGTATTTGGGATAGTAAAATAACGAAAAATAAACAAAGCATTAATACTATACCCATCAAGACCGCTATGAAAAGATATTTTAAAGGTGTTGATGGTTTAGAACCTGGTAAGTATTTTAATTATAGTGCCATGACAACAAATGTAATTATGAACTATGTTATTTACAAAACTGGTGATGACTGGAATAAGTTATTACATAAGATATTTATAGAAGACGCTAAAGTTGCAAAAAGAGTTTATTTTCATAAAACTTTAAGAAAAGATAAAACTGGTAATAGAAAATCTGGTGAATACGGAAGATATTCTTTCTATGCTGATAGATATGATTATGTAAGAATTGCTAACATGATTATGAGTCATTGGAAGAATGATACTTGCGTTGGTAAGTATTTAAAAACAATGTATGAAAATAGAGTAGATAGACAATATAATGAGTATAGTAAGTTTAAAGGTAACCATAGATCAGCACAAACTTATGGTGGTCAGTTTCTATGGGATGCTGTTGGTTTAGAGGATAGACCAATTTTAATGATGGATGGTTTTGCCGGACAACAAGTGGTAATTGATTTTGACAATAACAGAATTATAACTGTTCATTCTACAGATAGACATTACGATTATTACAGTTTAGTGTATTTACCACTGGGTTATAAAGATGATGGGACTTATAAACCGTTTAATGAAGAAGATTTAATAGAAAAGATGTGGGAGCAACCGCAACCATGTACAGGTAGAGATTCTATTGGTAGGATAGTAGAATGTCCAAATCCTGTTTAAGAATTAATTATTCTTTGTTGTTAATAAAAACTAGGGTTGCCTTCAGCACCGTTTTTTCATTCTAAAAACTTCATTGAACATTCATTGCAAATTTTTGTTTAGGGTAAAAAAAAGGGCAGTAAAAACTGCCCTTTTTAAATTTTGATTTGGGTTGGAACGATTACATTCCCATGCCGCCCATTCCTCCCATACCACCCATGCCGCCCATTCCACCAGGCATTCCAGCAGGAGCCGCATCTTTTTCTTCCGGCTTGTCGGCTATCATTGCTTCTGTTGTTACTAATAATCCAGAAATTGATGCTGCATCTTGAAGAGCAGTTCTAACAACTTTTACTGGATCAATAATCCCTTTAGCAAACATGTCACAATATTCTTCGTTTTGAGCATCATAGCCATGAGTTTTTTTATTTTGCTCTAACAATTTACCAACTACAACAGATCCATCTACTCCTGCGTTTTTAGTAATTTGTCTGATTGGAGCTTCTAGTGCTTTTTTTACTAAATCTACACCAGCTTTTTGATCCTCACCTTTAGCTTTAACTTTTTCAAGCTCTTGAGCAGCATATAACAATGCACATCCACCACCTGTTACAATACCTTCCTCAACAGCAGCTCTAGTTGCATTTAGTGCATCTTCAACTCTGTCTTTTCTCTCTTTAACCTCAACTTCTGTAGCACCACCAACCTTTATTACAGCAACGCCACCAGCTAGTTTAGCCAATCTTTCTTGAAGTTTTTCTTTATCATAATCAGAAGTTGTTTCATCAATTTGTTGTTTAATTGAAGAACATCTAGCTTCGATATCAGATTTTTTACCACTACCATTAACGATAGTACTATTATCTTTATCAACTTTAACTTTTTTACATGATCCAAGATCATCTAACTTAACATTTTCTAGTTTAATTCCTAAATCTTCAGAAATAACACTACCACCAGTTAAAATTGCAATATCCTCAAGCATAGCTTTTCTTCTATCACCAAATCCTGGGGCTTTTACAGCCACTACCTTTAGACCACCTCTTAATTTGTTTACAACTAAAGTTGCTAAAGCTTCACCTTCAACATCCTCAGATATAATCATTAATGGTCTACCAGCTTGAACCACCGCTTCTAAAAGAGGGACCATTGGCTGAAGATTTGTTAATTTTTTTTCATGTAAAAGAATAAACGGATTTTCTAACTCAGTTGTCATTTTATCACTATTAGTAATAAAGTAAGGAGATAAATAACCTCTATCAAACTGCATACCTTCAACAACATCTAATTCAGTTTCTATTCCTTTATTTTCTTCAACAGTAATAACACCTTCATTACCAACTTTTTGCATTGCTTTTGAAATCATACTGCCAATTTCTTTATCTCCATTTGCAGAAATAGTTCCAACTTGTGCAATTTCATCGCTATCTTTTACTTTTTTGGCTGAAGAAACTAAGTTTTGTTTTACAACTTCTACAGCTGCATCAATTCCTCTTTTTACATCCATTGGGTTCATGCCAGCTGTGACATACTTAACACCTTCCTTAACTATTGCTTGAGCTAAGATTGTTGCTGTAGTTGTTCCATCACCAGCTTCGTCATTAGTTTTGCTAGCAACTTCCTTAACCATTTGAGCACCCATGTTTTCAAATTTGTCTTCTAAATCAATTTCTTTAGCAACTGAAACACCATCTTTTGTAATTCTAGGAGCTCCATAAGATTTATCCATTACTACGTTTCTTCCTTTTGGACCTAAAGTAACTTTAACCGTATCAGCTAAGATATTCACTCCTCTAATCATTGCTGCTCTTGCTTCAGCATCAAATTTAACAATTTTTGCCATTTTACTTCTCCTTTTTAAATTATTTACTTGAAATACCCATAATGTCAGACTCTTTCATTATGCTGTATTCTTTACCATCAATTTTGACTTCAGTTCCTGACCATTTGCCAAATAAAACTTTATCACCAACTTTAACATCCATTGGAATTAATTTACCATCTTCAGTTTTTGCTCCACCACCTATTGCAACAACTTTGCCTTCTTGTGGTTTTTCTTGTGCTGTGTCTGGTATGATTATTCCACCTGCAGTTTTTTCGTTGCTATCTAAAACTTCTATTAGAACTCTATCGTGTAACGGTCTAAATTTCATAAATACTCCTTTATAAATATGAGGTTCATATAGAGATTGGTCTAGCTATTTCAAGATATACTTCAAAATTTGTTTATTAAAAAATATAGGAAATTAAGCATTTTTTCGGTTATAGATTATTTTGATGACCAAAAATTTAGATAAAGAAGGATTAAGTTCAATTGTAGATAATTATCAACTATTTTATGTAGATTTATGGGGTGTAGTTCATAACGGCATCAATCTTCACCAAGAAGCAATAAATGTTTTAAAAGAAATATCGAAAAAAGGAAAAGAATACATTCTTTTAACAAATGCACCAAGACCCAATAAAGTTGTTAAATCTTTCTTAGAGAAAATGGGCATGGAAAAAGAAATTAGAGAACATGTTTTTACTTCTGGAGAAGCATCTTTGAATTATTTAAAAAAGAATTTAAAAAACAAAAAATTTTTTCATGTTGGTCCTCCCAGAGATTTTGATTTATTTAATGATTTTGAGAAAATGAAATCAGATAGCATTAACGATAGTGAATATATTCTATGCACAGGATTATTTGAGAGTTATGATAGTGATTTAAATTATTATAAAAATTTATTTGAAAATAATTTAAAAAAAAAGATGATTTGTACAAATCCTGATTTAATTGTGGATAAAGGAAATACAAGAGAGCTATGTGCAGGGTCTGTTGCTATGGTTTTTGAAAAAATGGGGGGCAATGTAATATATTTTGGAAAACCTTATCCAGAGGTTTATGATCAATCTATTGATAATAAAGGAAAAAAAATTCTTTCTATTGGTGATAATCTAAATACTGACATAAAAGGTGCTAATCTTTTAAATTATGACTCTTTAATAATTTCGAATGGTATTCATAAAAATGAAATTAAAGAAAAAGGAATTGAAGCAACTGCGAAATCTTATGAAACAATCTGTAATTATATCCAATCAGAGTTAAAATGGTGAAAATGAAATTATATAATAGTTTTAATATAAAAAAAAATCATAAAAACTCAATTATTCTAATTGGTAATTTTGATGGACTTCATCTGGGACATCAAAAATTATTTAGATTAGCAAAAAGATATAAAAAAAAATATTCTTCAAAGATTGGTGTTTTAACTTTTGAGCCAATGCCAAAAATGTTTTTTAACTCCAATTTAAAAAATTTTAGATTATCTAATTTAAACCAAAAAATTGAAAATTTAAGTAAGCTTAATGTTGATTTTGTTATTACTAAGAAGTTTAATCGTAAATTTTCAAAAACAAAATCAATTTCATTTATAAAAGAAACTTTAGGTAAAAAACTTAGTCCTAAATTTATTTTTGTAAGTAATAATTTTAGATTTGGAAACAAAAGAGAAGGAAATGTAAAACAATTAATTAATTACGAGAAGTTATGCAGATATAAAATTGTTAAACCACAACCTTTATCAATTAAAAAAAAAATTATTTCATCATCATTATTAAGAAAATATCTGCAGAGTGGGAAACTTAATAATGTAAATAAACTTTTAAATAGAAATTGGTCGATTGATGGAAAAGTTCAAAAAGGCAGGCAAATAGGAAAAAAGATTGGTTTTCCAACAGCCAATATAGATATCAAAGATTACGTTTTGGCAAAACCAGGTGTTTATGCTGTTAAAGCTAAGAAAATAAAAAGTTCAAAATATATTAAAGGAATAGCCAATTTAGGATATCGACCTACATTTAATGGAAAAAAAATATTATTAGAAGTTCATTTATTCAATTTTTCTGGAAATTTATATAATAATTATTTAAGAGTGAATTTTATTAAATTTATAAGAGCTGAAAAAAAATTCAAAAATGTAGATCAATTAAAAAAACAAATTAAAATTGATCTAGTAACTGCAAAAAAAATGTAATGAGTAAAAGTCAAATTAATTTACCCAAAACAGCTTTTTCAATGAAAGCTAATTTACCAATTAGAGAACCAGAAATTTTAAAGTTTTGGAAAAAAATTGATCTTTATAAAGAGTTAAGGAATTCAAGGAAAGGAGAAGAAAAATTTATTCTCCACGATGGTCCTCCATATGCAAATGGAAATATACATATGGGTACTGCATTAAATAAAATACTAAAAGATATTATAGTAAAGTTTCATCAAATGGATGGCAAAGACTCTGTTTATGTTCCAGGTTGGGATTGTCATGGTTTACCGATCGAGTGGAAAATTGAGGAACAATATAAAAAAAATAAAAAAAATAAGAACGATGTTCCAATTGTAGAATTTAGAAAAGAATGTCGAACTTTTGCAGAAAAATGGATAGAGGTTCACAAAGACCAGTTTAAAAGATTAGGCGTTGTTGGTGATTGGGAAAACTATTATTCAACAATGAGCTATGATGCAGAAGCACAAATTGTTAGAGAACTTGGAAAATTTTTAAAAGAAGGAAGTCTTTACAGAGGATTTAAACCAGTTTTATGGTCAACCGTAGAAAAAACTGCCTTAGCTGATGCTGAGGTTGAATATCAAGATCATAAATCTGATACTATCTATGCTTGTTTTCCAGTCAAATCATCAAAAATTAAAGAACTAAATGATTGTAATATTGTTATATGGACAACTACTCCCTGGACGATACCAGCGAACAAAGCATTAGCTTACAATGAAAGCTTAGATTACTTAATAATTGAAATTAATGATGAGGGAAACTTTAAAAATAAAAAAATTGTTATCGCAGAATTATTATTGGACTCAGTTTTAAAAGATTGTGAGATTAAAAAGATTAAAAACCTCAAGAAATTTAAAGGTAAAGATTTAAAAGATACTATCTGCAAGCATCCATTTTTTGATTTAGGGTATGACTACGATATTCCAATGCTAGAAGCACGTTTTGTAACCACTGAACAAGGAACAGGAATAGTTCATTGTGCTCCAAGTCATGGGCCTGATGATTTTAATCTTTGTTTAAATAATGGAATAAAGGCAATTGAGACAGTAGATGATGATGGAAAATATACAAAAAATGTTTCTCTGTTTGAGGGTTTACATATTTTTAAGGCTAACCCAATTGTAATTGAAAAATTGAAAGATCAAAATAATTTATTATCAAATGGTGAATTGGTTCATTCATATCCTCACTCTTGGAGATCAAAAGCACCTTTAGTTCATAGAGCAACACCGCAATGGTTTATTTCTATGGAAAGCCATAAATTGAGAAGTAAAGCTTTAAAAGCAATAGATGATACAACCTTTTATCCAAGCAAAGGTAAAGAAAGATTAAAATCAATGATCGAAACAAGGCCAGATTGGTGTGTATCAAGACAAAGAGTATGGGGTGTGCCATTACCTATTTTTGTAAATAAAAAATCTAATGAAATTTTAATAGACGATGAAGTATTTGAAAATATTGCTAATATTTATGAAAAAGAAGGCTCTGATTGTTGGTTTTCAGATGATCCTCAAAAATTTTTAGGTAACAAACATAAAGCAGAAGATTTTGAAAAGCTAAGCGATATTGTTGAAGTTTGGTTTGATAGTGGGTCAACTCACTCTTTTGTATTGGAAAAAAGAAAAGATCTTAAATGGCCTGCATCAATGTACTTAGAGGGCTCTGATCAACATAGGGGCTGGTTTCATTCCTCCTTATTAGAATCATGTGGAACGAGAGGTAGGGCACCGTTTGAGTCAATATTATCTCATGGGTTTGTCGTAGACGGAAAAGGTCTTAAAATGTCAAAATCTCTTGGCAATGTAATTGCGCCAGATGACATTTTAAAAAAATATGGTGCTGATATTTTAAGAATTTGGGTAGCTGCATCTAATTATGCAGAAGATTTAAGAATAGATTATTCTATATTAGATCAGCATTCAGAGTCTTATCGTAAAATTAGAAATACATTTAGATATTTATTAGGAAATATAAACGACAAATATGAAGATATTGATTTGGATAAAGTTGATATCGAAAACTTGCCAGAGCTGGAGAAATTTATGCTAAGCAAGATGTATTATCTTAACAAAAAATTTGAAAATTATTTTAAAAGATATGATTTTCACAACCTTTATAAAGAATTGTTGAATTTTTGCACAGTAGACTTGTCGGCATTTTACTTTGATATAAGAAAAGACACCTTATATTGTGATCCAATTAATTCTAAGAAAAGAAAATCTTGTGTTACAATTTTGAATGTTTTATTAAAATCTTTACTCAGATGGTTTGCTCCAATCTTGTCTTTTACAACTGAGGAAATTCATCAATTAATATCAAAGAATAGTAAAAGCATCCATCTAGAAAAATTCCTAACTTTTCCAGAAAAACTTGAAAATGAAGAGCTTACAGAAAGATGGTCTGAATTAATAAAAATTAGAGATGTATGCAATATAAGTATTGAAGAAAAAAGAGCCAGCAAAGAAATTGGTTCAAGTTTGGAAGCAGAACTCAAAATTAAATTAAATGAGAAATATAAAGATATAATCACAAAAATTGATTTATCAGAGCTTTGTATTGTATCAAAAACTCAAATTAATTTTGATGAGAGTTCAGATATTTTAGTTGAGACTATAAAGGCTTCAGGTAATAAATGTCCTGTATGTTGGAAAATTAGTGTTGAACCTTGTGAGCGACATTCTCAATAATGGTTAAATATTTAAATAAAAGCTTTATTCTTAATTTTTTAATAATTTTAAGTATTTTTGGTCTTGATAGATTTACAAAAGTCCATGTGATCTCTGTAAGTGAAAAAAATTTATCATCTGAATTATTTGTATCAAAATATTTAAATATTAATTTAACATTCAATGAAGGAATAGCATTTGGTTTATTATCATTTGATCAAAGTCATACCTACAATATTTTGACAATTTTAATTGCAGCAGTAATTTTAATTATTTTTTTTATGACCTTAAAAAGTAATGGTATTAAAAGATATTCATTTTTAATGATATTTAGTGGAGCTTTAGGCAATTTATATGATCGAATTTTTTTTAAAGCTGTTCCAGACTTTATAGATTTTCATATTGGAAATTTTCATTGGTTTATTTTCAATGTATCAGATATATTTATTTCATTAGGAGTATTGTTTTTGATTTTACTTGAATTAATTGATAACCAAAAGAATGGAACTGATGAAAAAAACTAAAACATTATTAATTATAATTATTCCAATTATTTTTTTAAATGCATGCAATACTCTAAAAGATGGTTTTAGTTCTCAAAAAAAAAATAGTATTGACGAATTTTTAGTTGAAAAAAAATCACCACTTGTGATGCCACCTGATTTTGATGAGTTACCACTACCCAGTGATCAAAATCAAAATTTAGAAAAAAAACAAGAAAAAGATATAAAATCATTGATTTCTAATAATGAAAATTCTTCAACTGAAGTTCAAAACAGTTCTAATCAGAATATAAGTTTTGAAAATTCAATTTTAGAAAAAATCAAAAATTAATGATTACATCTGGAATTTTTTTTAAAAATTTTAAAATAAAAACAAAAAATTTATATATTAAAAAAAAACTTCAAAATATTTTTCATGAAAATAACCATATAATTCAATCATTAGATAAAAACTATAAAGATGATTTTAAAAAACAAAATCTTAAGAATTACCAAAATTTTCTTGATATAAAGTTGCTAGGAATAGGTGGATCATCATTAGGAGCAAAAGCTATTTATTCTTTTTTAAAACATAAGATTAAGAAAAACTTTACATTCATAGATAACTTATCCTCAAAAATAAAAGTTAATAAGAGTAAGAAATATTTAAATTTAGTTATTTCAAAATCAGGTAACACAATTGAAACAATCATTAACTCTAATATTCATATAAAAAAAAAAGACAAGAATATTTTTATTACTGAAAATAAAAAAAATTATTTACATACACTTGGAAAAAAATTAAAAGCAGAGATTATTCATCATAACAATTTTATTGGAGGAAGATTTTCGGTCTTGTCAGAAGTTGGAATGTTACCAGCAGAATTGATGGGATTGGATCCAAAAAAATTTAGACAATTTAACAATCTTATTAAAAACAAAAAATATTTGAATGCTTTAATCTCAAGTGTAGGTGCAACAATGCATTTTATAAAGAAAAAAAAATTCAATTCAGTAATTATCAATTATGATGAGGATTCCCAAAATTTTTTTTCATGGTATCAACAACTAATTGCAGAAAGTATTGGTAAAAAAAATAAAGGTTTATTACCTGTAATTTCTAATATGCCTAGAGATAATCATAGTGTTATGCAACTTTATTTAGATGGTTTTAAAAATAATTTTTTTACTTTCTTTCATGTGCATGAGAGTGACTCTAATAAAATTTTAGGTAAACATATTCTATCTTCTCATAATTATATTAAAGAAAAAAATGTTAATGATATTATTTTTTCACAAAAAAAAGCTTCAGAGAAGGTTTTTGAGATGAAAAATATACCTTTTAGAAGTTTTGAAATAAAAAAAAGAGATGAAAAAACTCTCGGTGAATTATTTTGTTTTTTTATTTTAGAAACAATTTTAATTGGAAAAGCTTTAAAAATTGACCCTTACAATCAGCCAGCTGTTGAACTTATAAAGAAAGAGACAAAAAAATTTTTAATTAAAGGTACCAAAAAAAATTTTTGAAATACCATATCTTTTTTTTTCTAAGATTTGAAAATTTTGAGAAAATTCATCATTTTCTTTTTTATGTCTATGAATGATGATCACGCCATTTTTGGCAAGAATTTTCAAATTAAAAATATTATCAACCATGGCATTTATATCCTTTTCTTTGTAAGGAGGATCTAAAAATATTATATCAAATTTATTTTTGATCATTTTAAAATTAAAATTAGTCATTAGATTTTGTTCAATAATTTCATATTTTTTATCCAATTTTAAATTAGATAAATTTTTTTTTAAAATTGGTAAAACACCATCATAATTTTCAACAAAAGTAACGTGTATTGCTCCTCTAGATAAACATTCCAAACCGAATGATCCAACACCAGAAAATAAATCTAATACTTTTGAATTTTCTATATTTACTGTGAGCTTGTTTGAGTGACTTAATATATTGAATATAGACTCTTTTGTTAAATCTTTGAGAGGTCTCGTTTCTTTATCTTTTGGTTCTAAAATTTTTTTACCTTTAAAATATCCACCAATAATTCTCATTTATCTATTACCTTATAACCTATATCTTTTCTAAAAAAACCACCTGACCAATTTAAATTTACAATATATTGATGAATCTTATTTCTAGCTGTACTGAAATCATTTGATAGTGAAACAAAATTTAGTACCCGACCACCTATTGCTAGGGTAGTTTTATTTTTTTTTAAGGTGCCAGCATGAAACAAATAATCACTAGATCCAAGATTTAATTGAGTAATATTTTTAATTTCGACATTCTTTTTATATGTATCTGGATAACCCTTTGAGCATAGAACTACACATAGACTTTTTTTATTATTCCATTTGATTTTGATAGTATCTAATCTATTTTCACAACAAGCATTTATAATTTCATAAAAATCAGTATTAAGTTTAGGAATCAGAGTTTGACATTCTGGATCACCCATTCTTACATTATATTCTATTAAATAAGGTTCATTTTTAATGATCATTAATCCAGCATATAAAAAACCTTTATAGCTGGTTTTTAAATCAATCATTGCTTTTAAAGTTGGTTTAATTATTTTATCTAAAATTTTTTTCTCTAACTCATTATTAATTAATCTTGATGGTGAATATGCACCCATTCCACCTGTATTTTTACCCTTATCACCCTCTAAAACTCTTTTATGATCTTGAGCAGTACCAAAACTTTGAAAGCTAGAACCATCACTAATTATAAAAAAACTCATTTCCTCACCTTTCAAAAATTCTTCAATCAAAACATTTTCTGCTTTTCCAAATTTACCATCAAATATTTCTTTAACTGCCTGATTTGATTGATCACTATTTTCACAAATATAAACACCTTTACCAGCAGCTAAATTATCTGCTTTAATTACTATGGGATAATTTGATTTTCCTAGAAAATTCTTAGCGTCTATTTGATTCTTAAATATTCCAAAGTTAGCGGTAGGAATATTATATTTTTTACATAAATTTTTTGTAAAAATTTTAGAACCTTCTAATTGAGAAGCTATTTTATTTGGTCCAAAAACCTTTATACCAAAACCTTCAAGATAATCTGTTATACCATTTACCAAAGGTTTTTCAGGACCGACAACTACAAGTTCGATGTTTTTTTGTAAAATAAAATCTTTTAATTTTTCAAATTCATCAAGATTAATATTTATATTTTCAGCAATATTTGAGGTACCAGCGTTTCCTGGAAAACAATAAATTTTATTAATCTTTTTTGATTTATTTAATGAGTGGCAAATTGCATGTTCTCTACCCCCACTTCCTATAATACCAACTATCATGTATAAAGATATAAACTATAAATGAACAAAAAATTAGCAAAATTAAAATATTTACCAAATAATTTTCAAATTATTGAACCTGGTGATCATGTAATTTGTGCTGTTTCTGGAAAAACTATAAATCTTGAGAACTTAAATTATTGGAATGTTGATTTACAAGAGCCCTACTATTCATATGTTGAGGCATCTAA
>CVSD01000053.1:7500-62813 GCA_001179885.1 Candidatus Pelagibacter communis | reverse complement strand
TTTGAGCTTTAATTAGTGCTCTTGATATTTCTCTATAATTATGCCCATTAATTTTAAGATAATCTTTAGCAGCATTAGCTCTTCTTTCTCCAAGAGCCAAGTTGTATTCTCTAGTTCCTCTTTCGTCAGCATGTCCTTCTAAAACAATTGTGATTTTAGAATTTTTTCTTAACCATGCCGCTTGTTTTCTTAAAGTCTCTCTTGAAGCAGTCGTTAATACTGTTTCATTTGTTGCAAAGAAAACTCTGTCAGGTACCCCTGATGCTAAATATTCTACAGTGTCAGTTCCTGTGTAAACATCACTTTGCATTTGGCCTGATGATTTCTTTGAAGTGGCACATGCAGATAATACTAAACACGCAACTGTTACTAAAAAGGCGTTTTTTAGAATTTTGTTTAATTTCATTATTGCTCCTTGGTCAATATTTCTTATTATTAACTTTTTCACAACTAATTAGATGTTTCAAGTTAAAAAATCAAGATATTTTAAGTTAATTAGTTAATAATGATGACCATGATGGGTCTGAGGCATCTGACGGGGTATCAACAAGCCTTTCATTATAGCCTGTTAAATCAATTGACCATAATTTAGCTGAAAAACCATCTCCCTTGTTATCTGTTTTGGTCTCTCTATAAAAAATTAGTACTCTTCCATTTGGTGACCATGATGGAGCTTCTTGATAATAATTTTCTGTGAGCAATCTTTCCCCACTGCCATCGGTTCTCATTACACCAATATAAAATTTTCCTTTATGTAATTTTGTAAATGCAATTAAATCTCCTCGAGGGGACCATACTGGAGTACCGTATAAACCTTTTCCAAACGAAATTCTTTTAACATTAGTTCCATCACTTTTCATAACGTAAATTTGTTGATATCCGCTTCTATCAGAATTGAAACATATAAATTTTCCATCTGGGGAATACGAAGGTGATGTATCAATCGAAGGATGATTAGTAATTTTTTCTACAATTCTATTTTCTAAATCCATCGTATAAATATCTGAATTTCCATCTTTTGCAAAACTCATAATTATTTTTTTTCCATCTGGTGAAAATCTAGGGGCAAAAGTCATTCCAGGAAAATCACCTACAACCTCTTGAATTCCTGTTTCTATATCAAGAAGATATACTCTTGGTAAATTTCTAAAGTAAGACAAATATGTAACCATCTGATTTGTGGGGTTAAATCTAGGTGTTAAAACAAGTTCATTTCCTAAAGTTAAAAATTTATTATTTGCACCATCTTGATCCATAATGGCCAATTTTTTTATTCTTTTTGTTTTTGGTCCTTCCTCAGCAACATAAATAATTCTTGTATCAAAATAACCTTTTTCCCCAGTTAATCTCTCGTAAACTTTATCAGTTATAATATGTCCAACACGTCTCCAATTATTTGGAACTGTAGTAAAAGCAAGTGCCATCATTTCTTTACCTGCTAATACATCCCATAATCTAAATTCAACTCTTAACTTATCATCAATAAATTTTACTTTTCCAGTAATTAAAGCTTGGGCTTTAATCAAATTCCAATCTTCAAAACGTGGTTTTAAATTTGCAATATCAGGTGCTTGTAAAAAAGCATCTTTATCTAATGGATTAAAAAGTCCAGAAATTTTTAAATTATTCTCAACTACTGTGGAAATTTCTGAGCCAATATTCTTTTTTTTTAAAATTTTTTCAAAACTTTTTCGAGACTCATCATCAATTGATAATGGAGACACTGCTATTGGGAGTGGATTTAAGTTTCCTCTAGTAATGTCCACCTCAATTAAAGCTAAGGCATTACTTTGTAATAACCAAACAAAAAATAAAATAATAATTTTTTTCATAATTTTATATTATCCTTCTAGCATCTCTCTTGCATCAAAATTTAATTGTAATTCTTTCCATCTTTCATACCCCGTTGTTGGAACTCTTAATGGTTGACATAATTTAATTGCTCTTAAAGCACTTTCAGCAAGAACTTTGTAGAATCCTTGACCTGGTCTGTTCATTCTGGCATGATCTAATATTTCTGATTGCATCACTGTTCCATCTGGATTTAATTGCAATTTAATTCTCACCAATAAATTTTCATTATAAGGTAATCCCAAAGGAATACTCCAGCATCCAAATATTTGTGCTTTTAAAGCATCTTCTTCACTTAAAGATAATCCTAAGTTTTCAAGATTTTTTTGTTGGTCTTGTGTTACTTTATCTGTTTTTGTTGTTGTCTCAGCGCTTTCAGTTTTAGATTTGTCGATTAATGCAGCAATATTATTTGGATCAAATAATTCTTTTTTTTCAAACTCAGAAACTTGTTTTACCTCGTTATCAATTTTTTCTGGATTTTGCTTGTCCTCTTTTATTTCCTCTATTTTTTTAACTTTATCATCTGGCATTGGTACAGAATCTGGCTTTATTTTTTTTACTTTTTTTGGTGGAGCTTGTTCTGATACTAATTTTTTTTCTTTTTCTTTAATTTTTTCGATAGTTTTTTTTGCTTTTGGCGCATATGGAATATTTGTTTTATCTGTAATTTGTATTAACTCTACTGAGACTATTGGGGGGAGATCAATGGGTTTTTTTGCTAAAAAAGGTAAACTAAATGCTGTAATCATTATCAAAATTAAATGTAAAACAGAAGAAATTAAAATACTTCTATTCACTTTTGTTACCTTTCTTTATATGGCTCGGAAATAAGTGCTACTTTTGTAAAACCAGATCCAGATAATAAACCCATAATTTCAAGCACTCTTCCATAATTTATTGTTTTGTCACCTCTTACATAAATTCTCGTGTCTGTTCTGTTTTTCGATACAGCTAATACTTTAGCGATGATTTTTTCATACTCTACTTTCGATTCTTGAATAAAAATTTCACCTTTTGAATTTATAGAGAGTGTTAATGGTTCTGCTTCTTCAGGGAGAGAGTCGGCAGAACTTTCGGGTAAATCAACTTGAACACCAACAGTTAGCAATGGAGCTGTAACCATAAAAATAATTAACAGAACCAACATAACATCAACAAATGGTGTTACATTTATTTCGCTCATTGGTTCTTTGGATGAACGATTAAATTTGAAAGCCATACTAAATTATAGTTAAAAATCTTTTTGAAAAATTTTCTAATCTTTTAGAATATAAACCTGAGTCATTGTTAAATTTATTATAAGCGATTACAGCTGGTATAGCTGCCAACAATCCTAATGCGGTAGCAAATAGTGCTTCTGCAATTCCAGGTGCAACAATAGCTAAGCTTGTATTTCGTGAAATAGCAATGGACTGAAATGAATTCATAATTCCCCAAACAGTTCCGAACAAACCTATAAATGGTGCTGTGGAACCTACAGTAGCTAAAAAAGTATACCCTTTACTTATTTTGGACATTTGTTTTTCAATACCTGTTTCTAACATTGTAGTCATTCTATCGTGTAAATCAGCTTTTGATCTTCTCTTTAATAAATTTTGCATTGCATCTTTAAAAACTAATGCCATAGGATCTTCTGTATTTGCTGGTAAATTATTATAAAATGACTCTGCAGACTTAGAATTCCAAAATTTCCTCTCAAAATCTTCTGTAGATTGGTTTATCTTTTTAAATAATCTGATTTTTTCTATAATAACAGCCCAAGAATAAATAGAACAAGCTATCAATATTATAATTACAGATTTGACTATAATGTCTGCACGAATGAATAAACTTAGCAGAGAGAAATCAGTATTTGACGCTAGTCCTACTGCTTGAGATGAAATATCAGCTTCCATAATGCCTTCTCACACTTAATTGTGTCATGAATTTGTCTTCAATTTATTAGATTATTCCTCAATTTTATACGTTTCATGATAAAAACTAGCAATTAATATTGCATCTGCTTTGTTAGAATCTTTTTTTTTTGAGAGTTTAGATGAAAAATATGGAAACGTTTCTATAGCTTTTGTCCTACTAGCATCTTTTTCTGATTTTATTAAACCAAAATATTTTTTCCATTTTGCAGGTCTAACAAAATACATAGGTAATTGCATTGCAGAACAGATTCCCTTTAAAGTACCAAACGACTGTCCAAAATTAAACATACTGGTGACCCCTTGCCCGGGCATAGCTGATACTTGTTCAATTACAACTCTAATATCTTGATTTGTATATTTATGAATTCTTTTTGAAATTTCATTAAAAATTTGTGATCCATTTACTTGTCTTTTATTTTTTTTTCCTTCTGCCATTGTTGGCATTTCAATTACATCAATGATTTTACCATTCTCTAAAAAACAAATTGATCCAGATATGCCAGGGTCTATTCCAATTATTAACATAGTTTATTAAACAAATTTAGCATTTGAATAAAAATTTTGTACATCGTCATCTTCTTGTAATGAGTCAAAAAAATTAATCAAACTCTCATTTTTTTCTTTTGAAATCTCAACACTGCTGAGTGGAATCCACTCAATTTCTGTTGATATAAAATTAGTTATTTTTTTCTCTAATTCTTTTTTAACATTATAAATTTCATTTACAGAGCATTGAATTTCATGAAAATCATCGTTTGTTTTACATTCATCTGCACCTGCCTCAATAGCTAATTCAAAAATATTTTCATCTGAAATCTCCTTTTTATCAATTTTAATAATTCCTAGTTGATTAAAATTATGTGAAGCTGAACCTTGGGTTCCAAGACTTCCCCCTGCTTTTTGAAAAATTGTCCTTATATTTGATGCAGTTCTATTTTTATTTTCAGTTAAAGTTTCTACTATTACAGCCACTTTCTCAGGCCCAAAACCTTCATATCTTAGATTTTCAAAGTTTAACTCTGTATTGACAGATGATTTATCTATAGCTCTCTCAATATTATCTTTAGGCATATTTGCTGTTCTTGCGGCTTGGATTGCGGATCTTAATCTAGGATTCATGGCGGGGTCTTTATCACCAAGTTTTGCTGCTACAGTAATTTCCTTAGATAACTTAGAAAAAATTTTAGACCTCTGTTTATCGGCCTTACCCTTTTTATGCTTTATTCCTGCCCAATGCGAATGCCCTGCCATAATTATTTAAGCACTGTTAAGCTGACCTCCAAAAATATAACTTTCTATTTTATTTGCTAAACCAGTTTCTATATTACAATCTACAATAACGCCACATAAAGTAGCATCACCTTTTGAAGGATAATGTTTAACTGAATCTTTTTTCATAAATCTATTTAATGAATTATCTTTATTCATTCCTATAACTGAATCATAATCTCCACACATACCTGCATCAGTTTGATAAGCCGTACCTTTTTTTAAAACTCTAGCGTCATTGGTTGGGATATGAGTATGAGTACCTATTACTAGAGTTGCTTTCCCATCAAAGAAATGTCCTATAGCATTTTTTTCACTTGTGATTTCTCCATGGAAGTCTACAATTAAAAAATCATAATCTTCTTTTAATTTATATTTTTTTAAAAAATTTTTTGAAATTTCAAAAACATCATCACATTTTTTCATAAAAACATTTCCCATTAAATTTAGAACACCAATTTTTATATTTTGTTCAGTTTTATAAACTTCGAATCCTTTTCCAGGAGAAGGTTCAAATAAATTTTTTGGGCGGAGCAACCGATTTTCTTTATCGATAAAATCCATTATATCTTTTTGATCCCATACGTGATTCCCAGTTGTAATTACATTAACTCCGCAATTAAAAAAATCTTGACATATTTCTTTTGTTAATCCTACGCCTGCCTCAGCAGCGTTTTCTCCGTTAACTATGACGAAATCAATATTATTTTTCTTAATTTGGTTAAGAAGATTATTCATAATCTTAGAACAACCTGAAGTTCCAACAACATCTCCTAAAAATAAAATTCTCATATAATTCCTTTATTTGTCACAATATGATCCAGTTTTAAATCATATTTATTTACTGGTATCTTTTTAACCTTTTGAAAGGAATAAGCTAATCCAATTGTTATAATTTTTTTATTTTTTTTTATTCTATGGATATATCTATCGTAAAATCCACCACCGTAACCAATCCTATATAGATCTCTATCAAATGCGACTAGTGGAACTAATAAAATACTTGGGTTAACAATTTTATTTGAAGTAGGTTCAGGTATTCCATATTTATTTATTGAAAGAGGGTCATTAATTGACCATCGAAAAAAATCCATTTTAAAATTTTTTTTTATTTTTGGTAAAGAAATTTGGTAATTTTGTTTTTCAAATTTCTCTAAGATATCAATTGGGTTTACTTCATAATTATAAGGATAATAACCACCGATAGTTTTTCTGCACCCTTTATATTTTCTTAAAATGTCTAATATGTATTTAAAATTAATTACTAAATTATTAGAAATATTTTGTTTTCTAGTTTTAAGTATTTTTTTTCTAATTTCAGACTTATTCACAAAAATTAATTAAGATAAATTCTCTAGATTTGCTTTTTCAACAAAATTTGAAATTTCGTCAGCCGCTTCATCTATTAGTTTCTCATAGTTTTTTTGATTGATTTCAATTTCATTTTTAAGCCTATAATGATTATCGTTTAACTCTTTTATTTCATTTTCTTTTCTATCTTTATATTCATATACCAAAGATTTTAGTTCTTTAAATTTCTCAGAAAGATTTTTCAACTCAACTTTTTTTTGCTCTACTTTTTTTTTTGTCTCGTAATATTCATCCATAACTTTTACTGCAGTAATCAATAAAAGCTTATTTTCTCCAAGATTTCCTAAATCATTTTTAAGATTATTAAATTTTTGATTAATTTGAATTAATAATTCCTCTAAATGTTCTTCTTGACCGTCTTCACATGACAACAAAAATTCTTTTCCATTAAATTTAATACTTACGTTTGCCATTTATCTACCTCATCAAGTAAAATATCCGTTTCTTGATTTAATTCATCAATTTTTTCAGAGAGCTCTAAATGTTTTTTTTGTTCCACCTTTTCTTGATTTTCAAATTCCTCTAATTTTTTACTTAAATCATCATAATCAGTTACTAAACTTTTATATTTTTCCTCTAATTCTTGTTTTTCAATTTCTAATTGATTTTTTTGATTACTTAAATTTTCAATATCTTTTTTTATGTCTGAGTTTTTAAGATTTAAATTTTTTAATTTTGTTAACGCCAAATTAAGTTTTTTTTCTTTTTCAGATACAGAATTCATATATATATATTTATATTATTAAATAGAATCTTCTTAGTCTAGACAGGATAATTGCTTGAGTAAACTTTATAAAGAATTGGCTAATTGCATCAGATTTTTATCTATCGATGCTGTTCAAAATGCCAATTCTGGTCATCCCGGTATGCCCATGGGAATGGCAGATGTAGTAACAGTTCTTTTTAAAGATTTTTTAAATTTTAATCCAATAAATCCAAGTTGGATTAATAGGGATAGATTTGTTCTTTCTGCAGGTCATGGATCCATGCTACTTTATTCATTACTTTACCTTACTGGCTATAAAAGCATTTCATTAAATGACATTAAAAACTTTAGACAGCTGGACTCAATATGTGCAGGTCATCCTGAGTATCAACCAAATACTGGTATTGAAACTACAACCGGTCCTTTAGGACAAGGAATTTCTAATGCTGTTGGTTTCGCAATTTCAGAAGAAATCCTAAAAAATAGATTTGGAAAAAAAAAAATTGATCACAAAACTTATGTTCTAGCTGGTGATGGTTGTTTAATGGAAGGAATAAGTCACGAAGCTTTGAGTCTAGCCGGACATTTAAAATTAAAAAATCTTATTTTATTATTTGATAATAATTCTATTTCAATTGATGGTCCAACTAATTTGGCTGTTTCAGATAATCATGAAAAAAGATTCAAAAGTTATGGTTGGAATTATCTTAAAATTAATGGGCATAATTATAGAGAAATATCAAGAGCACTAATTAAAGCTCAAAAATCTAAAAGACCTATTGCAATTTCTTGTAAAACAACAATTGGTTATGGATCCCCTAATAAAAGTGGTAGTGCATCATCACATGGAAGCCCATTAGGAGAAGATGAAATTAAGTTAGTGAGAAAAAAATTAAAGTGGACTTATGAACCTTTTAAAATTCCAGATAATTTATTAATTGAATGGAGAAATATTGGAAAAAAAGCTGAACAAAAAGCAAAAAAACATGAAAAGAAATTTAAAATAAATTTTAAAAATAATAAGATAACTTCTTTAAAAAATTTAATTGAAAAGAAAAAAAATGAATATTTAAGAAATTTAAAATCAATAGCAACAAGAAAAACCTCTGAAATGTTTTTAGATATTGCTACTAAATTACCAAATTTAATTGGTGGGTCAGCTGATTTAGCAGGCTCAAATAACACCAAAACAAAAAATCATAAAATAATCAAACCAGGTAGTTTTTCAGGAAACTATATTCATTATGGAGTTAGGGAACATGCCATGTGTGGAATAATGAATGGTATAGCCTTGCATAGTAATTTAATTCCTTATGGAGGAACGTTTTTAATATTTAGTGATTATTGTAAGCCATCTATCAGATTGGCCGCAATGATGAAGCAAAGAGTTATCTATATATTTACACATGATTCTATTGGTTTAGGTGAAGATGGTCCTACTCATCAACCAATAGAACAATTAACAAGTCTTAGATCAATTCCAAACTTAAATGTATTTAGACCTTCAGACCTCATTGAAACTTTTGAATGTTGGCAATTAGCTCTCGAAAGTAAAAATACGCCAAGCGTTATAGCTTTAACAAGACAAGCAATAAATCCGGTAAGAGTAAAAAGTTCCTTAAAAAATGAGTCATCAGCTGGAGCTTATGAAATTTTAAGAACAGGAGACAATATAAGTGTTACAATTATAGCCACTGGATCTGAAACTAGTTTAGCAAGTGAAGTTAGTCATAAATTAGCCATAGATGGCATTTATTCCAAAATAATATCAATGCCTTGCCAAAAATTATTTGATCAACAAAATGAGGACTACAAAAATAAAATTTTAAATGAAACTAAACTTGTTGTTTCAATTGAAGCTTCTGAAACAGGTTATTGGAAAAAATATACTGGCAACAACGGAATAAACTTCGGGATAAATGATTTTGGAAAAAGTGCACCATATAAAAAAATTTATAATCATTTTGGATTGAATACAGAAAACTTAGTTAGAAAGATTAAAGAAAAATTATGAGCATAAAAATTGGAATTAATGGAATGGGTAGAATTGGGAGAATGATAATCCGATCTATTATTGAAAAAGAAAATCAAGATATTGAAATAAAACATATCAATAACAGAACTAATTCTGAAGCTTGCTCATCTCTTTTAAAATATGACTCTATACATGGAAAATTTAATACAAATATTAGTTTTGATAACAAGCATTTAATTATAAACAAAAACAAAATTACATTTAGCCAAGAAACAGATTCTAATAAGATTAATTGGAAAAAATATGGCGTTGATTATGTTTTTGAATGCACTGGTAAATTTAATTCTAAAGATAAATTATTACCACATCTTAAAAATGGAGCAAAAAAAGTTATAGTATCAGCTCCATGTAAAAATGCAGACAAAACTATCGTTTATGGTGTCAATGAGTCAGAATTAAAAAAAGATGATAAAATTATTTCTGCTGCATCATGTACTACAAATTGCCTAGCACCAGTTGCTCATGTTATAAATGAAAACTTTGAAATTGAAAAAGGTTTTATGACAACAATACATGCTTTTACCAGTGATCAAAGAATTTTAGATAACTCACATAAGGATCCAAGAAGAGCTCGATCTGCAAGTCAATCAATTGTGCCAACTTCAACTGGCGCATCTAAAGCAATTGGTGAAATTATCCCATCTCTAAAAGGAAAATTAGAAGGAGTGGCTATGAGAGTGCCTACTCCAAATGTTTCTTTAATTGAGCTTGTTTTTTGTACAAAAAAAAGTTTAAGTATTGAAAAAATTAATTCAGCATTTGAAAAATTTAGCAAAAAAAATAAAATTCTTAAAATCACCAGAGAAAAACTTGTATCTGTAGATTTTAATCACAATCCTGCCTCATCAATTGTTGACGCAGATTTAACCAGTGTAGTGGGAAATAATATGGGTAAAATTTCAGCTTGGTATGATAATGAGTGGGGCTTTTCTAACAGAATGTGTGATATAGCTGAATATCTTCACAAGATTTCTTAATGAATAATATTAAAGATCAAGAAAATCTTTATCAAAAAAGAGTTTTGTTAAGACTAGATTTAAATGTTCCATTAAAAAATGGTATTATCACTGATGAAACAAGAATTAACAAGATTATCCCAATTATTAATTTTTTAACTGAGAAAAAATCAAAAATTATTATAATTTCCCATGTTGGTCGACCAAAAGGAAAAGTAAATAAAGAACTATCACTTAAACCAATTTGTGAAAATTTAGAAAAAAAAATAAAAAAAAAAATTAAACTAATTGATGATAATATTTTTCAATTAAAAAAAGAGGATTTATTTAAAAGCTCTGATAATCAAATAGTTTTTTTAGAAAATATAAGATTTTATAAAGAAGAAGAAGAAAATGATGTATCTTTTGCAAAACATTTGGCTAACCTTGCTGATCTTTATGTTAATGACTCATTTTCTTGTTCTCATAGAGCTCACGCATCTGTAAGTAAAATTACAGAATTTCTTCCATCATTTGCTGGATTACAATTAGAAACAGAAATAAACGCCCTCAAAAAAGTTACAACAGAAATTAAAAAACCAATTACTTGTATTATTGGGGGTTCAAAAATTTCAACTAAAATTGGAATAATCAAAAATTTAATACCAAAATTTGATAACATAATTATTGTGGGAGGGATGGGTAATAATATTATTAAGTATAGAGGTTACAATATAGGTAAATCAATTAAAGAGGAAAATTGTGAAAAAATTATTAAAGAAATTTTCGAGTCATCAAAAAATAACTTATGTAAAATTGTATTTCCTATTGATGTTTTGGTTGGAAAAACTATGGATGATAAGTCAAAAGTTAAAGAATTAGTTGATATTAAAAATGAAGATTTGATTTTAGATATTGGGCCAAAAACAATTGAAAAAATTAAATATATTATTGAAACTAGTAAAACTGTTCTCTGGAATGGTCCAGCTGGTTATTTTGAAAATCCAAGTTTTGCAAATGGTAGTTATGAGATTGCAAAATCAATTATAAAAAAAAATAAAAATAAATCAATTTACTCTGTCGTAGGAGGTGGAGATACAGTAGCGGTTATAAATCAAATCAATGCAATAAAAGATTTTAATTTTGTTTCAACTGCTGGTGGTGCATTTTTAGAATACCTTGAAGGAAAAGAACTTCCTGGTATAAAAGCTCTAAATTGATATGTCAGAATTAAATAACATTGCATTAAAAATTCTTGAAAATGGAAAGGGTATATTAGCTGCTGATGAAAGTACCGGAACAATGACCAAAAGATTGGAAAGTGTCAACGTTCCATCAACTCCACAAAATAGATTGCTATTTAGAGAAACACTTTTTACTGCCTCAAGTATGAATGAATGTATTGGAGGTGTAATTCTATATGACGAAACAATAAAACAAATATCTTCAAGAAAAAATAAGATCCCAGAATTAATTTCAAAAATTGGTTCAAATCCTGGTATTAAAGTTGATACTGGAGCTAAAGTCCTATCAGGCTCACCAGATGAAAAAATTACTGAAGGTCTGGATGGCTTAAGAGAAAGATTAAAAGAATATTACGAGCTTGGGGCAAAATTTACAAAATGGAGAGGTGTTTACATTATCTCTAAAAATTATCCAAGTAAACTCTCGATAGAATCTAACGCCCATGCATTAGCAAGATACTCTGCATTAGTTCAAGAATGCAATATGGTTCCAATTGTAGAACCTGAGGTTCTTATGGAGGGTGAACACTCAGCAAAAGAATGTTATGAAAAAACTTCTGAAGTAATCAAAAAATGCTTTGAAGAATTAATTTTACATAAAGTTGATTTAAAAGGAATTATATTAAAACCCAACATGATCTTGGCTGGGAATAAATCTAAAGAAAAAATTTCTAAAGAGGAAGTTGCAAAATTAACCTTACAATGTTTAAAGAGTTCAGTTCCATCAGAGGTGCCTGGAATTGCTTTTTTATCTGGGGGTCAATCAGAAATAGAGGCAACAGAAAATTTAAATTTAATAAATAAACTTAATAAAACAAACTTTATAATGAGCTATTCTTATGGAAGAGCCCTTCAACAAAGTGCATTAAAATTCTGGTCGAAGGATTTAAATAATATTGAAGGTACTCAAAAAATTTTTAACCACCGAGCAAAAATGAATACTTTAGCTGCTCAAGGAAAATGGTCTAAAGAGCTTGAGATTTAATAAAAAAAAATTTATTTATCTTATTTCTCCAGCTAAAATTTACAAATTATTCTATGTAGATTTAATTAAAGTTTTAAAACAAAAAAAAGTTAGTTTTTTTCAACTAAGACTTAAAAAAGAAAATTTCAAAAAAAAATTAAAAATAGGAAAAAAAATCAAAAAAATATGCAAAAAATTTAATGTAAAATTTTTGGTAAACGATGATGTTTATCTTGCTAAAAAATTAAACGCTGATGGATGCCATTTGGGTCAAAGCGATATGAATATCTCTCAAGCAAGAAAATTAATTGGAGATAAGATAATAGGAATTACATGTCATAACTCAATAAAATTAGCAAAAATTGCTAATAAAAATAAAGCTGACTACTTAGCTTTTGGAGCCTTCAATTCCTCGATAACTAAAAAGGTTAAATTTAAAGCATCAATTAGTTTACTCAAAAAAGCTAGGAAGATAACAAAAACTCCAATTGTTGCTATTGGTGGAATTAATCAAGATAACTATAAAAATCTCTTGTTGAATAAAGCAAACTTTTTAGCTATCTCAAGCTACATTTGGAAAAATAAAAAATTAAAACCCAAAGATGCAATAAAAAAACTAATATGAAAATTAATGCTGGTGAAATTAGAATTGGTATGCTTTTAGAGCATAAAGATGATTTATGGCAAGTATTAAAAACACAACATGTAAAACCTGGAAAGGGTGGTGCATTTGCTCAAGTTGAGATGAAAAGTGTCAACAAAAATACAAAGCTAAATGAGAGGTTTAGATCTAGTGAAACTGTAGAAAAAGCCTCCTTGGATGAAATTAGTTTCAATTATTTATACCAGGATGAACAAAATTACTTTTTTATGGATCCTAAAACTTTTGAACAAACAGAGATAAAAAAAAGTATCGTTGGTGATAAAGGTAAATTATTAACTGAAAATCTTGAGGTAACAGTAAGTTTTTATAATGAAAAGCCTATTTCTGTAGAATTGCCAAATCAAGTCACATGCAAAATTGAAAGCACAGATGCAGCATTAAGAGGTCAAACTGTGTCTTCTTCCTACAAGCCAGCAATTTTAAATAATGGATTAAGTATTCAAGTCCCTCCTTTTATTGAAGCAGACGACAATATTATAGTAGACACTAGAACATTAGAATACGTTAAAAAAGTTTAAATCATGAATTCTATCTCAGCAAATCTTAATGTAATGATAAAAGCTTGTGAAAAAGCATCAAAAATTTTAATTAGAGATTTTGGAGAATTAGAAAAATTACAAGTATCCAAAAAAGGTCCCAAAGATTTTGTAACTAATTCTGATATCAAAGCAGAAAAAATTA
The DNA here is from genome assembly GCA_001179885.1 of Candidatus Pelagibacter communis. GTDB lineage: Bacteria > Pseudomonadota > Alphaproteobacteria > Pelagibacterales > Pelagibacteraceae > Pelagibacter > Pelagibacter ubique_N. The sequence continues at coordinate 49,174 of CVSD01000053.1, read as the reverse complement.
TAATTGATGAACTTAAAAAAGCTCGACCAAATTATTCAATAATAAGTGAAGAAAATGGAATAGAAAAAAACAAAGATGAAACTAACTTTTGGATTATTGATCCAATTGACGGAACAATTAATTTTTTACATGGAGTTCCGCACTTTGCAATTTCAATAGCCTTGAAAACAAAAAATGAAATTATTTGTGGATTAATTTATGATCCAATTAAAGATGAAATGTTTTATGCAGAAAAAGATAATGGTGCCTTTTTTAACAATCAAAGAATAAGGGTCTCTAAAAAAAATGATATTCAAGAATGCCTATTTGCTGTCGGAAAAATAAAAGATGATCTTAATTTAATTTGTAGAAGTTCTGGATGTGCAGCACTAGATATGGCATATGTTGCGTCTGGTAGATACGATGGATATTTTCAAAAAAATTTAAATTTATGGGATATTGCTGCAGGAATTTTATTAATAAAAGAAGCAGGAGGAATAATTAATGAAATTGATCTATCTAACATTAGGAATATAAAAGTTTTGGCGTCGAGTGCTGAAATTAATGCTAAATTTATTGAAAAAATAGGTAACTTTTAATTGTTTTAAAAGATTCTTTTGCTATAAATCTCGTCATGAAAAAAAAAATACATCCAAACTACCACACAATTAAAGTAGAGATGACGGATGGATCACAATTTGAAACGAGATCTACATGGGGTGCTGAGGGAGATTTATTAAAGCTTGAAATTGATCCAAAGTCTCATTCAGCTTGGACTGGTGGAAAACAAAAACTAATGGATAAAGGTCGAATTAGTAAATTCAATAAAAAATTCAAAAACTTTAGATCTGAAAATAAAAATTAATGTCAAATGCACCTTTAATGCCAATGGCAACTGCTATGTGGCTTGTAGAAAATACAACACTCACGTTTAAACAAATAGCAGATTTTTGTAAACTTCACGAAGTAGAAGTTCAAGGAATTGCTGATGGTGAAGTGGCAAAAGGAATAAAAGCTTATAATCCTATAATTTCTGGACAGCTTTCAAGAGAAGAAATTGAATTATCTTCTAAGGATGAGACAAGACCTTTAGAAATAAAAAATACTGATATTGAAATATCAAACTCAGAAAAAAAAATTAAAAAATATGTACCTTTATCAAAAAGACAAGATAAACCAGACTCTGCTTTATGGCTTATTAAACATCATAATATTTTAAAAGACTCTCAAATAGCTAAGCTTGTAGGAATTACAAAAAATTCTGTCACATCAATAAGAAATAAAAGTTATTGGAATTATAATAATTTAAATCCTAAGGATCCTGTAGCTTTAAATTTATTCGCTCAAAAAGATTTAATTAATGCGATAGAAAAAGCGGAAAGAAGAATAAAACGAGAAAAAAAAGAAAAAGAGAAACTTAAACAGTCCCAACAATCAAAAAATAATGAATAAAATTTATAGACATAAAAATATAAAAATGATAATTACTCATCTTTTTGGAGGTAGTTATTAAAATAGAAGTTAAAGACAATAATGTTGAACAAGCTCTAAGAGTTTTAAAAAGAAAACTCCAAAGAGATGGTTTTTTTAAAGTTATTAAACTGAAAAATACTTATGAAAAACCCTCTGAAAAAAAAAAGAGAATTCTTCAAGAAAATATTAAAAGAGTAAAAAAATTAAACAAATTAAAGAACAGAATTTAATTATACCGCGGGGTGGAGCAGTCTGGTAGCTCGTCAGGCTCATAACCTGAAGGTCGGCGGTTCAAATCCGTCCCCCGCAACCAATTAAACTATATTTTAAATTTCGATTTATTACTATCAACTAAAAAAGCTTTTACAGTTTCTTTTGTCAATTGATCAAAAGATTTTCCAAATTTTTCTATTTTTTCTATTATTAATGGAGGTATTGTAATTATATGACAACCTAATTGTTTTGCTTGAATGTAATTATAAGGTTCTCTTACACTTGCCCATAAGATTTCAACATTTTTAAAGCTTTTTGCCAATTTTATACTTTTTAAAAATTCTGGCACTGGATCCTTACCAGTATCACTTGCTCTTCCAGCAAAAATAGAAATTATAACTTTTGTTTTTTTATTAATTACCTTTAAAATTTTAGCTGTTTGTCTTGCTGTATAAACTGCTGTTACATTTAATTTTATATTTCTACTATTTAAATTTTTTATAACTTTACCTGTAAATTTATTTTTTGAGTTTACCACAGGTATTTTTACGTAAATATTTTTACCCCAATCATTTATTTCTACTCCCTGCTCAACCATAGAAAAATAGTCATCGGCAAATACCTCTAATGAAATAGGTTTATTTCTACATATGTTAAGTATCTTTTTTGAGTAAGATTTATAATCTTTCGCACCAGCTTTCCTCATTAAGCTAGGGTTCGTAGTAAAACCTTTTACTATCTTTTTTTTATTAAACTTTTTAATAAGGTTTAAATCTGCTATATCACAAAAAATTTTAATACTCATTTATTTATAAATTCTTAGTGATATCTTCTGTCATTTTTTTTGCATCAGCAAATAACATAAGTGTGTTTTCTTTATAAAATAAATCATTATCTATGCCTGCATATCCTGGTGAAAGACTTCTCTTGACAAATAATACAGATTTACATTTTTCTACATCTAACACTGGCATTCCATATATTGGACTTTGAGGATCAGTTTTAGCAACTGGATTTGTTACATCGTTAGCACCAATTACAAATGCAACATCAGCATTTGCAAAGTCGTTATTTATTTCTTCTAATTCAAATACTTCATCATAAGGTACGTTTGCTTCTGCTAATAATACATTCATATGGCCTGGCATTCTTCCAGCTACAGGATGAATAGCGTAAGAAACTTTAATGTCATTTTTCTTAAGAGTATCTACCATTTCCCTAAGTGCATGTTGAGCTTGAGCAACCGCCATTCCATAACCTGGGACAATTATAACTGATGAAGCATTTTTCATTAAAAAAGCCGCATCATCAGCATTACCACTTTTGACTGGTCTCTGTTCTTTTGAAGAGATGCTAGATTTGTCATCTACGGCGCCAAATCCACCAAGGATAACATTGAAAAATGAACGGTTCATACCTTTGCACATTATGTAAGACAAAATTGCACCGGATGAACCAACCAGAGCTCCCGTTATTATTAAAGCTGTATTTTCTAAAGTAAATCCTATTCCAGCAGCCGCCCATCCTGAATAAGAGTTAAGCATAGAAATTACTACAGGCATATCAGCTCCACCAATCGGAATAATTAAAAGAAAACCAATTAAAAATGATACCGCAATTAATATCCAAAATAAATTTGATGATTGTGTTGAACACAATAAATAAATCAAAATAATAATTGAAATTAAAATAATTGCATTTAATGGATGTTGACCTTTAAATATGATTGGTGAACCAGACATTATTCCTTGAAGTTTTAAAAATGCAATTACTGAACCTGAAAATGTAATAGCTCCAACCGCCGCCCCAATAGACATTTCAATTAAGCTTCCAAGCTTAATATTTCCTTGTATCCCAAGATTAAACGCCTCAGGGTTAATAAAAGCAGAAATAGCAACAAATACTGCTGCTAGTCCTACTAAACTATGAAAGCCTGCTACTAACTCTGGCATAGCAGTCATTGGTATACGATAAGCTATAAAAGCTCCAATTGAACCACCAACTAAAATAAATAATAAAACATAAATAAATCCACTTGAAAAATTACCTACAGATAGAAAAGTAACTGTTATAGCAATAATCATTCCTAAAATTCCAAAAAAGTTACCTTGTCTAGATGTTTCTGGAGATGATAGGCCTCGCAAAGCTAAAATAAATAGCACTCCTGAAGATAAATAAAAGATTGCTGATAAATTTGCAGATATCATTTCTTATCCTTTTTCTTTTTTTTATACATTGCCAGCATTCTTTGCGTTACTAAAAACCCACCAAAAATGTTAATTGCTGCCAATGCTATTGCTAAAAAACCAAAAATACTCGATGAATTAAATACGCTATCAGCGTTTCCTGATAATCCTGCAATTATTGCCCCAACTATAATTACAGATGAAATCGCATTTGTTACAGACATTAATGGAGTATGCAAAGATGGTGTAACGCTCCAAACAACATAATATCCAACAAAGATTGACAAGATGAATATACTTAATCTGAAAATTAAAGGATCTATTTCCATTTTTTTATTTAATTAATGTTTTTTTTATTATTTCATCTTCTAAGTTAATATTAATTTTCTTATTCTCTTTATCGAATAAATTCTCTACAAAATTAAACATATTTTTTGCATATAAGCTAGAAGCGGATATTGGTAATTTATTTAAGATATTACTTTCACCCATTATTTTTATCCCATTTTTTTCAATAATTTTGTCTACTTCAGTTAAGGCTGTATTTCCCCCTTGAACTGCTGCAAGATCATATATTACAGAGCCGGGTTGTAGATTATTAATCATATTTTCTTTAATTATTAGTGGTGCTTTTTTTCCAGGAATTAATGCAGTACAAATTACAATATCAATCTTTTTCAAAGTTTCAGAGAGTAAATCTTCTTGTTTTTTTTTAAAGTCTTCAGAAGCTTCTTTTGCATAGCCCCCTTCTGTTTCTAAATTTTCTGCTCCTTCGACAGTTAAAAATTTTCCCCCTAAACTCTCAACTTGTTCTTTTGAAGCCATTCTTACATCTGTAGAAAAAACAATTGCTCCCATTCTTTTAGCTGTAGCTATTGCCTGAAGCCCCGCAACACCGGCTCCAACAACTAAAACTTTTGCTGCTGGAACCGTGCCAGCTGCAGTCATCATCATTGGTATCGCTTTTTCAAAATTTGCAAATGATTCTACAACAGCCTTATATCCAGCTAGATTAGCTTGTGAGGAAAGAATATCCATTGATTGTGCTCTAGTTATTCTTGGAAGTAATTCTAAGGAAAAAAAATTTATTTCTTTCTTTACAAGATTATCTAATTTATTTTTGTTATCATAAGGGTTTAAAATTCCAATTAAAATTTGATCCTTTTTTAGTAAAGAACATTTTTCATCTGATAATAGTCCTAACTGGACAACAATATTTGTGTTATTTAAAATTTCTTTTTCATCATTAGAAATTTTTACACCCAAATTCTTATATTCTTCATCAGTGATGCCTAAGTGAAGACCATAATTTTTAGATAAAATAACTTCAAATCCAAATGAAATATATTTTTTTGCTGTTTCAGGTGTCACAGCAATTCTTTTTTCAATTTTTATATTTTCTGAAACTGAACCGATTTTCATGAAAAAACTTTACAGTAAGAATATGGCCATTAAAACCAAAACTAATATTACCGCGACAGTTCCCCACAACACAAACTTGGTAAAATTATTCCACGTATTTTTGTGGTTTTCATTATCCATAAAAATTATTTTTGTCTGGCTTTATATTTAGGATTTGTTTTATTTATCACGTAGACTCTCCCTCTTCTTCTTACAAGTTTAGAGTTCAGGTCTCTTTTTTTAACAGATTTTAATGAACTTTTTATTTTCATATTATCAGAGTTTAGCCTGGCAAAGTCCTACTCTTCCATGTCTTAAGACAAAGTACCATCGGCGCTGAAAAGCTTGACTTCCGAGTTCGGAATGGGATCGGGTATTACCTCTTCGCTATAATTACCAGGCGATGTATTTATACCCATAGAAAAATTATAGTCAAAGATAAATTCAAAGTTAATTAATTTTTAAATGAATATAAAATTATAGTTTTTAGCGCAATAAAAGCATCTTTTAGACCAATTTTTTTTCCCTCTTCATAAGATCTACCATTATAGGTAATAGGAACTTCATAAAATCTACATTTTTTTTTCGATAATTTTATTGTGACCTCAGGTTCGAATGCGAAAGTTTTTTCATTTAATGAAATTTCTTTTAATAATTGGCTTTTAAAAACTTTATAGCCTGTTTCCATATCTGTTAAGTTTAAATTAACAAACAAATTACAAATAAATGTCAAAATTTTATTTGCTAAATAATGCCAAAAAAAATGTATTCTTACATATTTGCCACCACCCAAAAATCTAGAACCATAAACTACATCTGCATTAGTTTCAAAAAATGGTAAAAGTAATTTATTATAGTCAAAGGGGTCATATTCAAGATCTGCATCTTGTATAATAGTAACATCACCTGTTATAAATCTTATCGCTGTTTGAATCGCAGCACCTTTACCTAGGTTTTTTTCGTGAAAATGAATATTAATATTTTTATTATTTTCTAAATTTTTTAATATTTCTTTTGTTCCATCATTTGAATTATCATCAACTATGATTATTTCATAATTTAAAATTTTGTATAGTTCGAGACTGTTAAAAATTTTTTGCAAAATATTTTTAATTGTTTTTTTTTCGTTATAACAAGGAATTACAATTGTTAACTTAAAGTTTTCTTTATTTATCATTTTTTAATTATTTAATTTATTAATTATCAAATATCCATTTTTTTTATCTACTTGAAGCTTACTGTAAGAACATATAAATGGTATATCCCAACAAAGTCTACCCTGCCAGCCATTCTTAGAATTATTTTTTACATCGGGACGAAAAAATTCAACAAATCTACTTTTGCTGTTTTTATTTAATATATATTGATTATCAAATTTTTGAATTCCTAGGAAAATATTATCGGTCTTATTCAATCTAATAATGTTTTTTGAGAAACTAAAAAAAATAAATATTGTTAAAAATATTACAAAAACTTTTTTAGAAAATTTTTTATATGTGAAAAAATCTAATAATAAAATAAACACCAATGTCACGAATAAATGAATTGCAAATCTGTAAACTGGTGAAAAATTTAACCAAAATAATAAACTAAAAAATAAAAAGAAATAAAGGAAAAATTTTTCTTTAAAAATATGACTATTTTGATCTTTTTTTTTTAAAAAAAATATGAAAATTAAAGATGGTATTAAAATTGTTAAAAGATGTTCTAGTAATTCAATAAAATTACTTTTTATCCAAAAATGTAACCAATTAAAATTTTCTAAATATTGTTCTGGAGTGAAAATTTTTTTGGCTTCTTGAGAATAACTTTTATTAATCAATTCAAGTTTTTCAGATAAATTCAAATATTCAGGATTAAACCAACTTACATTCAAGCACGTAAGTTTATTTGGGAAAAAAAAACATCCTGTATAGATGAATTGCTGAATTAAAAAAGATGAAAATAATAGAAAAATAAAAATAAGTTTAATTTCAAATATGACAAAATTTAAATTTTTAAAATTTCTTAGCAATATATATAATGGAAGTAGAATAACCGTTAGTGTGCTAAGTTTAATGAGAACTGAAAATATAGAAAAAGTCAAAATTAAAAAAAAATATATTTTTTTTTCTTTAAGTAAATTTGTTTCAAAAAATTTTAAAAAATAATAAATTGCCAAAGTAGAATAAATTACAGCAGGTAAATCAACTCCAAATTCTGAAATCCTGGTAAATTTTAAAATAAAATAAAATAATACAACAATTAAAAAATAATCACTTGTAAGTGCACTCTTTTTAAAAATTACCTGATTAAATGAAAACAAAATAAAACTTAAAAATAAAATAAAACTTGGTAAAGTTAAAAAGTCAAAATTTTTATCATCCAAAAAGAATAAAGAATAAAGATTCAACCATATTGAATTATAGACATATGATTTATCAATATTTGCAAATCCTAAAATTATTTTTTCCTCTATAAAACCCAAAGCATATGGAAGATGATAATAACCAAAATCTTCGTGATATTTTTGAGATAAAAACATAGGAATGAATAAAAAGACTATAATTATATAAGGAATATTTTTTTTTTTGAAAATTAATAAAAAGTTATAATTTTTTTTTTTAAAAAAAAATATCCATCCAAACAAAAATAGTGTGAAACTAATAGCTAAATTAATTTTAAAAAAAAAATGAAGTACAGTTACGATCAATGTTACTAATACAAATCCTAATAAAATTTCTAAAAAAAAATTATTTTCTATTTTAAGTCTTAATAATTTTCCGTAACCAGAAACTGATAACGAAAGTAATAGAATACTCATTAAGAAAAGAAGAATTTCGAAAAAAATCATAGTTATTATCTTTGAGAATTTATGTAATCCTCAATAGTTTTATCAAGTACTTTTGAAAAATTCATTTTTGCTTTCCAGCCATTTCGTTTTGCCAATGATGTATCCAATTTTTTTCTTTTAACACCATCCAACTTAAAATTATTGTCAAATTTAATTAAAACTTTTGGATCAATTTTATCTCTTATTTTATAGGCGTAATCTTTAATTGACATCTCTATAGAAGAACCAATATTTATTAAGCTATAATAATTTTTTTTTTTTAAAAAAAATTCACAAGCTTCAGCTACTTCATCTACATATAAAATTTCTCTTAAAGGTTTTCCTGTTCCCCATAATTTTACAATTTTATTTTTTTTACTAGCTGTAAATATTTTTCTGATTAATGCTGGAAGAAAATGAGAATTTTTTAAATCGTAGTTATCATTTGGGCCAAAAAGGTTACAAGGCATTAAACAAATATAATTTGTTTTATATTGTTTATTAAAAGCCTCTATCAATTTAATTCCAGCTATTTTAGCAATTGAATAACTTTCATTGGTTTTCTCAAGAACACCAGTTAATATCTGATTCTCCTTTATGGGTTTTTTCAAATTTTTTGGATATATACAACTGGAACCAAAAAGAATTAATTTTTCTACTTTATTTTCAAAACTTGATGTAATTAAATTTGTTTGTATTTGCAAATTATCATTAATAAAACTAACTGGATAATCCATATTAGCTCTTATACCTCCAACTTTTGCTGCTGCTATAATTACTGCATGTGGTTTTTTAATTTTGAAAAATTTTTTAACTAATGCTTGATTTGTTAAATCTAACTTTTTTCTATCTATAGTAATTAAATTTTTATAACCTTTTTTTTTTAATATTCTCAAAATTGAAGAACCAAGCATACCATTATGTCCTGCAATGAATATTTTACTATGGATATTTATCATGATGGATTTTTTAATTCATGCTCAATCATTTCATCAATTAAATTATCTATCGAATTTTTTGGTGACCATTTTAATATTTTTTTAGCTTTTTGTGCATTACCTTTTAAATAATCAACTTCTACTGGCCTAAAATATCTCTTTTTGCATTCAATCAAAACTTTATTATTTGCAATATCAACAGCTTTTTCATTAATTCCTTTTCCAATCCATTTGATTTTAAATCCAATTTTTTTTGCAGCCCTATTAGCAAATTCTTTAATTGTAAATGTTTTGCCAGTACCTATTACATAATCATCTGGTTTTTTTTGTTGTAGCATTTTCCACATTGCCTCAACATAGTCTTTTGCATGACCCCAATCTCTTTTAGAATAAAGATTACCCAAGAATAATTTTTTTTGATTTCCATTTTTTATTCTAATTAACCCTTGAATAATTTTTCTTGTCACAAAAGTTTCTCCTCTAATAGGACTCTCATGATTAAACAAAATTCCATTACAAGCAAAAATATTATATGCCTCTCTATAATTTACTGTAATCCAGTGTGCAAAACATTTTGAAACACCATAGGGACTTGCGGGATAAAATTGGGTTTTTTCATTTTGAAATTTTTCTTTTGTTCTTCCAAACATTTCTGATGTTCCTGCTTGATAGAATTTAATCTTTTTTTCTAAATTTAAATTTTTAATAGCATCTAAAATTCTTAAAGTTCCAAGACTGTTAACATCTGCAGAATACTCTGGTACCTCAAATGAAACTTTAACATGTGATTGTGCTGCGAGATTATAAATTTCATTTGGCTTAGTTTTTTTAATCAAATGAGATATTGAAGATGAGTCTGTTAAATCTCCATATAAAAGAACAAAATCAGATTTTAAGTTAATATCTCTATATATATCGTCTATTCTTTGTGTGTTTATGATTGATGATCTTCTCTTAACACCAAAGACTTTATAATTTTTTTTCAGCAAAAACCTTGATAAATATGCACCATCTTGACCGGTAACTCCAAATATTAATGCTATTTTTTTTTTCATTTAGATTTTTAATAAATTATATATTGTCTATTCATTTTATCCATACATTTCAAGTAAGTCCTTTAATTAATGAAATATTAATTAATAATTGTAACTTTATTAAAAATCACCATTGGTATTAATCTCAATCCAATTAAATATCTTTTAAAAAAAACGAATGGATTAAAAAATAACCTAATTAACCAACCTAGATAAAATTTATCAATAAAATCATTTATTGGTGCCTGATCTCCCGTAAAGAAAGAAATTGCCCCACCTGTACATAAAATAGTTGTTTTAAATTTTAATTTTTTTCTTAAATACAATCCTAAAATTTCTTGGGTGCCCCCTCCTATATTAGTTAATATATAATTAGGTCTTTTTTTTCTAAGTAAATCTAAAAGTTTTTTATCCGATATATTTAAAGGATCATAATTTGGAGCTAAATAACTATATATTTTTTTAATACCTAAATTTTTTAAAAATAATTTATTTGATTTAGAAAATTTTATGTTTGGATCAATGCAAAAAATTGTTTTTCTTTTGTTTTCTTTCAAATAACCAAAAAATAAATTCAAAAATTTATATCCAGAAAACTTACTTACGTTAATTTTTTTAAAAATCTTCAGCAATAAAACAAAAAAACCACTATCAAAAAAAACTAGATCAGCTTGTTTGATTGATTCATGGTATTTCTTTGACTTTTCAATATTAACCAAAGCTGGTCCTGCAGGAAAAACAAATAAACCTTTTTTAACAATATATTTATTGAAATTTTTGTAATTGATATTATGAAATTTTATTTTTTTAAAAATTATTTTCTTGATCATTGATAAATAATTTAAATATTATTTAAGACTTTGTGAATCTACTTAAATTAGCTCCTTCTTTATCCATTTCAGAAGAAATCCAATTATAAGTTTTTGTTAAACCATCTTTTAATTTTATATTATAACTCCAATTTAATACTTCTTTAACCAAATCATTGTTACTGGATCTACCTCTGACTCCTTTTGGTTTATCTAATTGATATTCTCTTTCAAGTTTTTTTAATCCAGATATTCCTTCAATAATTTCTATCATTTGGTTTATAGAAACTTGTTCATCACTGCCAATATTAACGGGCTCAGAATAATTTGACTCAAATAATCTTAAAGTTCCCTCTAGACAATCATCTATATACAAAAAAGTTCTAGTTTGTTTTCCATCACCCCAAACTTCTATTTTATTTGAATTACTTTTTTTAGCTTGAATAATTTTTCTACATAATGCTGCTGGAGCTTTTTCTCTTCCTCCAGCATAAGTTCCATAAGGACCATAAATATTATGATATCTTGCAATTCTTATTTCAATTCCATAATCTTCCATAAAATGTCTACACATTCTCTCGCTAAATAATTTTTCCCAACCGTACCCATCTTCTGGATCTGCTGGATATGCATCTTCCTCTTTTAATCCTTCAATAAATGTATCTTGTTGTTTGTTTTTATTATAAGCACATGCACTTGATGAGAAGAAATATTTTTTAACTTTATTCTCTTTGCTCGCGATTAATAAGTTTGTATTAATTAAAACTGACTGCATGCATTCAGCTTTATTATTTTCAATAAATCCCATACCACCCATATTGCAAGCCATATTGAATACATAATCAACACCTTTTGAGACTATTCTGCAGTTATTTATATCTTTCATATCCATTGCATAATGATTTTCTACTTCATCAATATCTTGAAACCAATATTCTCTTGGTTTTATATCAGAAGCTATAATTGTATTTCCATCATTTAATAATTTTCTTACTAAATGACCTCCAATAAATCCACCTGCTCCAACAATTAAAATTTTTTTATTTGTAATCATATAAGTTCAGAAAAATGATAAGAGTAATTATACAAAAAATAGTAAAAAAAAAAGAATTATTTACAAAAATATCTAAATTTTCATAATTAATTAAGTGTCTTTCGAATTCTCTATTAAAGAATTATTTTTTACTAAATAAACCTTGTCACATATTTTTAGATTTTCTCGATTATGTGATATTATGATTATTGTTTTTTTACTTTTTAATTCTGCAATATTTTCATAAATTATTTTTTCATTTTCCTCATCTAATGCATTAGTTGCCTCATCAAAAATTAATATTTCTCTATCATTGTATATAGATCTAGCAATAGACAATCGTTGTTTTTGTCCTGATGACAGTTGCTTTATATTTGATCCAATATCAGCGTTTATTCCTTCTGGAATTTCTTTTATCAAATTTTCTAACCTTGCAAATTTAATAGACTCTTTAATTCTTTTTTCTGATATTTCTCCATTTGATCCAAAAACTAAATTTTCCTTAATTGTATCGACTGGCAAAAAGGAGTCCTGTGATGTAATTGAAAATAAATTTTGATAATTTCTTATTTCTTCTAAACTTTTAATCTCTTTTCCATCGATGAATATCTGACCTTTTGATGGTTTAATCAGGCAAGTTAAAAGATTGATAAATGTTGATTTACCAGAACCACTTTCTCCCAAAATACCAATTGTTTCATTTTTTTTAATCTTAAAATTTAATGTTTTAAATATTCTTATATCTTCTTTGTAGTTAAAAGATACATCTCTCATTTCAATATTAGAGTTAAATGTTATTTTTTGATCTTTATTATCTAGATGATAATTTTTTTTCTCAAGATTGTAGTATTTTAAAATATATTTATATGATGGTTTGCCAAATTTTAAACCTTGATAAGAAATAAAAATTTTATTGAATGATGGTACCAATCTATATGCTGCTGCCAAATAAAAAGTTAACACTATAATGATATCATCATATTTTTCTCCTATTGAAATCATATAAATTAATATAAAAATAAAAACTAATACCATAGACTGTTCAAGCATAGCTTTTGGTAAAGCAGTAATAGTATTGTTTTTGATATCTATATTTTCTAAATTTTTAAAAGTATTTGACTGTTTGTTTTGTAATTCTTGAACTTTTCCAAATAAAAACAATTCTTTAATTCCATTAATAAAATTATAATTCATTAAAATTAAATTTTCGTTGTTTACTATTCTCTCATTTGACCAAAACTTAATTGATTTATTAATTCTCTTAAGAATTAATCCTATAATTGCTATTATTGGTAAAATCAAAAAAAGACCATTTATTAAGTCGAAGTATATAATCAATAAAATTATTCCAAAGAAAACTAATAGTTCACTTATTATTGTAATTATGGGCCTAACTACATTTAGGCTATAATTATCAATTTGGGACATAAGAACATTCAATATTTTTGACAATCCATTTCTGACAAAAAATAGATAATCTTGATGTAAAATTTTTGATAATAAATTTGAATAGATATCTGATCTAAAATTAAATACGAAAAAATACATAATTCTTAAAGTGAAAATTATCATTAAATTTTTTATTAAAAAAATTAGAAAAAAAATTGCTCCAAAAACATATATTAAATCGTCATTATTATCATTTTTAATAAAACTAAGATCAATAAATTTTGAAATAATCTCAAATTCAATCAAGGCATCTGGATTTATTAAAATAGCTGCAAAAGGGATTACGGCTGAAATACCTAGCAACTCTAAAAAAGCAACAATAAATGATAGAAATATTATAAAATAAAATAATAATTTTTTTTTTAAATCTAAAAATGACCAAAAATTAAAAAAAATATTCATTAAATAATTATATTTAAACAAGTACTTGATAAAGATCAATTCATATGTAAAAAAAATAGTAATTATAAAACATCAATGTATCAATTATTAACAAAAAAAATAAAAAGTTTTCTTTTTGTGCTCAAAAGTTCATTGGAACACCCCTTGAATAAAGATGAAAAGGTTAAAACAATTTTTAAAATTATTAGTTTTTTTTTAAAAAAGAAAATTAATCCTCAAAGAGAAATTATAGTTTCTTGGGTAGATAATTCAAAGTTTATTTATTCTAAAAAGGATCCACAACTTAAATGGAACATATACCATGGTCTTACTGATTTTGAAGAAATGATGTTTTTACTTCATGTCTTAAGATCAAATAATACATTTATTGATGTAGGTGCAAATATTGGAATTTATACGATTCTTGCATCTAAGGTTGTAGGCTCAAAATCAATTGCTTTTGAACCTCACCCATTTACATTTAAAAAATTAATCAAAAATATTAATTTAAATTCTATCGAGGGTTCTGTGAAAACAATCTGCAAAGGAATAGGATCAGAGATTGGTAAAAAAAAATTCTCGAATTTTGTAGATGATAAGGGACCATTAAATAAAATATCTACAAGTTTAAAAAATGAGAATGATATAAATATTGATATCACAACGCTAGACACAGAGATAAATATTAATTCTGAATATCTTTTAAAAATCGATGTTGAGGGCTATGAATATGATGTTTTAAGAGGTGGAAAAAAAATACTTCAGAGTGAAAAATTAATAGGAATAATTATAGAAACAAATTCAATGGTAGAAAAATATGGATACAAAAATATAGAAATAGCAAATTTAATAAATTCTTTTGGATTATTTCCAATAGAATATGATCCAATAAAAAAAGAAATTAAAGAAATAGAGAGACTAAAATTTAATAAAAATACGATTTTTATTAGAAATTTAAAAAAAATAAAAAGTCTTATTAAAGATTCAAAAAAATTTGAAATTCAAACGGCTTTTAATAAGTTCCTATAAAAAAAAATTTGATCTAGCTGATTAAATAATTTTTTTTAATACTTTGAGTAACTTTTTACTTTGTAATTTGTCATAATATTCATAAATTAATTTTATTGAATTGGTTAAATTTTTTTTAATTTTTTGTTTACTTTTCACTAAAAAAATTTCATCACTTAATTTTACTTTAATTTCTTTATTATCAATCAGAGTTTCATGTAATTTTTCACCTGGTTGTAAACCTATTTTTTTATAAGAAAAATTATAAAAAGGATTAATTCTATTTTTAATCTTAGCTAAATCTTTAGCTAATTGAAAAATTTTAACAGGTTTACCCATATTCAAAATAAAAATTTCACCTTTTTTTTTAATATTTATTGTTTGTAAAACCAAATAACAAGCCTCTTGGATGGTCATAAAAAATCTAGTAGCTTTTTTATCTGTAATTGTTACAGGTTTTTCATTATTAATTTGATCTAAAAAATTTGTAATAGCAGATCCTGAACTTCCAAAAACGTTACCAAATCTAACTATGTTGATGAATTTTTTTTTATCTGAAATAGAGCTGTATTCTAAACAAATTTGTTCTGCAATCTTTTTTGTTATTCCAAGAATTGATTTAGGGTTTGCTGCTTTGTCTGTTGAAATAAATAGAAAGTTACATGAATTTCTAATTGCAACGTCACATAAATTTTTTGTTGCAAATATATTATTTTTCACAGCTGAAAAAATATTCTTTTCAAGAATATTTACATGCTTATATGCAGCGGTATGAATTATAAGATTTATCTTATTTTTTTTAACAATTTTATCTACAAGTTTAGAATCATTTACATCACCTAAACAATAAGTAATCTTGTTATTGAGTTTTTTATCTAAATTGTAGATTCCTATTTCTGACTTATCAATTCCAACTACCTTTTTTGTTTTTTGAAAAATTAATTGCCTGCAAATCTCTGAACCTATTGTACCAGCTGCGCCAGTGACAAGAATATTTTGTTTTCGTAATTTTTTTATCTTTTTTAAGTAAAATTGTTTCCTTTTAAGAATATCATTTATTTCATTAATATTTAAATCATTTACATCAATTTTGTCTGAGATCAAAAATTTTTTTTCTGGCAAAAATCTTACATCAAAAAAGTTTTTTTTTAATTTTTTGATTATGAAATTTTGCTTCTCTTTATTTAAAGATGGAATCGCAAGATATATTTTTTTAAAGTTAAAGTAATTTTTTAATTCCAATAAATTCTCATAACTAATTATAGGAACCCCATTTAAAAAAGTGTTATGTTTATATGGATTATCATCTATATAAAAAATTACATCCTCATTAATTTTAATTAATTCTTTTAAAATTGCCTTACCAGCAAAACCGGCTCCATAAATGACTGAGCCACTCTGAATATTTCTATTTTTGTTAAATTTTAAGATCGGTTTTATTTTTTTGAATTTGCTTAAGTTATTTTTTTTTTTTAAGTATAAATTTAAATCTTTAAATTTAAAATTTGGAATTTGTTTTTTTATTTCAAATGTGTTGGCTATTGAATTACTCAATTCCTCAATTTTATTGACTTTAGTAATATTTTTTTGGTCAAAATTAATTAAATCAACAATACTTTTTATTGAATAGCCCTTGCCTGTTCCAAGATCATAATAACCAGATTTAAATTTATTTTCTAAAAATTTCGAATATATTTTAGAAACATCATCAACATGAATAAAATCTCTTATTGATGCTCCATTATTTATTAACTTTATCTTTTCATTTCTTTTTTTTTTTTTAATAAGATTTTCAATAAATGAAAAATTATCATTTGAGTCTCCATATAAATTAAAAATACGCATAATATAATAATTAATATTATTTTTATCACAGAAATTCTTAATAAGTTTTTCTGCTGACATTTTGAATGATGAATACAAAACCCTATTTAAATTATCAGCTTTCGTGGAATTAATATTTTGTGAAATATTATACACTGAAGAACTACTTGTATAAATTATTTTGTTTATTTTTTTTTTATTTAATTTGGTTAAGATTTGGGACAACCTTAATATTGATAATTCTGAAAATTTATCAAAATAATTTGGGCTCAATTCATTTAGTTTTGAAGATGGAAAAAAATTATTAAAAATTAAATTTATTTTTTTTGATTTAGATTTTTGAATATTTTCTAAATTTTCATCATTTTGTGATATAATTTCAAAATTATTTAATTGTCTTTTGAGAGAGTTAGTTAAAACACTTCTTTTCCCGATAATTATTGTTTTAATCATTTTTTAATAGATATTGAACTAATACTAAATATATAATTGTAAAGATAATTATTATATTAAAAAAACTTAACTCTAATAAAAAAAACATTGCTGATGGTAAAGCTATTAAGAAAATTAAAATTGTATTTGATTTTAAAATAGAAAATTTTTTTATTAATAAATGATGTATATGATTTCTATCACCATAAAATACATTTTTATTATTGAGTAATCTTGTTATAGTCAATCTCACTAAATCAAAGCCGGGCACACATGCTAGATAAAATATAGTGTCAGCATATTTAAATGTTTTTATTATATTGTGTTCATAAATAAATAATATTGATATAATTGCACTAATTAAGTAAATTCCACTATCACCAAGAAAAATTTTTCCAGATAAATTAAGGAACAAAATAAATAAAAAAATAAAAATAATAGTTAAATAAAAAAAATTAAAATTAGTTAAAAAAAATAAAAGAAAAAATATAAATATAAAATTTATAAGCGATTGACCATTTATCCCATCATAAAAATTAAAAGAATTAGTCAAAATCAAAATACAAAAAATGGTAAAAATATAAGCAAACTTATCAAAAAAGACTCTAGAATCATAAAAACTTAATGAAAATTCATTAATAAGTAATTTACTATTAAATATTATTGAGAAAAAAATAATTGTTATAGTTAAAATTATTTTTTTTTCTGGGGCTAAATTATATTTATCATCATATAGTCCTACTATAAAGAAACCACAAATTAATAAAAAAAAAGATATTATCTCTCTCAATTTAAAGCTGATTATTAATTCATCGTTAATCAAATAAAATAATAAAATTAAAATTAAATTTAAAAATAATAATGGACCACCTATTAAAGGTGTACGCTTTTTATGTAATTTTAACTTTTTATCTGGAACATCATAAATATTTAAAATTTTTGATATACGATTTAAATTAATATAGAAAATTGAATTTAATAATATTAAACAAATATATAATTCTATCATTTATTATAGGCTTTATTATATGAATAAATAAACACTCCTATACTATAAAAACAAATAATTGAAATCCAATTGTTAAAAAAATCTCCACTAGGCAAAAATGGGAATAAGTTAATGAATACAGCTAAACTAGCAACGTATAAACTATTTTGAAATTTTTCATTAATATCTTTTTTTTTATAAACTTTAAAAATACTCAAAAGGATAAAAGCTAAACCATACACATAAAAAACCACTCCCACGATTCCAAGTTCAGATAAAAATTGAATGAAAATATTATGAGGATGTGTGGTACAAATTCCTATTTTTGAGTCATATTCAATTTTTCTACAGTGGTATCTAAATCCTTTTGGACCAACACCAAAAAATTTATTCTTTTTAAAAAGATCCAAAGCCAAAACATAATGTCCGTGGTGATCTCTTGAAAAAATTTTGAAATTTTTTATTTTTGATTTATTTTCAGATGTTTCTTCTGATTTATCATTCTTTTCTGTGATAATATTATTAGTAATGTCATTGAATGTTTTTTCAAATACTCTGCTAGAAACATTTGTTTTACCAATGCTAAAGAAGGAGATTAAACAAATAAATATCAGTAATAAAACAAAAGATGAAATAAAAATTTTTCTTAAATTTTTAACAAATAATAAAATAAAAGAAATAAAAATAATCATGAGTCCGATAGCAGATCTTCCTCCAGAAATATAAATTACTGAAAAATATAAAAAGAAAAATAAAGTTAAAAATAAAAAATTATTTTTAAAGTTAAAATCATTATAAATTAGCCCCCAAATTAATAATGGTAATAATTTTATTAGGAAACCTCCTAATATAAGTTCTTTTTCAAAAAAACTAGAAACTCTAAAAGCATCAACTTTATATCCTAAAGTATTATATCCAGTAAAAAATTGAAAAAAACTATCTATAAAAATTAAAAAATAAAATAAAAAGCCAATATTAATAAATAAATCTTTTTTTGGGATACTGTCAAATTTTTCGTAAAAAAAATAAATTAATAATGAAAATAGAGAATATCTAAAATAAAAAATGGAAGAATAAAGTAGGTCTGAATGGTTAATTTGAATTATAGCATTTATAAAAATATAAATAGAAAACAAAAAAAGAAATAAAAACTTCTTATCAAAAAAAAATGATTTAATATTTTTTTGGAAAAAAAAATAAATTAATAAAATTAAAAAAAAAAACTCTGTAACAGCAATACCAACAATATAAGTAATTGGAAGAAAAGATAAAATAAAGAAAATAATTGTTTTTTGGTTTACTATTTTCATATTAATACTTTAAGTAAACTTTTTTGAAAATCCTTTTTTGTACTTATATTGTTTTTTTTTAATTCTTTTTTTATTAATTTATAATTATTTATTATGAATTTAATTTTTTTTTTTAAATCTTTATAATTTCTTTGAGCTACATATATACCTTTAAAATTATTTTTGACATGTTTAATATCATCAAAAATAATTATAGGTTTTTCTCTACTTAAACTCTCTAAAATGACTTTTGGATAACCCTCTGTATAAGAAGGTAAAATAAAAATATCATGTTTGTCATATAATTCGATTATTTTTTTTATTGAGGAAATTTTTCCAACATAACTTAAATTTTTGTGATTTAAGTTAAGTTTATCATCACCAGCTAGTGTAAGCTTATAATTTTGATTAATTTTTTCAAACATCTCTATGAGAGAATAAACACCTTTTTCTTTACGAAATCTTCCAAAATATAAAAGTTTGGGCATATATTTATTAAACGAATTAAGTTTTCTAATTTTCCATCGACTAGTTATTTCGGATGGAAATAGTTTTAGTTTTGTATTTATGTTAGTTAATTTTGAATTAACTGATATTACTTTTAATTTTCGATTTATAATTTTATACATTAAATCATAAAAATATTTTCCAAAACTCCCATATTTTAAAAAATACTCTTTATAGCCATCACTTCTAATGTATACATAACCCTCAATACCTTTAAAGAGTGAACATAAAATTATAAAATAAATTAAATTCAGTGGAGTTATTGATATAAAGAATACCTTAAAATCCAACTTATTTAATCTTAACAAATCTAAAAGTGAAATTTTTTTGATTGAATTTCTATTTATAGCGTGTGTTTGTTTAACCCTTGCTTTTCTAGAAAGTAAATAAATTTTAAATTTTTTTGAAATTGTGTTAATTATATTGAGTGTATCATTATAGTCTGAAAAAATACTTTTTTTTGAAAAAAAGATATTGTCATTTGAAACAACTAAAATTTTATTCATTTTTTTTTAATCATATATAAAAATTTTTTAGGCAACATGCTTATTATGAATAATTTTGATAAAAATTTGAAAAAATGATAAAATGAAACAAAAGAAAAATTGATATTTTTTTTTCTAGTAAACCAATCATAATATTCATTAAAAAACATTTTTCTATTTTTATCTAAATAATTATTTGAATGAAATCTTACTGTAGCTAAAGGATCTTGAATAGCGTGAGCTTCATATTTGCTGGCAAGTCTCATCACTAAATCAAAATCTCCGATGATATTATAATTACCATAAAAAAAATTTTCTTTTTCTAAAATATCTTTTTTAATAACTAAACAGCTAATTTTTACTAAATAATTTTTAGACAAAAAATTTAAGATATTGCCACTTTTTAACTTTATGTTTGTGAAAATTTCTTTTTTTGAAGATAGCTCATATAAATGAAAACAATTTGAATATGAAAATTTTTGATTAAGTTGATTAAAAAAATTTTCTCTGGAAGATAAAAAATTTTCATGCCAAAAATCATCTGTATCTAAAAATG
Organism: Candidatus Pelagibacter communis; assembly: GCA_001179885.1. GTDB lineage: Bacteria > Pseudomonadota > Alphaproteobacteria > Pelagibacterales > Pelagibacteraceae > Pelagibacter > Pelagibacter ubique_N. The sequence goes on along the minus strand of CVSD01000053.1, from coordinate 28,377 downwards.
CAATATGAGTGCCTCTTGCTTGTTTACAGGCTTGATTTCTTGCTTCATACAAATTCAAAAATACTTTTGATTTAAAGTATTTAAATTGATCATTCTCAAATCTTTTAAAAATTTCCTCACTTTTATCATTTGAGCAATTATCCCAAAAAATTACCTCAAAATCTTTAAAAATCTGATTTTTTAAACTTTTTAAACACTGTTCTAAATATTTTTCTCCATTATAACAATTTATAATTATGCTAACTGAATATCTCATTTCTATAAAAATTAATTGTTTTTTTTAAACCTTGATCAATATTTACATTTGGTTTCCAATTAAAATGTTTTTTAACTTTTTGTATATTTGGAAATAAAATTAATGGTTCATCATTTCTAAGTTTAATTTTTCCGAAATCTGGTTCTCCTTTTCCAATAATTCTGATAATTTTAATTATTACATTTTTAACTTTAATAGGTTTTCCAGATCCTAAATTATATATTCCATAAAAATTTTTTTTTAATGATTTTTTAATTAATCTGATTATGTCCTTAACATAAACAAAATCTCTTACTTGTTTCCCATTTGAACAAGGAAATTTTTTATTTTCTAAGGATTTTTTAATTATAAATGGAATCAATCTTTTAATGTTTTGTCCAGGACCGTAAGCCAAATAAAGTCGAAAAATAACTACGGGAAAATTGTCTTCTTTAAGTAGTTTTAATAAATATTTTGTAGAGTCATTTTTAGCTTTTCCATAATTAGATTTAAGTTTTTTGCTAGATAAGATTTTTTTTTCGTTCTGGGGACTTCTAGAAAAACCATATTCTACACTACTTCCAAATTGAATAAACTTTTTTATTTTTTTTTTTTTAAAAAAATTTGCTAAATTTATACAACCTTGATAATGAGATAATTTTACTTTTTTTGCATTAGAATGGTCAATATATCCAGACAAATTCACAATATAATCAAATTTTCTATTTAACTTTTTTTTAATTTGTTTTTTTTTAGATATATCGCACTGAATGTACTTCACACCTGATAATTTATTCAATTTATTAGGTTTTTTTGTTGAGCAAGAGAAAACATTAAAATTTTTTTTTGGTATTGATTTACAAAGATTTGCCCCAATAAAACCTGTGCCACCTACAATTAAAATATTTTTTTTATTATTTATCAAAATTAATTAACCCTTTTTTAAAAGCTTTTTCTAATATTTCTTTATCTCTTGCTGTATCCATGCACTGCCAAAAATCTGTATGTTTATAACCACCCAATAAGTTTTTTTTAGAAATAGCTTCTAGGGGATATCTTTCTAGATATGTTCTATCATTTTTTAAATAATTAAAAATTTTTGGATCCATGACAAAAAAGCCTCCATTTATCCACCCCTCATCTAGAGATGATTTTTCCCTAAATTTTATTATCTTATTATTCTTAAATTTTACGGAACCAAATCTTGCAGGAGGTCTTACTGAAGTTAAAGTAACAATATTATTATATTTTTTATGAAAACTTACTAATTTTTTTAAGTTAACGTTTGCAATTCCATCCCCATAAGTCAATAAAAACGTTTCATTTTTTAAGTATCTTTTTAATCTTTTAATTCTTCCTCCAGTCATTGTTGTTTTTCCTGTTGGAATTAAGTTTATTTTCCAATTCTTTTTTCTTTTCTTAAAGTATTTTTTTATTACCTCGCCCTTATATCCAAGGGCAATATAAAATTCTTTAAATCCAAAGTTTGAATAGTGTTGCATAATATGTTCAATTAAAGGTTTTCCATGAACTCTAATCATTGGCTTTGGGATTGTTTTTGTATATTCTTTAATTCTAGTACCCAATCCACCTGCTAAAATAACAACCTTCAATTTTTACTCCTAATTTTTTTTTCATATGATGAAATTTGTTCTAGTGAGTAATCAAACATATTTGTATGTTTATTGAAGTAATTAATATACCATTTTGAAACATATTCTGCTGTTTCAGAAAAAGTTAAAATACATTGCCAATTTAATTTTTTTTTTGCTTTATTTGAATTTATTTTTAAGAGATTAGACTCTAATTTTAATTTATCTGGTTTGACAATCCATTTGATATTTTTCCAAAAAATTTTAATTTTTTTTACTAAATCTTCAACATTATGATTTAACTTATTATTTGGTCCAAAATTAAAAACTTCCCCATCTAATTTTCTATTATTTTTTAGTTTAATGCCAAAAATTAAGTAACCTCTTATTGCTTCCAAAACATGTTGCCAAGGTCTTGTTGATTTTGGATTTCTTATGACCACTGATTTTTTTTGACTCCATGATTTAATACAGTCAGGAACTAACCTATCATCAGACCAATCTCCTCCACCAATTACATTCCCTGCTCTAGCAATACCAACTAAAACATCTTTTTTTTTTTTTAAAAAACTATCTACGTAAGATTTTAGTGCTAATTCAGCTGAAGCCTTCGAAGCACTATATGGATCTGAGCCTCCAAGAGTATCGGTCTCAATATAAGCTTTTTGCTTTTCAATATTCTTATAGCTTTTATCACTAGTAATTATTACAGCAGTTATTTTCCTGGTAAAATTGTTTCTTCTCAATACTTCTAGAACGTTAATTGTACCTAGCGAATTAGTAGTCCAAGTATTATATGGCTCTAAAAAGGATTTTTTAACTAATGCTTGTGCTGCAAAATGAAAAACAAAATCCGGTTTAAAATTTAATATTTCATTTTCAAGTTTTTTTATATTTCTAATATCGCAATTAACGTGCGATATTTTTTTTTTAATTTTTAACACTTTAAAAATTGATGGTTTTGTTAATGTATTATTTGATAATCCCATGATTTTGGCTCCACATTTTATTAACCATAATGTGAGCCAAGCACCTTTAAAACCTGTATGACCAGTGATTAAAACCTTTTTATTTTTATAATATTTTGTGAAATTCATTTTTTATTTTTTATCATTCAATATTGTATCTATATTAGTATCGATTTTACCAAAAGAAATCAGATTTCCTTTTTCTTTTAATCTATATGCGTAAATATCTTTTGCTATTAGCTCTGATTTAATACTTTTCCAAACATTGTTTGAATAAAAATCAAAAGAAGAATTTTCACAAATTTGTATCACATCATATCCTCTTTCTAACGACTCAATTATTGCTCCAGAATTACCTATAAAAATCAATTTTTTGTTAAAATTAATTGTTTTATTATCTTTAATATTAAATTTTTCTTTTATTTTTTTTATTAATTCTAAATTTGTTTTATTTTTTAATGATGCTGGATGATTTCTTATATTAAAATTATTTAATTCAATAATATTATTATTAATGTAAATTAAACTTTCCAAAATTTTCTCTGGTTGATTAATCACATTTGGAAAAAAAATTGAGTCTTCAATATCCTCAGCAATTTCATTAAATCTTAATGATGGAATTTCAACAATTTTTTTACTTGGCCATCCAAGAATATTCTCAAAACAAAATCGTTGATCTGATCCATTTAAAAAAATTTTATCTGGGCAACTATCTTTATAAATAAAATTTGTTGGTACAGCTAACGGAGGTGAATGAATATAGCCAATACTTATAACTTTATTTTTTTTTTTTTTAAAATATTTAATTATTTCATTTTGAAAAGGTTGACCCTCATATGGAAATAAAATTTCATCAAAATCTTTTGAAAAAATTTCTTTTGATGAATTAATCAGTTTTTTAGATAAAAAATTTGAACTTGATATATTATGTAAAAAATAATCAATACCCTTAAAGAGAAATTTGAAATTTATCAAAATAAATTTTAACCAAGAAAAAAAATTTAAAAGTAAATTTCCGTAGACTTTAAATATAACTATATTTTTATCTATTTTATCGGGAATTTTTTTATCCATATAGATTATGAACCATAAAAAATTATTTTTTTTTGCTGAATTAATATTGAAATATTTATCATTAAAACTTCCGTTATCTTCAAAGTTTTTTTTAAAACCCCAGCTAAAAACAATTTTTGAAAATTTTTTCTCTATTGTATCATTTTTAATAATTTTTCCAGAGATTTTCAAACCTGAAATAATATCCAAAAAAATATTTTTAAAGAAACTCTTATCACTTACTCTAAAAATTTTTTTTAAAAAAACGTTACCTACAGAATTAGTATAAGATGCTAGATAAATAGCTGAATTAAATTCTGGCCCATATTTATCAGATAAAAAATTATCTAAATAATTTTTAGTTTGATTAATATTTTCTAAAACTTTATTACTCATTTATTCTTATTCACCACCAGAAATAGAAATTACTTGATGTGATATATAAGTATTTTTTTCAGAACCTATAAAAAAAACAAATTCAGCTATTTCTTTTGGATTTGCCATTCTTTTAATTGGAATAAGATCAGCTCTTTTTTTTAGGTTTTTACTTGGGAGATTTTTATGTAATTTTGTATTTGTTGCACCAACTCTTAATGTATTTATAAATACATTATCTTTTATCCATTTTTTTGTATTATTGGGAAAAAATTCTGAACCAAACTTTGATAGAGAATATGGTAAATTGCTCATACCACCTCCAAATTTAACTCCAATTGAGCCAAGATTCACTATTCTACCCCATTTTTTTTTAATCATTTCTTCACCCACTCGACTGGTTAAATAAATGCCTGGGTATAAATTTACTTTAAAACTTTTATCAATATCCGAAATTTTAAGATTATTGTAATCTATTTGCTGAACATAACCAAGGGCATTCACAATAACATCAGCTGACAAATGTTCTTTTTTTTTTAAAAAATTTTCTATTTTATTATAATTAGAAATAAAGTTAAATTTAGTCTTTTTTATTTTAGATTCATTTTTCTTTATAAAATCAAAAAATTTTTGATTACCTTTAGAATAATGTGCAATTATAAAATAATTATTTTTTAAGTAAATCTTTAAGATCTCAATTCCAATATCTGAACTAGCTCCCAGAATTAAAACTTTTTTATTAGTTTTTTTTTTCATTAATAATTTTTTCCCAACTTTCAAAATGTTTTTTTCCTATTAGTGTTCCAGATACATCACATACATTACAAGGTTTTATTGATCTATCTGCATTACTAAGTAATTTTCTAGTTTCTTTCCATTTTTTTGACAACCAAATATCTACTAATTTTTCTTTATTTAAATTACCAAGAATATTTTTTTTTCCCCAATCATGTGAACACATTAAAACATCTCCATTATAATCTAAAAAAAATTTATAACTTGGATAATAACAAACTTGCTTTAAGCTAGTTGATCTAGCTGGAATTTTATAATCAGCATTTTCTAGCATTCCACCTCTATTAGTCAATGTGATGCCAAAATTTTTTTCTTCAGGAAGATATCTTGCTCTTAAAACATATTGATCCTCAGTAAGATTGAGTTTTTTTCCCATCTGAATAAATACCTCATTTTGATGTTCTCCATCATACAAACTTACCTGCATTCTATCTAATCCAGAATCATAAAGTTTTTTTAATCTTTTTAAATTTAATACATCACCATTCGTAATTATTTCAACTCTTGCAGAAGGCAAAGTTTTTTTTGCATAGCTAATTAAATTGTAGATATTTTTGTCTAATAAGGGTTCTACAAAACCAGAAAAAATAAAAAGTCCTGCAAAATTTAAATCTTTTAATTCGTTACATAGTTTTTCAAATAATGAATTTTTTATAAATTGATTTACATGTTCATAATCAGGATCACTTCTAGGGCAAAAATGACACTTTCTGTTGCACATTCCTGACTCACTTATTTCGATTTCAGATGGCATTGGTATTTTTGTTCCAGGTATAAATTGCAATCTATCTCCAACAGCTTTATCTTTTACTGTAATTTGAGGATCAAAATATTTTAAATTAATTTTATCTTTCATTTGTCTTCAAAAATAACTTGTAAAATAGTATCATTTATAAAGTCATAATCTTTCATTTCTTTAATTGATGGATCGCCTTTTTTTTTTAAACTAATATATCGAGGATGTTTATCAACTTTTTTTTTGTCCAAAAAAAGATTTTTATAAATTTCGTTTTGAATTTTTATTTTTTTAATTGGAATATTCGAATTATCTAAATTGACTGGTAAATTAAAACTTTTTAAAAAATTAAAAACACTTTTAAATAAGTTATTTTTTTTTTTATTTGAATAATATATCTCACATAAGATACCTATTCCGACAGCTTCACCATGTCTTATAAAATCTTTTTTAAGATTATTTTCAATTGCCATCTCAATTGCGTGAGCAAAAGTATGGCCAAAATTCAACATTAAACGAAGATTTTTTTCATAAATATCTCCAGAAAAAAACTTAATTTTTGTGTCCAATGTCATCAAACAAATTTTAAAAACTTTTTCAATTTTTCTATTTATTAAACCACTTCTTTCTTCCTCAAGAAATGTTAAAATTTTATTTTTACCGATCAATCCACATTTAATGATTTCAGCAAAACCTGCAAAATACTCTCTATCAGGAATTTCTTTTACAGTTTCCTCTAAAATAAAAACAGTATTTGGATGATAATAATTTCCAATAGAGTTTATTACACCTTTATAATTTATGGCTGTTTTGCCACCTATTGAACTATCAACAATTGCGGTCATTGTAGTGGGTATACAAAAATAGATTAAACCTCTTAAATACAAGCTACTAGCTAATGCAGTTACATCACCAACGACACCACCACCAAATGAAATAATTATAGATTTTTTGGTAAATTTATTTTTAAGCAAAATATCAAGTATTTTGAATAAAAACTTTTCATTTTTATTTTGCTTACTTCCTTTGCATTCCATTACAAATAAATTACAACCAAATGAATTTAGTTCATCCAATATATTATTTACAATTTTTTTGTTTACATTGTCATCATAAACAAACAAGATATTTTTATCTGAATTTGATTTTTCTAGGCATTCAGTTATTTTATGAAGTTCTTTTTTTTTACAAAAATATATTTGATGCTGATTATCATGTATTTTGTATTTTAGCTTCACTTATTACCTATAAAACTTAAGATATCTGTCTTTTTGTATTTGAGATTGAGCTTTTGTATAATCTTCAAAAACATCTACAGAAAAACTATCACCTTTTAAATTTATTGTTTTTATCTTCATTCCCAAATCTAATGCTCTCACTAACTCAATATCTTCAGATTTTTCCAAATCAGATCTTTTAGATTTACCAAATTTTAATAAAGATTCTGGTTTAAAGGAAACTACAGATAAATGTTTTTTAAAAAATGGAACTTTAAATTTAAATTCATAGGGAATATTAGCTCTTGATATATACATTACCTCATTTTTTTTATTTGATACAATCTTAACTATATTAGTATTGTTTGTGGCTTTTATTTTTAAATTAGGTAAAATAATATCATAACTTAAATTTTTTAAGTGAAATTCAATTACCTTATCAATATGAATAGGACTGATAAGTGGCTCGTCACCTTGAACATCTAAAACTAAGTCATAATTTTTTTTTATTTTTTTATATCCCTCACAAATTCTATCTGTCCCATTTTGATGATGCTTTGACGTAAGCATAACATTGGCACCAAATTTTTTGACCACTTTAGAGATTTTTTTGTCATCACAACATATAATTACATCATCAACTTTTTTAGATAATTTTACTCTTTTATAAACATGCATAATTAATGGTAAATTATTTATAGGTAATAGTGCTTTAGCTGGTAATCTTCTAGAGTTAAGTCTAGTAGGAATTAATGCCAAAATTTTTTTTTTATTTTTCATGAACTTAACCAACCTCCATCAACATTAATTGTGGCACCAGTCATATAACTTGATTCATCAGAAATCAAAAACTCAATTAAACTTACAACTTCAGAAGAAGTTCCCCATCTACCCATAGGAGTTTTTTTTAAAGTCCAATTATATAATTTTTTTTTTTTTGATTTGAAATCATCATAATATGACGTTTTAATGAATCCTGGATTTATAATATTCGCTCTTATATTTTCTTTTGCATATTCAATTGCAAAAGATTTTGTTAAACTTTTTAACGCTCCTTTAGTAGATGCATAGCCAGATAGTTCTTTAAATCCATTTTCTCCAACAATTGAACCTATATTTACTATTGAGGATTTAATTTTATTTTTTTTTGAATATATTGCAAATTCTTGCATTATTTTAAAAATAGAAAAAAAATTGACTTTAAAAATATCCTCAAGGTCTTGTGAAGATATTTTTTCAAATTTTTTTCGTTGTCTCATACCAGCATTATTCACAACCGAATTTATTAACCTTTTATTTTTTTTTGAAAAATTGAAAATTTTTTTAATAAGTTGTAAATTATTTACGTTTCCATAAAATATCTTTAAGTTTTTATTTTTTTTTAAATCATCTAAAGTTTTGTTAGATTTTGTTAAAGCATAAACATATGCCCCACTTTCAAGTAAACTAGTCACTAATGATTTTCCGATACCTTTCCCCGCACCAGTAATAAACACAATTTTTTTTGTTAAATCTTTTTTCACAATTTAAATATAAATTTATAAGTTTGATTAAATCATTTCTTTAACAATTTTTATTAATAATTCTACAAATTTAATAAAGTATTTACTTATCTAATTGTAAAATATGGCAGATTAAAGAAATATTGTTTTATATACCATTTTTATAGTTTTTAGATTATATGAATATTTTAGATGTTTAATAAGTTTAATAACAAGAAACAAATCTTTAAAAAATAGAACAATTTAATGAATAATTTTTTCAATTTATTATTTAAATTTTTTAAAGCAAAATGGATATTTAGAAGACCAAATAAATGTAAAATTTTGGGATTTAACAATTTAGGATTTAAAAGAATAAATTCAAAATTTTTTAAAAGATATTTAGCTGATGTAGGTTTTGAAGTTATTCACACTAACTTTGAAAAAATAAATATTTTTATTTTATTTAAGTGTCTAATGAATTTCAAAATAAACTCTCAGGAATATTATAAACATTATATTAATGAATCTGATCCTAAAATTGTTTTGTCATTGATTGATAACTCAAAAAAATTCTGGATGTTAAAAGAAAATATAAAAGCTAAAACAATATTTATACAACCGGGAATGAGATGTCATTTTTTTGCTGATAATTTTTATAGAAAAAATTTTACTAAGAAAAAAAAGAAAAAAAAATACACAGTCGATTTTATGTTTGTTATCAATGATTTTTATGGAATTAAATATAATTCATTTATAAATGGAACTATTCGTTCAATAGGTTCTTTTAAAAATAATTTTCAAAAAAAAACATTAAAAAAAAAAATCAAGGAAATATGTTTTATTTCAAGTTTTAGAGCTCTTAAAGAAAATCAAATTTATGCATCCAATTTAACATGGGGATATTATAATAAAAATTTTAATTTTTTTCTTAAGTGGTTAGCGATGTATTCTAGAAAAAATAATCTGAAAATAAATATAATTGGAAAAAATTTTGGTATAGCAGGAATAATTGAAGAAGACTACTATAAACAAAATCTAAAAGAAATTAAATTTAATTATTTTCCTGCAAGTGATAAACGAGAAACCTACAAATTGTTAGACAAGTTTGAATATGTTTTTGCAATTGACTCTACTTTGGGCCTCGAAAATTTAGCAAGAGGTGGAAGAACTGGTTTCATAGGTAATACACCAAATTCTTATCCATTATCTACAAGAAAGTTCGGTTGGAATGAAAACTTAAATAAAAATGGAAAATATTGGACTGTAGAAAATAGTCCTAAGGAATTCAAAAGAATATTTAATTTTGTAATAAAAGGAAAAAAAAATGAGTGGATTAAAGAATTTAAAAAATTAAAAAAAGTTATCCAATTTGATGAAAATAATCAAATTTTTTTTAAAATAATAAATAAAATTCTAAATTAAATTTATATAAATTCTTTTAAGATATTCTTTTTTTTTAAATGCATCATAATCTTAAAAATTTTTTTAAAATTTATTTTTAATTTTAAACTTAATTCTTTAATATCAAAGTCTTTTCCCACATAAGCAATTATATTTTGAACTTCTTCAAAATATTTTTTTTTTTGGGGTCCACCAATTAAATTTACCAAATTATATTTAGTTAAAAAAGGTTCACATGTTGTTTGCTTTAAAAATATTTTGTTTTTTTGGATTTCGTCAACAATCTCTTTTATTAAAAAAGCACTTTCTCTAAGATTTTTTTCAGTCAAAAGTTTTAAATTGTCAGCAGATGTATGATACTGTTTATAGTCTCCAAATTTGCTCCTACAAATAGTTACAAAAGGCAAGTTTAAGTTTTGACAACCAAACTGCCTTTCATTGCTACCCCTGTCTAAAAAAGAATATTTCTTAAATTTTTTATTTTTCAAAATCCTTAGACATACTTTATCTGCATATGTATTTTCATTAAGTGATGATATTAAAGAAAATTTTCCTTTATCCCCTACGCATGAAATATTTATTCCTGTTACTAGATTTTGTTTTAAAAAATTTATGTTTTTATTAATATATGCTATCGCACCTATTGTTTCAGGGATTAATAATAGTTTAATTGTATACTTTGAGGGTTTTAAGATTTTAGAAAGAGCAGTCAATACTAATGGTCCTGAAAGTTCATTATTTGCTAGCGATGGGTGACAAATATATGAACAAATTAAAATAGTTTTTTTACTTTTTCCTTTTATTACTAGTTCAGCATAATCCATTTTACCTTTAAAATGTTTGCTATCAATTAATACATCAAATTTTTGATTGTTTCTTAATCTTTTAAACTTTTTATATTCCATAGAAAAACCCCATCTATTTTTGTAATAAGATGTTGTATAAGGTATTAGTGATGGGCTCTTTTTTAAGGTAAAAATATTTTTTTTAAGTCTTGAGAAGTTTAACTTTCTTTTTATTGGAATTGAATAGTTTAAGACATAAAGATTATTTTTTTTAAAATCAACAATTTTTGATCCAAATTTATCTTGAATATACGCATCTTTTATTTTCCACTCAAGAGGTATCTTCCAGTCATAAAACCTTTCTCCGGATTTGAAGTTTTTAATTTTAAAATTTTTATTAATTTTTTTTAAATATCTCAAAGTTTTTCTATTTCCTTCTCCAGTAAGACTTCTACATATTGGAAATAAGTCTTTAGCCCACTTCATCATTTTAAAATTTAATTTTTTGTTCATTATCTATGGGAAATTAATATTAATTTTATGATGTCTTTTTTTTAAAGGAAAACTTATATTTTTTTCTATTTTTTTTGAAGCATGGCACCCAAAAACTATTTCCATTGCTTTAACTGATTGATTGATGTTATTTTTAAATTTTCTTTTAAACAATTCATTTATTGAATATTTTGTTAATTCAACTACATCATAATTTTGCATTTTTAATAATCTTTTCTTGTTGGGTTTATAAAGGTAATAATATGTAGGTTTTTTTTTAAGTTTTTCCGGTCTCTCCTTTATTATAAATTCTTTATTTATCTCATCTATATAAACCTCTAAATTTTTACTTTTTAAAATTATTTGATATGGCATGGATGTATTTTCACTCAAATCAAAAAATACTTTTTTATTATTATCATATTTTACAATTCCATAACCACCAGGATCTTTAAATTGTTTACCTCTAGGATTAATTGTGCCAGTCTTATCTATTTGACAGCTGACAGATATCGTTTTTTCATCTAAGAAATAATTACATAAATCAAAAAAAATTGATCCCATATTCCCAAGACCAGCTGAAGGAGATATAATTGAGATATGAGTAATTATTTCTTTTTTTTTTAAAAAAATTTTCTTAATTTTTTTGAAGTTTGGTGAAAGACTCCTGAAAGTATTAACTAAAATTCTTTTTTTTTTATTTTTATTTATTAATCTTAAAATTTTTAAGCTTTTCTCATAAGATGTTGCAAGAGGTTTCTCTGTTAATATTTTATTGATTTTTGATTTAATAAAAAAATCTCTTATTATATTTTCTCTAGAGGACGTATTAGATGATATGCATACAATATCAGCATCTAATTTTAATAAATCTTTATATTTTGTTTTTTTTAAACAAGAAATATTATTAAATTTTTCAAGTTTTTCTTTTTTCTGATCACAAATGCCTACCAATTTATAGTTCAATATATTTAGGGCTTTTATATATCTTTGACCCATACCTCCTAAACCTATTACAATTGCTTTCTTCATTTTAATTTACTTTGTTTAAAATTGTTTCCCCATTCAAGACTCTTAATGCATTTATAGAAGCTTTTTCTCTCATATCTATAACCGATTTACTTGAATAGTAAGCGGAATGTGGATTAATAATTATTTTAGAATGATCTGGGTGTTTTTCATTAATCCAAGCATTAATTAATTCATCATTAAAATTTGGTGGTTCCTCAGGTAAAACATCCAAACCTAATCCCCCAATTTTTTTAGACTTTAATCCAAACATTAAACAGTCTAAATTTTCAATTATCTTTCCTCTAGCTGTATTAACTAAAATTGTATTATCATTCATCTTTTTAATCAAAGATGAATTTATTAATGATTTTGTTTCATTATTTAAAACACAATTTACAGATATAATACTAGAAAAATTGATCAGTTCTTGGATTGAATTAAATTTTTTTAAAAAAGAAAATTCATTTTGATTTTTTTCAACATAGGGATCATAAAATCCTATTTCTAATCCAAATTCTTTCATTCTTTTTGATACTAACGATCCTATTCTGCCTAGCCCTATAATTCCAAGCTTATGTTCATTAAGTCTCTTAACGGGATTTTCAAGGTTTTCACCCAATACATTTTCTTGCCAGTCATTTTTGTATTTCTTGCACTTAAAATTATATAAATTAATTTTTCTAGCCAAATTTAAAATCATGGAACAAGTTGTATCTGCAACTTCTGTAATGCCATAATCAGGAGTATTAGCACAATCAATATTTTTTAATCTTGCACTTTTAATATCTATATTATCAATACCCACACCATATCTAATAATTGCTTTACAATTTTTAAGTCTTACTAAAGTTTTTTCACTAATTTCTGTATGCCAAACTAACAAAATATCAGCATCGTTGATATCATCTGTTAGTTTGCCTTCTTCAATTTGATCTAAGCAAATAATATCTGCTTTGTTACCAAATATCTTTTTTTCTATAATTGAGTCTTTAAAATAATCAGTAATTACTACTTTATATTTTTTTTTCATAACTTTTTATTCTATTTTCTACAATTTCTATATCTTTTTTTTCATCAACAGCCCAACTATCTCCAATCATATCAATACAATAAACTGGTACACCAATTTCTAAAAATCTAATTATTTCATTATCTTCAATTTGATCTAGATTAGTTTTTCCAGAATTTTGAAAATATTTGTTCAAAGAAATTTTGTTGAATGCATATAGCCAAATTGCCCTCTCTGCCTGAAAAAATTTTCCTTTGTTGGTTAATGGTATTCCTGCTCTAGATGAATAAAGCAATCTTCCATTTTTTTCACAAACAACTTTCGCTTTAGAAAAATCATAAAATTCTTGTTCATTAGCATTTGTCTTACCAAATACAACCCTATCTGGAAATTTAAGATTATAGTCCAAAAGAGACTTTATATCATCTATATTTACAATTGGTTCATCGCCTTGAACGTTTATATAAGAGTCTGCTTCAACCTCATCACTAAATAATTTTATTCGATCAATAGCTGTTTCTGCAGGTTTGGTAATAATACATTTTATATTATTTTTTTGACAAAAATTTTTTATTTCTTGATCTTCTGTTGCAACATAAATATCATCTCTTTTAATAACTTGCTCACATCTTTCCCAAACATGTTGAATCATTGGTTTGTTTAGAATTTTTATTAAGGGCTTTCCTGGTAGTCTAGTTCCTTTCATTCTTGCTGGAATAACTATTACCTGTCTCATCAAATATTAGCTTTTAATTGAATTAGTTATTTTTCCTATTTTTTCTATTTCGATGGTTACTTCATCTCCTGGTTTAACTATAGCATCTGTAGCTCCAGCAGGAGTACCAGTAAAAATAATATCTCCTGGAATTAATTTAAAAAATTTTGATACTAGCTCCACACATTCAAAATCATTGAATATTCTGTCATTTGTTGTGCTGTCTTGTGTTTTTTTTCCATTAATAAATGATTGAATTCTCAAATTTGAAGTATCTATATCATTTATAATTTTTGGTCCTATCGGGGCAAATGTATCAGAAGCTTTTGATCTTGCTAAATGCCAATCCCTATTCAAAATATTTTCTGCAGTAACATCATTTCCACAAGTATATCCTAAAATATGTTCTTTTGCATCTTTAGACTTAATATTCTTACCCTCTTTTCCAATTATAATGCATAGCTCAGCTTCTATCCAAACTTTTTTAAAAAAATTATTATAAATTATTTCTTCATTATTAAAAATCAAGCTAGTGCTTGACTTTAGAAATATTAAAGGTTCTTGACTTTTGTTTTCTTTACCAACAAGGCTTTTGTAATTAAATGCTAAACCAATAACTTTATTTTTTAATGGTGGTTTAAAATAATCAAAAAAATTAAAATCATACTCTTTCATAAAGCTAATTTCTATTTTTTGTAGTAATATAATTTAATATATCTACTACTCTATTTCCATAACCCCATTCATTATCATACCATATGACTAGCTTTAGTAGGTCAGAATTTAAAACATCAATATAATTAGAATCAATTATTGATGATTTTGTTGTTTTTAAATGATCTATAGAAACCAAAGGTTCAGTTTGAAATTCAAAAATTTTACTATTTTTTTTTGCCGTTAAATTTAAAAATTTTTTTACTTCTAAAAGGCTAACATTTTTTTTTAATTTTATAGTCAAATCAGATCCACAAACTATAGCTGTAGGCACTCTAAAAGATAAACCTGCTAACTTACCTTCCAAACACGGTATAGTCCTAATGACTGCATCAACTGCAGTAGTTTTTTTTGGAATTAAACTTGCCATGCTATTTCTGCCTAAAGAATAATCTTTCCATTTATGACCAGGACTGGATATTGATCTAACAGATCCATCTAATAAATTTTGGTATGAGAGTCTTGAATGTAGCGTCGTTATAAAACCACTTTCAATTCCCCAGTTTTTTTCAATTTGATTTAATACTGGAGCAATGGCTGTAGCATCGCATATACTGCTACTAATTATATTATGAATATCATTTTTATATTTTTTTTCGTTTACTCCCATTATCATTGTAAAATCTACATTTTTTTTAGGCGAATGGGTTACAATTACTTTTTTCACACCTTGTTTTAAAACTTTTTTTGCTGAATTAACATTTGTGTCGACACCAGACGCATCTATTAAAATATCAACTTTTTTTTTTTTCAAGGGAATATTTTCTACTTTTTCGATGTTTGTTATATCTATTTTATTCTTATTAATTTTAATTGTTTTTTTATTTGTTGATACAGATCCATTAAATTTTCCATAGTGAGAATCATATTTGAATAAATAGGCTAAATTATTTACATCTTCATCGATTTCATTAATTAAAACAATCTTAAATTTTTTTTTTGTTGATAATATTCTTGCAATTACTCTACCTATTCTTCCAAAACCGTTTATGCCTATATTAATACTCATAAAAAATTAAAAAATGACAAATTGATAATTATAAATTAAATAAAGTTTATGTTTAATTAATTAATAAATAAATGCAAATATAAAATAAAAATTAGTATTAAAATTGAATTAACAATAAACCAACCTTAAATGAGAAAAAAACTAGGTATTATTATAGAAGTTAGAACTGGATCAAAAAGACTTCCTTCAAAATGTTTGAAAAAAATTAATAATAAAACAATTTTAGAAATTTTAATTGATCGAATTCAAAATTTTAAAAAAATAAAAAAAATAATTGCTACTACAAAATTAAAACAAGATGATATAATTGAAAAAATTGCAAAAAAAAAAGGTATCAATATTTATAGAGGTCCAGTAAATGACCTTGTTAAAAGAGTTAGTAGAGCAGCAAAACTTTATCAAATTGATCATATTGTTCAACTAACAGCCGATAACCCTTTAATCGATTTGGATGTAATGAAAAACATGATTAATATTTATTTAAAAAAAAATTTTGATTTTGTTTCAAATTCTATTATTAGAAGTTTTCCAATAGGCACAGATATAAGAATTTTTTCATTAAAAAGTTTATTAAAAATTTCTAAAATACAAAAAAAAAAACGAGAGCACACATGCTACTATTATTTAAAAAATATTAAAAAATTCAAAACTTATAATTATCTAGCAACTAAAAGATTTCATCGACCAGACATAAGATTAACTTTAGACTTTAAAGAAGATCTAAAATTAATTAGAAAAATATTTAAGAAAAATAAAAATAAAAAAATTAATCTAAAAAATATATTAAATATCTTAGATAAAAATCCTAGACTAAAAATGTTAAATTCAAAATATTCTAAAAATATAGAAATAAATTAGCTTGTAATATCTCCCCATTTTAAAATATGATCTGATTTTAGGTTTCTTCTAAACCTTTTTCCTAAAACCTTGTTCCAGTTATCAGCAGTTATACCTGTTCCAGGTCTTTTGGTTGTAATATTTTTATTTGTTATAACTTCTTTTTTTTTTACATCTATATTTAGGACAATGCTTCTTCTAGCATTTATTCTAGATATCTTTTCACTAGGTATTGCAATCTTTTTACTCAATCCTGAAATTTTATTTACTTTTAAAATTTTATTAAAAAAGTTATTTAAATCTTTTCCATCCAGTGAATGAAAATGGTCATTACCTTTTATTTTTTTATCATGTGTAAAATGTTTTTCAATTACCTTAGCGCCCATTAAAAAAGATAAGGTTAAATTTAACATTTCTTTGTCTGGCAAAGTGTGGTCTGAATATCCAATGATATGTTTTTTAAAGTTAAATTTTAGATCTTTAATCATGTTTAAATTTGCATTATTGTCTGATGTTGGGTAATTT
Source organism: Candidatus Pelagibacter communis (assembly GCA_001179885.1). Taxonomy (GTDB): domain Bacteria; phylum Pseudomonadota; class Alphaproteobacteria; order Pelagibacterales; family Pelagibacteraceae; genus Pelagibacter; species Pelagibacter ubique_N. Next base: position 11,424 of record CVSD01000053.1, on the reverse strand, counting down.
AATATGCAGTGTAAAATAATAATTTCTTTAGATCCATTTTTTTTTAAAATTTTTAAAGCATTTCTAATTTCACTTATATTTGAAGCTCCAGTACTTAAAATTACTGGTTTTTTTGTTTTAGCAACTTCCTGAAGTAAAGGAACATTTGTTATGTCAGCAGACGCAATTTTGAAGAACTTCATTAACGGCTTTAAAAATCTTACAGCCTCCAAATCAAATGGTGTACAAGCAAAATCTATACCATTTTTTTTACAAAAATTTGATAATATGAAATATTCTTTAAAATTAAACTTATCATATTTTTTAAACAGGTCATATTGATTTGATGTTTTGTTAAATTTTTTATCCCAATATGAGGGGCTATGAACAGAGGCAATGGTTTCAGCTTTATAGGATTGAAATTTTACTGCATGTGCACCATTTTTCTTTGCTAAAAGAATTTGTTTTTTTGCCAAAGACATAGAACATCCATGATTGACACCAATCTCTGCAATAAAATACGGAGATTTTAATCCAAAAATATTTTTTTTTTTTAAAAAATTCATTTTCTTAATTTGTGTTTTTAAAAGTTTTTTTCATAACCTTTTAAATTAAAAACCTAAAGAAAAAAATCACTTTAAGTTTTTTCTATTAAATCAGCCCAGTATTTTAGGCTATTTCTTTTTTCATAAGCCAAATATGATCTATAAACTTCCAATGCTTTTTGAGCATCTTTAGAGTACCACCAATCATCAACATCATCCCATACTTTTTTTACAAAATTAGATGCATCTAAACTACTTTCAAATAGCATGTTATTTTTTTTTAGTACATCATGAAGTTCATCAAAATCATCTTTTATTTTAAAATAATTTAAATTTGTTAATAAAATAGATGGACCCGATAAAAAAGATTCATAAAATGAAGTCTTGGGATATGTGGAAATAATTATTTTTGAATTTTGGTAAACATTTACATAATCTTTTTTTTTTATTAAAACCTTATTTTTAAATATATCCTTATATCTATTATTGAAATTCCATCCTTTAATTTGATAAGGTCTAATAAAAAAATTTTCTTTAATATCTTTTGGTAAATTTTCATAAAAATCTTTAACCATCGTAATTTGGTCCAAAACCTGACCAGAGACAGGTAAAGTTGTTACATAATGTGGATATTTATGTACACTATAAGAAATAATTAAAAGTTTACTCAAAAAGTTTTTTTTTCTTTTTTGTAATTTATGAATTACTGGAACATGTAAACTATTCTCAAACTTAGATCTAAAATATCTAAAAGACCTATCTGAAATTTGTTCATTTATAAATTCACCATTTAATAAACCATATGAACCACCATGATCTGTTATTATAATTTTGGTGCCATTCAAGTGAGAGTTTGCTAGCCAAATTTTAAAGGTTGTATTTGATGCGTAATTCATATCACTTATAATGCATCTTGGTTTAAAAATAACTTCTTTTTCTAAATATTCATTTATTTTTTTAAAATCTTCTAAAAAAGAGATTGGGATTTGTAATTTAATAATGCTCAAAAAAAATTTTTCAAATTCTGAGTTTGGGTTTAAAGAAATTTTAATTTTATTTCTTTTTTCCAGATTAATAGGTGACATTTTGTTAAATAAAATATTATTCTTATTTTTTGAAAATGTATTTTTATCCTTAAAAGGAAAATCTTTAAGAAATAAATTTAAAAAAACATATTTCTTAATTCCAATACTTAAATCAAAATAATATTTTTTTGATTTAAAAAGTTTTGAAAAAAAAAAGTTAAAAAAATTTAAATTTTTTTTAATTTTCTTTTTTTTTATTTTGAATTCATATTTTGGTCCATAAACAATTTTAATATTCTTATTTATATTCAAATAATTAATCATTTTTTGAAACAAGTATTGATTATAATGGTCATCTGAACACGCTTCATCAATGAAATGATCATAGTCAAAAAATATGGGATCATTTATAAAATCAATAAATTTTGAATTTAAATATGTTTTTGAATTTATTATTCCTTCTACAATTTTCCATCTATATAAGATTGTCTCAAAAAAATGAGTATACCAAGGTTCTAAAATAATTTGCCAGTATCTTTTACTATAATCTCTACCATGGTAAATATTGAGTTGACCAATCAAATTATCAAAAACTGATAACTTAAATTTTTTATAATATTGATCAATTTCATAAATCTTTTTTTTATTAAAAATCTTTGAGTCAAAAATTTCATAATTTTCGTTTAATTTTTTTTCAAATACATGATTTTCTTTCACCCAATTTCCCAAGAACAAAACATCATTTGAATTTTTTATTTCAGAACTCTCGATATCTGTTAAAAATAGACTTTTCATAAAATTAATAAATTTTTTTTCTAACCAAAAAATCAATTATTTTCTCAATTTTTTTTCTTCTTCCATAAATTAACCAGGGTGAGTAAAGCAAATTTGAATTTTTTGTTTTATTTTGAAATTCATTTATAATTTTTTGGTCAGATACCGTATAAACATCAAATCTAGGTAATGGATACTTAACTATTGTTTTATCAAATATTTTAAAATTTATTTTTAATTTAGACAAAATTTTTCTTGATTCATTTAATATGTTGCTAGAAGGATTATTTGTAAAAAGACATTCTACTCCAATTTTATTTTTTTTTCTTAGAATGTATGTTTGAATTCTCAGAATTTTACTTTTATCGGAAAAATTTTGAAGAAAAAAATTTTTTTTATAATGAGAAGAAATATTTGCACTTATCTGTAATGTTTTAAAAATATTTGACTTTATTTTTTTTTTATTAAAATTATAAATCAAATTTGTAGGGTTCCCGCTCCAAAATATAAGTGAGTCAGATATTTTTTTTTCATCATATTTCAAAATTAATTTATTTTCAATCCAGACAGGTTCTACTTTCGTATTCAATATAATTTGAATACCCATTTTTTTTAAATTTAATAAAATTTTATCAAACATTTTACTATATCCATTTAAGGGTGTTGAATAAAATAAATCATTTGCTTTTTTTATTTTTCTTGAAACAGCTAAATTCTCATCAAAAATTGATTTATCGCTCTTTAATTTCATTAACTCTAAATCTGAATTTAAAATATTTATTCTTGATATTTGTAAATTTTGAGCACAATCGTAATGAATTTCTTTTGGATCCAGTCCACAATTTTTGATGAAATTGATTAATTTTTTTTTAATTTCTTTTGGAAAAAATGAAATTTTATCAACTAAAGACGAATTTTTAGTATTGTTTAATTTAAACTTTTTTTTTGAGATATTTTTGAATTTGAATATTGGTACAGCGAGATCTTTTTTTAATAAAGTTTCTTCATTAAAAATATTATTAGATGCATAATTATATTTAAAACTATTAAATTTTTCTCTCGAGATCATTTTAAGTTGATCTATCCAATCAATACCATTTTCTAAATATTGACAACCCCTGAAAAAAAAATCATTTTTTATCTCATAATCTCTTAACACACCGCCTAGATATTTTTTTTGCTCTAAAATTGTTACTTCATAATTTTTTTTTTTAAAATGTATTGCTATGAGGCAACCTATTATTCCCCCACCTACAATTGTTATCTTTTTTTTGCGACTAGCGTCCATGAAGCAAATATATTTTTTTTAATTGATTTATAATTCGAAATTTTTTTTTCATTCAAATCAATAATATTAAAATTTTTAAATTTTTTTTTAATATCATTAAAACTAAAGAAAAATATATTCCCCATTCCTGCAAAAGGCCCTGAATTAAATGAGAAGTAATTTTTTTTCGAAATTTTATTGTTAACTTTATTTTTAAAATATGATGAGCTTTTAGAGTACAAATCAACTCCAATAAATAACCCCTTTTTTTTTAGATAAAGTTCTATTAATGAAATTATTATCTTTATTTGATTTAAATCATTGCCACAAGATA
>CVSD01000053.1:0-2500 GCA_001179885.1 Candidatus Pelagibacter communis | reverse complement strand
GCTGACGACAGCCATGCAGCACCTGTGTTTCGTCCGGCCGAACCGAAAACTTTAATCTCTTAAAGTCGCGACGAACATGTCAAGTGTTGGTAAGGTTCTGCGCGTATCTTCGAATTAAACCACATGCTCCACTACTTGTGCGGGTCCCCGTCAATTCATTTGAGTTTTAACCTTGCGGTCGTACTCCCCAGGCGGTGTGTTTATCGCTTTCGCTGCGACACTGAAAATAAATTTCCAACGTCTAACACACATCGTTTACAGCATGGACTACGAGGGTATCTAATCCTCTTCGCTACCCATGCTTTCGTTCCTCAGTGTCAGTAATGATCCAGAAAGCTGCCTTCGCAATTGGTATTCTTTCTAATATCTACGAATTTCACCTCTACACTAGAAATTCTGCTTTCCTCTATCAAACTCTAGCTGAAAAGTTTTGATGGCAGTTCCAGAGTTAAGCTCTGGGATTTCACCACCAACTTTTTCAACCACCTACGAACTCTTTAAGCCCAGTAATTCCGAACTACGCTAGGTCCCTTCGTATTACCGCGGCTGCTGGCACGAAGTTAGCCGGACCTTCTTATTCGGGTACAGTCATTTTCTTCCCCGACGAAAGAGCTTTACAACCCAAGGGCCTTCTTCACTCACGCGGCATCGCTGCATCAGAGTTTCCTCCATTGTGCAAGATTCCCCACTGCTGCCTCCCGTAGGAGTTTGGGCCGTGTCTCAGTCCCAATGTGGCTGATCATCCTCTCAAATCAGCTATTGATCACAGTCTTGGTAGGCCATTACCCTACCAACAAACTAATCAAGTGCGGGCTCATCCAATGGTGCATAAAGCTTTCTCCGTAAAGACTTATCCGGTATTAGCACAAGTTTCCTCGTGTTATTCCAGGCCAAAGGGTAGATACCCACATGTTACTCACCCGTCTGCCACTAAGTATTGCTACTTCGTTCGACTTGCATGTGTTAGGCGTGCCGCCAGCGTACGTTCTGAGCCATGATCAAACTCTCAAGTTTAAAAACGGCGCACACTAGCTTCTATATAAATTCTAAGAATAAAATTTATATAATGTTGAAGTGTGTACGACAAATTTTGGTAACCTTAACCGTCCACACTTCTCTTCTTAAATTTTTACAGTTTAAATAGCTAATTGGGCCAAAAAGGCTCAATAATCCTCACTAAAATATATTGTCTAACAATTATTTTGTTGAGAAAGTTCGATGCTTATAGGCTAAAATCATAGGAAATCAAGCGTTTAAGAATAAAAATTGCAACAAAAAACCACATTTTTTAAGGTTTTTTTTTGATTTTTACAAAATCCTTAACTAATAATAACCCCTTAGTAATTTTAAATGCTTAAAAAACTAAAGTTAAAAATATCTAAAAATATAGAAGTATTAGTACTAAGTTTACTTATATTGCTCACTATAGTTTTCACATCTTATTATAATTATAATAAAAAAAAAATTTTGGATAACTACACAAATTTATTAAATAACGTGTACTTCAAAAAATCATTCGATCAAATATTAAATAATTTAGAGCCTAGGTTTAAAAAAATTGAACATAGAATTAATGTTGGGGAAACTTTTGATAAAATTTTAGAACAGTATTCAGTAGAAAATTCAGAAATAAAACAAATAAAAAATGAGTTAAGTAAAAAAATTAATTTAAATAGATTAAGTATCGATCAAAAATTTCAATTTACAATTGATCAAACTAACTATTCAATTAAAGAATTCGTATTTCAAGTCTCAAACACAGAAAAAATTTATTTAAGTAAAAAAAAGGGGACCAATAAATTTGATCAAAAAATTGTTGTTACAAAATTAAATAAAACTATTGTTTATAGTGAAAGTGTCATTTTAGAAAGCCTATATAAGTCAGCTAAAAAACAAAAAATTCCTTCAAGTATAATTGTGGAGTTTGCTAGAATTTATGGTTTTCAGGTAGATTTTCAAAGAGATATTAGAAAAAGAGATAGTTATCAAATTATGTACGAAGTTTTTTCAGATGATAAAAAAAACATTATAGAGTCTGGAAATATTCTTTATGCAAATTTAAAATTAAGTGGTGAAGATAATTCACTATATTATTTTGACTCAAAAAAAAGTGAAGGCCATTATGACAAAAGTGGAAAGAGTGTTCAAAAAGCATTAATGAAAACACCCATCAATGGTGCAAGATTATCCTCATCTTTTGGAATGAGAAAACATCCTATAGATGGTTTTAACAAAATGCACAAAGGAACTGACTTTGCAGCGCCAATGGGGACTCCGATAATGGCATCAGGTGATGGTGTAATAAAAAAAGCAGGATGGTGTGGTGGTGGAGGAAATTGTGTGGTGATTAAACATAACTCTACATATCAAACAGTTTATGCACACATGTCTAAATTTGCTAAAGGCATTAGGAAGGGGGTAAGAGTAAAACAAGCTCAAATAATTGGTTATGTTGGCTCAACTGGAAAATCTACTGGACCCCATTTACATTATGAGGTGA
>CVSD01000052.1 GCA_001179885.1 Candidatus Pelagibacter communis | reverse complement strand
TCTTCTTATCAATTAGATTATAGTAAAATATTTGGCTCTAAATATGCAATTATTTTGAATATTAGTGCTGATCATATCGAAAGACACAAAAGTTTAAAAAATTATATTAATGCAAAATTTAAACTAATTGATTCTCAATCAAAAAAAAGCTTTGCTTATGTAAAGAAGGATGACAAATTTATCAAAAGAAAAATAAATTCAAAAAAATTTAATAGTAAAATTATAAAAGTTGATACTAAAAAAAATTATAGTTTTTACAAAAAAATAAAAAATAATTATTTTTTGTCAGTTTCAAACAGAGAAAATTTATCTTTTGTTTTGGAAATATCTAAAAAATTAAAATTAAAAAAACACTTGCTTTTAAAAACTATACAAAAATTTAAAGGTTTAAAGTATCGTCAACAGATTATTTTTCAAAATAAATATTTAACAATTATTAATGATTCAAAATCTACTAGTTTTGCATCAAGCATTAACATTCTAAAGTCAAAATCAAATATTTTATGGTTATTAGGAGGAATTTTCAAAAAAGGAGATAAACTTAATTTAAAAAAGAGAGATTTTAAAAATGTAAAAGCTTTTGTTTATGGAAAAAATAAGAATTTTTTCAATAAACAACTTAAAAATAAAGTTAAATTTGAAAACTTTAATAATTTAAAAGATGCTTTAAAAAATGTGTTCAAATTAGTTAAAAATGAAAAATTAAAAAAAAATTTAATTTTATTTAGTCCTTGTGCAGCATCCTTTGACAGCTTTAAAAATTTCGAGGATAGAGGTTATCACTTTAATCAATTGATTAAGCAATATTTAGATGCAAAGTAAAAATTTATTATATAGACTATACTATGGTTGGTGGAAAAATATTGATAAATTCATATTTTCTCTAATTATCTTATTATTTTTAATTGGCTTATTTTTTTCATTAGTATCAACATCATTAATCGTGTCAGATAAATTGGATACTAACGATTATTCGTTTTTCTTTAAACATTTAGTATTTATAATGTTGGGAATAATTATAATTTTTATTTTTTCCTCAATAGATCAAAATAAACTTTTTAAATATTCAATTATAGTTTTTATATTTTCATTAACTTTTTTATTATTAGTGCCTTTAATTGGTACTGAGGTTAAAGGATCTAAGAGATGGATAGATCTATATTTATTACCAAGGTTTCAACCAATTGAATTGGTTAAACCTTTTTTAATAATTTTTATCAGCTTAATTTTATGTAGTCAAAAATATACTAATATTTTATTTAAATATTCTTTTTCCCTTCTTGTTACATTAGGTATAGCCTTATTATTATCTCTACAACCTGATATAGGACAAACACTTTTAGTTTTGTTTAGCTGGTCAATTTTAATTTTTACATCTGGCGTAAGTATATTTTTTTTAATTTTTTTATTTTCATCTTTGATTATTGTATTTTTTTATTTAATTTTTTTTGTAACAAAATTTGAATACATAAAAAATAGATTAATATCTTTTTTTGACTCCGAGAGTGGTACTTATAATTTTCAATCAGATAAAGCTCTTGAATCAATAACAAGTGGAGGTTTTTTTGGTAAAGGCATAGGTGAAGGAACATTAAAAAATAGAGTGCCAGAAGCTCATACAGATTATATTATTTCTGTTATATCTGAAGAGTTTGGTGTTATTGCCATAATTTTAATTTTATTCTTGTTTTTATTATTTATTTACTCAGTTTTTAAAAAAGTTTATTTAGAAAATGATGAAAAAGTAAAATTAATTTTAGTAGGATCTATAAGTCTAATTTTAATGCAAACAATGATACATGTAGGGGTTAATATAAGATTATTTCCCACAACAGGGATGACATTACCATTTATAAGTTATGGGGGTTCATCAATAATAAGTATTTCTATATTATCTGGAATAATTTTAAATTTGACCAAAACAAAAGTAAATTAGTATGAACAAAAATTATTTAATTTCTACAGGGGGATCAGGAGGACATGTAATTCCTGCAACAATACTTTTTGAGCATTTGGCAAAAGAGGCAAACATTATCATTTCAAGTGACAAAAGAGGATTAAAATATTTAGAAAAAGACTACAATTATAAGATTATCAATACTCCAAAATTAAATAATATTTTATTATTACCATTTAATTTAATTATTGTTTTTATACTTGTTGTAAAGTCCTATCTTTTATTAAAAACTGAAAAAATTGAAAAATTATTTTCTACCGGGGGCTACATGTCTCTTCCAGTAATATTAGCTGCGAGATTATTAAAATTAAGAATTTACTTAGTAGAGCCCAATCAAGTTTTAGGTAGAACAAACAAATTTTTTTTAGGGTCATGCCAGAAAATTTTTTGTTATACAAAAAAAATTAAAAACTTTCCCTCAGAACATAAAAATAAATTAGAAATAATAAATCCATTAGTTAGGGAAAAAATATATAAAATTAATAAAATATTT
>CVSD01000051.1 GCA_001179885.1 Candidatus Pelagibacter communis | reverse complement strand
TCCTATTTACTTTGTTATTTCTTGAAATAATTTAAAATTTATATTGTGTGTGATATCTGAATTACCAATATTTTTTAATATATTTGAATATTTATGTTTAGATATAGCCTGTAATGTATTTTTCATTTTTTTTTTAGAATACCCATAATCAATTATTAGAATTCCACCTGAATTTGCTTTAATTATCTTGGAAATTTTCTTTAAATAGTTGATACCCACTTCAGAATATTCAATAAAATTTTGATTTTTTGATATCTTTAGTTTTATTTTTTTTTCATAATTTTTCATATTAAATTTTTTTTCAAAAAAATAAGCTTCTTTATAATTTTCCAAACATACAAACTTTTCAAACCATAAATTCTTTTTTTTAGTAAATTGTTTTATTTCAAGTGAGTCAAAAAATTCATTTGCTAAAAAAATAGTCTGATTTTTTTTTATTTTTTTTAGATCTTTAATCCAAAAAATTTTTGTTTTAGATAACTTTTTTTTTTGGATTTTTATTAAAGATGGACTTTTTTCTAGAATGATAAATTTACAGGATTTGAAAAATGATGGAAAATTTTGTAAACTTTCGATAATTATTTTCATCATTTCACCATTTCCTGCACCAAGTTCAATTAAATTAAATTTTTTTGGACATCCTAAACTTTTCCAAAAACTCAAAACCCAAATCGCAATCATTTCAGAAAATAATCTTGAAATATTTGGAGCAGTTACAAAATCTCCTTCTTTTCCAAATGGGTATTTTTTCATATAATATCCATTTTTCTTATCGTAAAGGGAGTAATTTATGAATTTATCTAAGGGTAGATTCTTTTTTCTTATTTTCATATTTTATGATTACTAGATAAAATCCAAATGTTAAAAAAAATAAACTTATTATTTGTCCCATTGTTAGATTGAATAATAAAAACCCCAATTGTTCATCTGGAACTCTATAAAATTCTATAAAAAATCTAAAGATAGAATAAAAAATTAAAAATGAGCCTGAGATAAAACCTGGATTTTTAGCAAAGTTTTTATTTTTGAAATAAATAAGAATTAGAAATAATGTAACACCTTCAAAGAAAGCTTCATATAACTGTGAGGGATGTCTGTACAAATTATCCACCTGGATAAATTTAACTGCCCAAAAAACGTTTGTTTCAACTCCATA
>CVSD01000050.1 GCA_001179885.1 Candidatus Pelagibacter communis | reverse complement strand
TAATTTTCCTTTAAATAGATACGGTTTGATTGGAGATACATAGTTGCAAATTTTTTTAGTTATGACTTGCAACAATTAAAGGAGGAAAAATGAGTAGATCAAAATCGCTCTACAATTCGGATTTAGCACCAACTCCATCAAATAAAAAAAATTGGGGATGGTTTGAAATCTTTAACGTATGGGCAAATGATGTTCAAAGTTTATTTGGATATACTTTGGCAGCATCACTATTTATAGCTTCAGGATTAAATGGTTGGGCAGTATTTGCAGCACTTATACTTGCTGGTTTTTTTATAATGTGGCTAGTAAATTTATCTGGAAAACCAAGTGTTAAACATGGAATTCCTTATCCAGTATTCGCTCGAGTAAGTATGGGTGTTTTTGGTGCAAACTTTCCTGCAATGGCTAGAGGGCTTGTGGCAATGTTCTGGTATGGAGCACAAACTTATGCAGCATCAACTGCTGTAGCGCTTTTAATCACAGCTATAACTGGTAATCCAGGAACCGAAATGTTCTTAGGAATGACAGGTGTAATGTGGGTGTCATTTATATTTGTATCAGCATTCCAAGTTTACTTATTCTGGCAAGGTGTAGATCTTGTAAAAAGATTTTTAAACTTTGCAGGACCTGCTGTTTATGTAGTGATGGTTTTATTAATGATAGTAATTTGGTTCAAAGCTGGTGGGAGTCTTTTATCAGAAGTTGGTGAAATATTTTCTGGAGGAGCAAGATCAGGTGGATTTGAGGGTCTAGGTTCATTTGGAGCTTTCTTAGCAGTATTTTCAATTATGGTAGGATACTTTGCTGCTGTAGTAATTAACTTTGGTGACTTCGCTAGATTTGTTAAAAATGAAGATGAAATGAAAAAGGGTAACCTATGGGGATTAGTAGGTAACGTTGTTTTCTTCTCATTTATTACTTTAATGATTACTGGTGGAACAATTGCTATTTTTGGTGAATATGTAGAAAGCCCAACAGATATGGTAGCTAAAGTAGATAATATTGTATTAACTATAGTTGCAGCATTTGCGTTCTTTGCAGCTACAGTTGGTATTAATATGGTTGCTAACTTTATACCTCCTGCTTATGACTTAGCTAACTTAATGCCTAGTAAAATTAATTTCAGAATTGGTGGTTTAATCACTGCTGCTTTTGGTTTTGTAATTGGTGGTATGTGGGTTGCGGTAATTACTCAAATGGGAATGTTTCCATTTGTGAACACTTTAGGTGCTATTTTAGCTCCTGTGTTTGGTATAATGATTACTGACTACTATATAATTAAAAAACAAAGATTAGATGTTGATGATTTATTCACTGACTCACCAAATGGTAAGTATCACTATAATGGTGGTTTCAACGGCAAAGGAATGTTAGCATGGGTGCTATCAGGATACATTGCTGTTGGTACTGTTTGGCCGAACATCTTATTTTTAGGAATGGATGACTTCTTCGCTAACTTAGGTGGTGGTGGAGGATATGCTTGGATAATTGGAGCATCATTAGGCGCTGTGATACACTTAGCAATATCATCATCAAGTAAAAGATAATTAAATTTTAAATTAAAGCCCATCAATTTTAATTGGTGGGCTTTTTTTTATACTTGGAATTCTAAAGTGATATTTTCATTATTTAGGTCATGAAGAACTAAATTTTCCCCATCA
>CVSD01000049.1 GCA_001179885.1 Candidatus Pelagibacter communis | reverse complement strand
GTTGATAATTAAAATTGAAAAATAATCTAAAAAAATCGTAAATTTTTTAAATTCAAAATTTTTAGTGAATAATATAATATTTGATAGAGTTACTAAAATAATTCCAAAAAATAAAATTCTATTAGTTTCTATAAAATTTAAAAATTTATAGAAAAATTCATTATCAATAAGTAGTAATTTAAAGATGGAAACTGTTTCATTGAAATGAAAATACATTGGCGCTAATATTATCAAGGAACCTTTGATTAAAAATAATAATTGATTAAAGTGTGAATTTTCAGCTATCAGAAATTGAGTATCTTCTTTACCAAAGTGATATGAAGCTATAATCAAGAAAACCACCAAAGATAACATTGGTATAACTACCCATAGAATTACTATTGTGATAGCAATAAAAATATATAGTAAGTAAAAAATATTAGGATTATTAATACCATATATTTGAAAAAGTTTTTTTCCTTTAAGATTATCAAGCGAACCATGTGATATGCCAACACTTAAAATTAATAATAAACAAATTAATGGTGAGATTGTAAAATTGTTAATAACAAAAGTTACCAAAGAAAAAATATTACAAAATAAAAAAAATATAAAAGAATGATTTAGATTTATTTTTTTTATTCGATTATTCATTTTTTTAATAAAATAATGCTTTAATAAAAGTCATTTTTGGCATTCTTAAGATTATACTTAAATCCTCTAAATAATTACTTTTGTTAGATAAAAATTTTATCACGGTCTTAGGTGAAGTTTTAAACATATTGAAGAAAATACCAGGCATTTTTTTTGGATGTTTATTTAGGACACGT
>CVSD01000048.1 GCA_001179885.1 Candidatus Pelagibacter communis | reverse complement strand
GGACAAACTGAATCCAGAATTTGAGGGAAGATTTAAAATTATGTTAGTGCCTAATATTACTAATATTTGTTATGGAAGAGGTGTAGGATATAAAATTGAGGAGATTGTGTTACCTGAGGAAATACAGAAAATTTCAGCCACTAAAATTAGAGCTAAGATGAGAGAAGAAGGAAAGCTTAAATAGAATTTTTAATGAATATAAAGGTTCAAAATTTATCTAATGGAATATCTTTTATCACAATTAATGAGCCAAAAACATATAACTCTTTATCATTTAAAAATTTAAATGATTTAATCAAAGTTTTTAAAAAACTTGATAAGGATAATAAAACAAAAGTAATTATTATTGAAGGGGCAGGCAAAGGTTTTAGTGCTGGACATAATCTTAAAGAAGTAAAAAATTTAAAAGTAAGAAATAAATATCAAAAATTATTTAATCTTTGTTCGAAATTAATGCTTCAAATAGTTGAAGGAAGAAAACCAGTGATAGCAAAAGTACATGGAGCTGCTTATGCTGCTGGATGTCAATTAGTTGCAAGTTGTGATTTAGCCTATAGCACAAATGATGCTTTGTTTGCTACCCCAGGTGTAAATATTGGATTATTTTGTAGTACTCCAATGGTTGCTGTGAGTAGAAAAATTAATAGAAAGCCAATGATGAAGATGTTGTTAACAGGAGAACCGATCAAAGCAAGCTATGCAAAAGAAATTGGATTAATTAATGATTATTTTTCAAAATCTAAATTGAATATGGAAGTTCTTAAAGTAGCTAAAAAAATTGCATCAAAATCTAATCTTACGATTAAAATTGGAAAACAAGCTTTTTATAAGCAATTAGAGATGCCGTTGAAGAAAGCTTATGCTTTTACTAGTAAGATGATGACCTTCAATATGATGGCAATGGATGCAAAAGAAGGTATTTCAGCTTTTTTAGAAAAAAGAAAACCTAAATGGAAAAATAAATGAAAATAAAAAATATTATAACTATCATTTTAATAATTTTAGGACTTTATTTGATTTTTACTTTTAAAGATCATAATTTTAAAAGAGCTATTGATGCCTGTATTGCTGGTAGTCAAAAATTAGATAAACCAATGACCATTGAAGAGGCCAAAATATTCTGTGAAAAAGAAATTATGAATAATTAATGAGTGATATAAAAGA
>CVSD01000047.1 GCA_001179885.1 Candidatus Pelagibacter communis | reverse complement strand
TTAAATTTATCATTTTTGCATTGGAAATTTTTTTTAATTGAATTTTTTCCAAAGAACATACAGCCCTTACATGGTTTTCAAATTGACTAACGTTGTATGCATTTATTGTTAAATGACCAGAATTATGAACTCTAGGAGCTATTTCATTTACATATAAATTTTCATTTCTATCAATAAAAAATTCAACACAAAGAGTTCCTATATATTTTAATTCTTCAGCAATTCTCGTTGCCCAATCTTTTGATTGATCAAATATTTTTTTACTTATTGTAGCTGGTATTACTGAATGCTTTAGTATTTGATCTTGATGTGTATTTTCTATGGGCTCATATATAGAATAGTTGTTATTAGAAAATCTAGTAACAATTACTGAAATTTCTTTTTTAAGTTTTACCAATTTTTCTAGAACATATCCTTTGGCAAAATCAATATTAAGGGTATCTATATCTTCAATTTTATTAATTGGATATTGACCTTTGCCATCATAGCCCATAGTGGTGGTTTTTAAAATTCCTGGTAGAAAATCTTCCAAAGTTTCAATATCAGCTTTTTTTTCAATAGAAACATATCTAGTTGTTCTTATATTAAGTTTATTTACAAAATCTTTTTCAGCTATTCTATGTTGTATTAATCTATTGACTGAGGGTTTTGGAAGAACAGGTTTTTGTTTATTAATTTCATTTAAAGTTTCATATGGAATATTTTCAAATTCAAAGGTTATCAAGTCAACTTTCTGTATAAATTCTAAAATTTTTTCTCTATCATCATATTTACCAAAAATAAAATCATCACAAAAATTTTGCGCTGGTGCATCGATGTCATCACAATAGACAATAGTTTTTATACCTAATTTTTTTGCAGCAACAGAAAGCAGACTCCCTAACTGACCTCCACCAATTATGCCCAGCTTTTTTTCTAACATTTGTTATTTAGGTTTTTTTTTAACTGA
>CVSD01000046.1 GCA_001179885.1 Candidatus Pelagibacter communis | reverse complement strand
TATTTTATGGTTCTTATAAAGCTCCTAGAGAAATAATTTGGATAATAGGTATCATTATTTATTTATTAATGATGGCAGCTGCATTCTTAGGTTATGTGCTTCCCTGGGGTCAAATGAGTTTTTGGGGTGCAACAGTAATAACAAATTTATTTAGTGCAATTCCTTTAGTGGGTGAGGGTATAGTTACTTGGTTATGGGGAGGCTATTCAGTCGATAATCCTACTTTAACTAGATTTTTTACACTTCATTACTTAATACCTTTTTTGATTTTAGGTTTAGTTGTTCTTCATATATGGGCACTTCATGTTCCTGGAAATAATAATCCAGTCGGAATTGATATTAAAAAACCATCAAAGGACACTGTGCCATTTCATCCATATATTGTAATAAAAGATGGTTTTGCTTTACTAATGTTTATGATTGTTTTTGCATTTTTTGTTTTTTATACACCAAATATTTTAGGTCATGCAGATAACTATATTGAAGCTAATCCACTAGTTACCCCGGCACACATTGTTCCAGAGTGGTATTTGTTACCATTCTATGCAATTTTAAGATCAGTCCCAGATAAACTTTTAGGAGTAGTTGCAATGCTATCAGCTATTTTAATTTTAGCAGCC
>CVSD01000045.1 GCA_001179885.1 Candidatus Pelagibacter communis | reverse complement strand
TATAGATGCTGGTAAAACTACTACTACAGAAAGAATTTTATATTACACAGGTAAAAGTCATAAAATTGGTGAAGTCCATGATGGTGCTGCAACAATGGATTGGATGGAACAAGAACAAGAGAGAGGAATTACAATAACTTCGGCAGCGACTACTTGTTTTTGGCAAGATCATAGAATTAATATCATTGATACTCCGGGGCATGTTGATTTTACAATTGAAGTTGAAAGATCATTAAAAGTTTTAGATGGAGCAGTTGCTGTATTTGATGGAGTTGCAGGTGTAGAACCCCAATCAGAAACTGTCTGGAGACAGGCAGATAAGTATAAAGTTCCAAGAATTTGTTTTGTTAACAAACTTGATAGAACTGGAGCTGATTTTTTTAGATGTGTAGATATGATTAGAGATAGACTTGGTGCAAAACCGTTGGTTATACAAGTTCCAATCGGAATTGAAGCATCTTTAAGTGGTGTAGTTGATTTAGTAAAAATGAAAGCTCAAGTTTGGAAAAATGAAGCTCTTGGCGCTGAATGGGAATACAAAGATATTCCAGATGATTTAAAAGAAATTTCTCAGAAATATAGAACAGAGTTAGTTGAAATGGCTGTTGAACAAGATGAAAAATTAATGGAATCTTATCTTAATGGTGATGAAATTAAAGAAGAGGATCTGATTAGATGTATTAGAAAAGGAACTTTAGACTTTAGTTTTGTTCCAGTATTAACTGGATCTGCTTTTAAAAATAAAGGTGTTCAGCCATTACTCGATGCAGTAATCAATTATCTACCAAGTCCAATCGATATTGGATCAATAAAAGGGACTAAATTAGGTTCTGAGGATGAAATAGAAATGAAATTTGATGATAATGCACCATTCTCTGCATTAGCGTTTAAGGTAGCAAATGACCCATTTGTGGGTTCGTTAACTTTTATTAGAATATATTCTGGTACAATAAAAACAGGTACTGGAGTATTTAATTCATCAAAAGAAAAAGAGGAAAGAGTCGGCAGAATGTTATTAATGCATGCTAACTCAAGAGAAGATATTAAAGAGGCTAATGCTGGTGACATTGTATCTCTAGCTGGTTTGAAGAATACTATCACGGGTCATACACTTTGTAATAAAGACAATCCAGTATTACTAGAACCTATGGAATTTCCCGATCCTGTAATTGAAATAGCTGTAGAACCTAAAACAAAAGCAGACCAAGAAAAAATGGGAGAAGCTTTAGGAAGATTAGCTAAAGAGGATCCTTCATTCAGAGTTTCTTCCGACGAAGAGTCTGGTCAAACCATAATTAAAGGTATGGGTGAATTACATTTAGATATAATTGTAGATAGAATGAAAAGAGAATTTAAAGTAGAAGCAAATGTAGGAGCTCCTCAAGTTGCTTATAGAGAAACAATCGAAAAAGCATCTGAAGTTGAATATACTCATAAAAAACAAAGTGGAGGTGCAGGTCAATTTGCAAAAGTTAAATTATTGGTAGAACCTCAAGAGCCTGGTAAAGGAAGAGCAGTCGAAAGTAAAATTAAAGGTGGTGCTATACCTAAAGAATTTATTCCAGGAGTGGAAAAAGGAATTGAGACTGTTTCTGATGGTGGAATCTTAGCTGGATTTCCTATGATCGATTACAAAGTCACAATTCTAGACGGTTTACACCATGATGTTGATTCAAGTGTTTTAGCATTTGAACTTGCAAGCAGAGCTTGTTTTAAAGATGCTTGTACTCAAGGTGGATTAAAATTATTAGAGCCTGTTATGAGAGTTGAAGTAGTAACTCCAGAAGATTATATGGGCGATGTTATTGGTGATTTGAATAGTCGTAGAGGTCAAATAAGTACTCAAGAACAAAGAGGAAATGCAACAGTGATAACAGCTATGGTTCCATTAGCTAATATGTTTGGTTATATAAATAGTTTGAGATCAATGTCTCAAGGTAGAGCGCAATATTCAATGTTTTTTGATCACTACGCAAAAGTACCTCAAAATGTTCAAGATGAAGTAACAAAAAAGATTGCAGGCTAAAATGGAAAAACAAAATATAAGAATAAAACTTAGAGCATATGACAATAAAATCTTGGATGCTTCAACTGAGGAAATAGTGAATACAGTTAAAAGAACTGGTGCTACTATAAAAGGCCCAATCCCACTCCCAACTAGAATAGAAAGATATACAGTTTTAAGATCACCTCATATTGACAAGAAAAGCAGAGAACAGTTTGAGTCGCGAACTCATAAAAGATTAATTGATATTATTGAACCAACACCACAAACAGTCGAGGCTTTAATGAAGTTAGATTTAGCATCAGGAGTTGATGTGGAGATTAAAATATAATTATGAATAAGATTGCTTTATTAGGAAAAAAAATTGGAATGACTAGAGAGTTTTATAAATCTGGTCAATTAGTGCCAGTTACTGTATTAAAAATGGAAAAAGCAAGAGTAATCCAGGTAATAGATAAAGAAAAACGGGGTTACTCTGCAGTTCAACTTGGATACGGAAAAATCAAAAATTCAAAACTGACAAAGGCGATGAAAGGTTATTTTTCTAAAAGAAATACTGAAGCTAAAAGAAAACTTAAAGAATATAGAGTTCAAAACATTGAAAATTATAAAGAGGGAAATGAATTTGGATTAGAGATTTTTAAAGATGTCAAATTTGTGGATACAAGATCAAAAACTATTGGAAAAGGTTTTGCAGGTGCTATGAAAAGACACAATTTTGGTGGTTTAAGAGCTACACACGGTGTTTCAATTTCGCATAGATCACATGGTTCAACGGGACAAAGACAAGATCCAGGTAAGGTATTTAAAGGAAAAAAAATGGCTGGACATATGGGTGATAAGTTAAGAACTATGCAAAATATTGAAATTATTAAAACTGATTTAGAAAATGAGCTTTTATATTTAAAAGGCTCTATCCCAGGAGCAAAAAACTCTGAAATTTTTGTAAAAGGATCAGTTAAAAATATTAAAAAAATGACTATTAGTGAAAAGCACAAAGCTGCAGAATTAGCTAAGAAAACACCAGAGAAAAAGAAAAAATAATGAAAATTGATAAAATTAACTTAGATGGTAAAAAAAGTTCTATTGAAGTCTTAGATAAGATTTTTTCAGCTAAGATTAATAAGAGATTAGTGAACACAGTTTTATATAAAACTAATGCCAATTATAAAGGGAGACACGCTAAAACAAAGCAGCAAAATGAAGTTTCGGGTCCAACATCAAAAATTTATGCACAAAAAGGAACTGGTAATGCTAGACACGCAAGTAGAAAAGCTCCAATTTTTGTTGGTGGTGGTGTAGCTCATGGTCCTAAGGGAGAATTATCTTACAAAAAAAGAAAAATAAATAAGAGTGAGAAAAAACAAAGTATAGCATCTTTAATTAGTGACAAGATAAAAAATAAAAACCTTCTTATTTTTAATGATTTTAGCTCAAAGATAAAAAAGACTAAAGAAATGAACTTAATTTTAAAGAAATTCCAAATATCAAACTCAATAATTATTCTAGACAAAACTTCAAAAGACAATGTTGAAAAATCAATCAGAAATATTCCAAATATTAAAGTAACTGACATTAATCATTTTAGTGCATTTGATATTGTTAAGTTTGAAAAGGTTGTGTTTACTGAAACTTCAGTAAAAGAATTAGAAAAGAGGTATGCTTAAGATGAAAAAGATACACTTATACGACAAAATTTTATCACCTTTAGTAACAGAAAAATCAACAAATCTGTCAGAACAAAATAAAATTGTATTTAAAGTTCCATCAAAAGCAAATAAGAAAAATATAAAAAGTAATATCGAAAAAATTTTTAAAGTAAATGTTACAAAGGTAAATATTATTAACAAACAAAATAGAACTAAGTTGACTAGAGGAAGAAAAGTAAAAATCTCTGGTTTTAAGAAAGCAATTATAACACTTAAAAAAGGTCAAAGTATTGATCTAACAACTGGAATTTAAAATGGCATTAAAAACTTTTAAACCATATACAAAATCTACTAGAGGAACAATTCTTGTTGATAGGACTGGTCTTTGGAAAGGCAAACCATTTAAATCTTTAGTTTCTCCAA
>CVSD01000044.1 GCA_001179885.1 Candidatus Pelagibacter communis | reverse complement strand
GGAGGATGGAAACAATGTTTAGGATGTAATGAGCAACCAAGATACATCATATTTCTTCCTTTTACATTTTCAAAAATAGAATAAATTCCATCACTTGTTAAAAGTGTTTCAACACTTAATTTTGTTGACGTTTTTATAAATTCATCCCAATTATCTTTATGTTTATCTTTAATAATTCTTAAAACCTTTAAAGCTGTATATGCATCATGATAAGCTGTGTGTTGTTGCGAAGTGTCAAATCCTTGCATTCTAGCTAATGCTTCCAGAGCAAGACTTGGATTTCCAGCCTCTGTTAATTCAGTTTTTAAAGTTTCAGGATTTAAAGTTTGAGCTGCTCTTGCAATATGTAAACCATCATGTTCTTTATTTGGTGATGAATGTGTAACATAAGGGTATCGATTTCCTTTGAAAAAATTGAAATGAAACATTCTTCTATCAAAATTCAAATTTGACCAACCCATAAACATTGTTTCCATCCGACGTATGCTTCCTGGGGATATTTGTGGGATTGTCG
>CVSD01000043.1 GCA_001179885.1 Candidatus Pelagibacter communis | reverse complement strand
TTCTGAGTTTAAAAAAGATAGTGGTATAGATTTAAAAACAGACAAGTTAGCTTTACAAAGATTAAAAGAGGCTGCGGAAAAAGCAAAAATTGAATTATCTGCTGCTGAACAAACAGATATTAATTTACCATTTATAACTGCAGATAAAACTGGTCCTAAACATATAAACTTGAAAATGACTAGAGCAAAATTAGAGGCTTTAGTGGAGGATTTAATAGCCAGAACTATTCCACCTTGTAAAACTGCATTAAAAGATGCTGGAATCTCTGCAAGTGATATTGACGAAATTGTCATGGTTGGTGGTATGACCAGAATGCCAAAAGTAATTTCTGAAGTTAAAAATTTTTTTGGTAAGGAACCAAACAAAAGTGTAAATCCTGATGAAGTAGTTGCTATGGGTGCAGCAATTCAAGCAGGTGTGCTTCAAGGTGATGTAAAAGATGTTCTTTTGTTGGATGTAACACCATTGTCTCTAGGTATTGAAACGCTTGGGGGTGTATCTACAAAATTAATCGAAAAAAATACGACCATACCTACAAAAAAAAGCCAGGTGTTTTCAACTGCAGAAGATAACCAGCCTGCAGTATCAATACGTGTGCTTCAAGGTGAAAGAGAAATGGCTACAGATAACAAATTGCTAGGTAACTTTGAATTAGTTGGAATTGCTCCAGCTGCAAGAGGTGTTCCACAAATTGAAGTAACTTTTGATATAGATGCAAATGGAATTGTTAATGTATCAGCAAAAGATAAGGGAACTGGTAAGGAACAAAAAATTCAAATTCAAGCATCTGGTGGATTAAGTGACGAAGAAATTGAAAAAATGGTAAAAGATGCTGAAGCGAATAAAGAAGCGGATAAGAAAAAAAGAGAGTCAGTGGATGTTAGAAATCAAGCTGATACCTTAATTCATTCAACTGAAAAGAATCTTAAAGAACATGGATCGAAAGTTTCAGACGCTGAAAAAAAAGCAATTGAAGATGGATCAAATGCTTTAAAAGAGTCTCTAAAAGGTGAAGATATTGATGATATCAAGAAAAAAACAGAAGCATTAGTACAAGCTTCTATGAAACTAGGAGAAGCTATTTACAAGTCACAACAAAGTACAAAACCAGATTCTGATAAAGATGACGGAAAAGATGAAAAGGAAAAGAAAGACGATAATGTTGTTGATGCGGACTTTGAGGAAGTAAAAGACGAAAATAAAGAAAAAAGCGCTTAACTGACATCTATTTGTCCAGGTTATATACATGGCTAAAAGAGATTATTATGATGTCTTGGGAGTAAGTAAAAGCGCAAGCCCAGACGAACTTAAATCAGCCTACAGGAAATTAGCTGTTAAATATCATCCTGACAAAAATCCTGGTGATAAATCTGCAGAAGATAAATTTAAAGAAGCCAGTGAGGCGTATGGTGTTCTCTCTGATAAATCTAAAAAAGAAAACTACGATAACTTTGGTCATGCTGCTTTTGAAAATGGTGGTGGTGGCAAAGGTGGTTTTGGGGGTTTTGGAGGTTTTAGTGGAGCAGATTTCTCAGACATTTTTGAAGACTTTTTTGGAGATTTTGGTGGAAGTAGAAGAAGTTCAAGAAGAAGCTCTAATAATAGAGGCTCAGATCTCAGGTACGATTTGTCAATCACGCTAGAGGAAGCATATACAGGTAAAAAACAAAATATCCAATTCTCTACTTCTGAAAAATGTCATACTTGTAAAGGAAATGGTTCTAAACCAGGCTCTAGCCCAGATAGATGTACTTATTGTGGAGGAAACGGAAGAGTTAGATCTAATCAAGGTTTTTTTACCGTTCAGCAAACTTGTCCTCAATGTGCTGGAAGTGGTGAAGAAATAACCAATCCATGTGGAGATTGCAATGGGCAAGGCAATAAACAAACCAATAAAAAAATATCTGTAACAATTCCTAAGGGTGTTGATGATGGTACAAGAATAAGACTAGCTGGCAAAGGTGAAGCCGGAACAAGAGGAGGTACAAGTGGAGATTTGTATTTATTTATAAATGTTCAATCTCATGAATTGTTTAAGAGATCTGATGTAAATTTATTTTTTGAATTCCCAATTTCAATTGCCGATGCCGCTTTGGGTACAACAATAGAAATACCCACAATTGATGGGAAAAAAGCAAAAATTAAAATACCAGACGGAACTCAAGATGGTAAACAATTTAGATTAAAAGGAAAAGGTATGCCATTCATGAGAAGGGGTGATTTTGGTGACTTATATGTTCAGGTTAAAACTGAGGTACCAGTGTTCTTAAATAAAGAACAAAAAGATTTGTTAGAACGATTTAGAAAAATAGAAAATGAAAAATCAAACCCAAGTATAAAAAAATTTTTTCAAAAGGCTAGAAGTTTCTGGAATAGTTAAAAAATGGGTTTAGAAGAGATAGTTCCAGCAATTTTTTTGATAGCAGTTTTAATTCTTGTTTTACCTGAATTTATAAGATCAAATACAAAATCAAAAAGATTTTTTAAAAATTTCGCTATTTGGTCGATAATTGTTATATCCATTGTAACAATTTCTTATTTTATTTTTTAAATATAAACTATATTTAAAAAACTTTAAAAAATATTAAAAAATTTGATTTAATGACAGAAATAAGATTAATTCATAACCTTCAAAGAAGTGGTGGTACGATAATTTCAAAATGTTTGGGTGCTCAAAAAGATGTTGTGCTATTAAGTGAAATTCATCCAAATGGAGTAGAAGTTTTAAGAAATAGGAATAAAAATTATGAGGTTGGTGATCCAATTTTTCAAGCCCAGGAATGGTATGAATTATTTAAAAAAGAAGAATATGAAAAAGTTAAAAATTCAAATTATAATTTTGAACAAAAAATTGACCTCATAGTTGAGAAAATTGAAAAAAAAAATAAAAAATTGATAATTAGAGATTGGTCTTTCTTGGATCATTTTGGAATTCCCTTTATAAAACCTACTTACAAAAATTCCATTTTAGAAATTCTAAACAAAAAATTTAAAATATTAAATTTATATATATTAAGGCATCCATTAGAACTTTATATAAGTTGCCTTAATTCACTTCCTTTTTTTATAAAAAATTATAATTTTGATATTTTTATAAAAGGATATGAAAATTTTTTTTTACATGCTTCAAAAGGAAAAATTTTCAAATATGAAGATTTTTATAGCAACCCTGAGGAAAATCTAAAAAATATGTGCAAAACTATAAAAATTAATTTTAATGATAATTTTAGAGAAAATTTAAATAAAATAAAATTAACAGGAGATGGTAAAGCTATTAATTCAACAAATATTTTTATTAAAAAAAGTATTGCTTCCACTTTAATAAAAAAAGACGATCAAGATAAAATAAATGGTAATACTAATTTCATAAGATTAATGGAAAATATTAAAAATTATTATCAATATAATTTTTAATCCAAATTATAATCTTATATGATATAAATTAGTACGATGAACATTCTTATTGAGGGTTGGAGAGGAATTAACCACTCATTCTCACTGGTCAATCAATGGCAAATAATAGAACTCTCAAAATCTTGTAATATATTTTTTAAGGATGTTCCCTTTGCATCAAAAGAATGGGATAATAAAAAAAATTACAGTGGTTTAGAAAAAAATTTATCCACGCTTATTAACAATATTCCAAACCCCCAAAAAAATGAAATGCATGATATTACTTATAGAATGTCCTTTCCTTTTAATTTTAGTAATAATTTTAAATCAAAAATTTTATTTGTTTTTGGTAATTGTGAATACAAAGTTTTAAGTAAAACTAAATATATCAATGATATTCCTGAAAGAGTTAAATTAAACAAAAATTTTTTTATTCATACACCCTCAAATTGGTGCAAAGAAGGTTACCTAAATGCAGGCTTTACAGATGAACAAGTAGTTGTTGTTCCTCATGGTGTAAATGAAAAAACATTTTATTTAATTTCTGATGAGGAGAAAAAAAAAGTAAGAAAACATTATGGAATTGAAAATGACGCTTTTGTTTTAACAAATATTGGTGCAATGACTGAGAATAAGGGAGTTGAAATACTTATTGCTGCCTACGGAATTCTTAAAAAAAAAATAAACAACCTTAAATTAATTTTAAAAGACCAAAGCAATTTATATGGGACTAAAACAGATTATCTTTTTAATAAATTAAAAAAATCAGAATTTAATAATAAATATAAAATCATAAATGATAAAATGATGAACGATATTTTAATAATTTCTAAAAATCTAAACTTAAAAGAAATAAGAAATTTATATTCTATCACTGATTGTTATGTTTCTCCATATCGTGCTGAAGGATTTAACCTTACACCACTAGAAGCAGCCGCATGCGGATCACAAATAGTAATAACGAAAGGAGGGTGCACAGATGATTACTATACCTCTTGTCTTGGGTTTCAAATTGAAAGTAGTGAAAAAAAAATAAACGACCTATATTCACTTAAGCCAAACCTAGACTCTTTAATAAATATTTTAGAGGAAAAAGTTATCAATAAAGGAGATAATTTTAAAATTGAAAGATCTAATTATGTAAATAAAAATTTTTCTTGGGAGAAAGTAGTAAAAAAATTAAAAAAAGAGTTTGAAAAAAAATTAAGTAAATGAAATAAGAAATTATGAAAAAAATTAATTTAGCTATTACTGGATGTATGGGGCGAATGGGTCAACAGATTATTAAATCTGTCAAGTTAAATAAAAGTTTCAAAATAGTTTCTCTCACAGAAAATAAAAGTATGAATAAAAAAATTAGTGGTCATAAACCTAGTGTTAATAATGAATTTGCATTCAAAAAAACAGATATAATAATAGATTTTACAATTCCAAAATGCACTTTTGAGGTATTAAAAATAGCATCAAAATTAAAAAAAAGAGTAGTTATAGGAACAACTGGATTTACAAAAAGTGAAGAGAAATTAATTCAAAATTTTTCTAAGAAAATACCAATTTTAAAAGCAGGTAATATGAGTCTTGGTATAAATCTCTTAATGTATTTAACTGAAATAGCATCAAGCTCCTTAGGGAAAAATTTTTTAAGTAAAGTTTTTGAGATACATCACAAACATAAAAAAGATTATCCCTCAGGCACAGCGTTGATGTTAGGTAAAGGAATTGCTGTAGGAAAAAACAAAAATTTTTACAACTTAATAGGAAAAAAATATTTAAATAAGAAAAATTTTCCTTACAGCAAAAAAATCAATTTTAATTCTTTGAGAAAAGGTGAAATTATCGGCGAACATGAGGTTAAATTTTCTAGTGGTAAGGAAATTATAACCTTAAATCATGAGGCTTTTGATAGAGCTCTTTATTCTGAAGGAGCGCTATCGGCTGCAAAATGGTTAATGAAAAAAAAGCCTGGCCTTTATTCAATGAGAGACATGATGAATTTCAAATAATGAATGAAATTCAAAGAGCTAAAATAGTTTTAAAAATTTTAAATAAAACATACCCTAAAATAACAGTTCCTCTAAAAAGTAGAAATGTATTTACTTTATTAATTTCTGTTCTTCTTTCAGCCCAATGTACCGATGTAAGTGTAAATAATGTAACAAAAAATATTTATCCAAAATATTATAAGCCTAAACATTTTGTAAAATTAGGAAGGAAAAAAATTCAAATCCTTATAAAAAAAATAGGTATTTTTAGAATTAAGGCTAAAAGTATATATAATTTGTCAAAAATACTTATTTCAAAACATAAGGGCAAAGTTCCTAGAACATTTGAAGAGCTAGAAAAACTTCCAGGTGTTGGTCACAAAACGGCGAGTGTAGTAATGTCTCAAGGATTTGGTCACCCAGCATTTCCAGTTGATACACATATTCACAGACTTGCTCAAAGATGGGGTTTGACCAATGGAAAAAATGTAATTCAAACTGAAAAAGATTTAAAAAAACTATTCCCAAAAAAAAATTGGAATAAACTTCATCTTCAAATAATTTATTATGGAAGAGAATTTTGCAAAGCAAGAGATTGTTATGGAATAGCTTGTAAAATTTGCACCACTTGTTATCCTCAAAGAAAAAAACCTATTAAAACAAAAAAAGCTTAATATGAAAATTTTAGGTATCGGGAACGCAATAGTGGATGTAATTTGTAAAGTTGATGAAAATTTTATTGCACAAAATAATCTAACTAAAGGTACAATGAAACTAATTTTTGATAAAAATGAGTTTAAGAATTTATTTAGTAATCTGAAAATTGAAAAAACAATATCTGGTGGATCCGTTGCTAATTCTATAGTGGGTTTATCTCAATTAGATAATGATGTCGGATTTATAGGAAAAGTAGCAGATGACAGTTTAGGTCATAAATATCAAGAAGGTCTTATTAAAGAAAATGTAAAATATTTTTATTCAAAAAAAAAAGAAAATATTCCTACTGGAACTTGTCTAATTTTAATAACGCCTGACTCTGAAAGAACAATGTGCACTTTTTTAGGAATAGCAGGAAAAATAAATGAAAATGATATTAAAATTGAGACAATTAAAAAAAGTGAAATAATTTTTCTTGAAGGTTATTTGTGGGACGAAGGTGAACCAAAAAGAGCATTTGAAAAAGCAATTTTTAATTCGAACAAAACTGCTATGACACTTTCTGATCAGTTTTGTGTTGAGAGGCATAAAGAAAGTTTTTTAAACTTAGTAAAGGAAAAACTAGATATAACTTTTGCTAATGAAGGAGAAATTATGTCTTTGATAAATGCCAAAAATTTTGATGATGTAATCAAATTTGCAAAACAAATTAAAAAACATATAGTAATTACACGAGGAGAAAAAGGAGCTATATCAATCATAAAGGATGAAATTACAGAAATTGGCGCCAAAAAAAATCTTCAAATAAAAGATTTAACTGGTGCTGGAGATTTATTTGCTGCAGGTTATTTGCATGGTTTTATTAATAAACTTTCAAAAAAAGATTGTTTAGAAAAAGGAACTGAATTATCATCAAAGATAATTCAACAAATCGGGGCTAGATTTTAATTTTTTTTTCTTTTGAAACTACCCTTGCCTTTTTTTGGTTTTATAACCCTAGGTT
Organism: Candidatus Pelagibacter communis; assembly: GCA_001179885.1. Taxonomy (GTDB): domain Bacteria; phylum Pseudomonadota; class Alphaproteobacteria; order Pelagibacterales; family Pelagibacteraceae; genus Pelagibacter; species Pelagibacter ubique_N. The sequence continues at coordinate 14,550 of CVSD01000043.1, read as the reverse complement.
TAAATTTTTTAGTAAACAAATCTTGGGCAAATTTATTTTTTTTTGTTAATTTTGTAACCATCTTTATTGCTAATTATAAAATTTTCATCATCAAAAATTTTTAAAATTTTTTTTCTTAATCTGTAAATATGAGTTTCGACAGTATGAGTTTCTAATTCAGATTGATACCCCCAAACTTTTGATTGAAGTTCTTGAATTTTCACTGGAGCATCTACTCTATTTAAATAAATTATAGAATTTACCTCCTTTTCTGTGAGTTTAATCTTAGTCTTTTCTTTATGCATTTCTTTTGAATTTAAATTAAGCATATACGAACCAATTTTAATTTCGGATTGTTCATTAAAATTTTTTTTTAAAAATTCAATATTAATTTTTTCTAATAATTTAAATATAGAGATCGGAAATTTATCAAAAATGATTTGATTATCTAACTCAGGAATTTTTTTTTGTGTCAAAATAAGACTATTTGCTTTATTAGATATTTCAGTAAGTTCATTTTTAGAAGCTTTTTCAAAATTTATGTTTATATCTTTTTTAATTTCACTCAGGATCTTATATAGTTCATCTAGTTCATAAATAATTAAATTTTGATTACTCATATATTAATACAATATGATAATTTACTTAAAAGATAAACATACTCTTATAGTTGATGATTTTGAATTTAAATGTTGTGTAGGAAAAAAAGGGAAAAGTAAAAGAAAGATTGAGGGAGATAAAAAAACACCAATTGGATTATTTGGTGTTGAAAATCTTTATTACAGAAGTGACAGGATTACTAAACCACAAACAAAATTAAGATGTGTCAAAATCAACAAAAAAATGGGTTGGTGTGATGATGTTAATAGTTCAAAATATTATAATAAGCTTGTTAAAAACAAAAATAAAATTAAACAAGAAAAATTATATAGAAAAGATAATAAATATGATTTGATTATACCAATTAAATACAATTTTTCTAAACCTATAAAATCAAAAGGAAGTTGTATTTTTATTCATTTAACAAAAAATTATAGCCCTACAGCAGGATGTATTGCTTTAAGTAAAAAAGATTTTTTAATTATGTTAAAATTAATAGATAATAAAACTAAAATAAATATTTATTGAGATCTTTTTCCAAAAATATTAGATCCAATTCTTAAATAAGTAGCTGAATTTTCTATTGCTTCCAAATAATCAGCAGACATACCCATGCTTAATTCACTCAGTCCAAGTTGTTTATTTAGATTATTCATGATCTTAAAATAATAATTTGTTTTTTTATCTAAAGGAGGAATACACATAAGACCAACCACATCTAAATTTAATTTTTTGCAATATGAAAATAATGTTAGTAGAGATGATTTATTTATGCCTGATTTTTGTGTTTCATTTCCTATATTAACTTGAATAAATATTTTTATTTTTTTATTTTGTTTTTTTTGTTCTTCAAAAATTTTTTTTGCAAGTTTCTCACTATCTACTGAATGAATATAATCAAATAAATTAACTGCGAGTTTAACCTTATTAGTTTGTAAACTTCCAATTAAATGTAAATTAATTTTTTTATTTGACAGCTTAATATTAGCCCATTTATCAATAGCTTCTTGAACTTTATTTTCTCCGAAATCCAAATGTCCATATTCAATTAATGGATTTATTTCATCCATAGTAAAAGTCTTTGATACAGCAATAATTTTTGGTACTTTAGATAATTTTAATGTATCTAGATTGGAATTTATTTCTTTTTGAATATTGATTAAATTTTGGATGGTTTTATGCATGATAAATTACTGAAAAAATATTACTTTATTAAATCACTTGATACAAACAATATTAAGAAACAAGATAAAAAAACTATTATTATTTATAGAAATTATACCTCACCCAAAGTTGATATAAATAAAATTTTAAAATTAAAATCATTTCTAAAAAAAAAAGGAAATAAATTTCTGCTTGCAAATAACATTGAATTAGCTTTGAAATTGAGGTTAGATGGCGCTTATATTTCTTCTTTTAACAAAAAATTGAATCATTTATCTTATTCATTTAATCCAAACTTTATAATAATTGGATCAGCTCATAATTTAAAAGAAATTAGAATTAAAGAGCGCCAAAAAGTCCAAAAAATTTTTATCTCTTCATTGTTCAAAAAAAATAAAAATTATCTCGGACTTAATAAATTTAGATTAATTTCTAAATATACTAATCAAAATGTTGTTGCATTGGGTGGAATATCAAAAACAAATTTAAAAAAACTTAAATTATTAAATATTTCAGAGTTCGCGGGAATTTCTTTTTTTGAATAAAAAAAAGGCCCCTCGAAAGGGGCCCTTTTAAATTTATCTTCTAAATTAAATTAGAATGCAAAAGATAACGTAAACTCGTAACCTTCTGTATCTCTTGTAGCAGTACCAGCGATATTATCAGTTTTGTTCATCGCACCAGCAAGTGTCATTCCACCCATAGTGTATGAAGCCTGAATACCTCTTGAATCTTGGTTATCTAAACTAGCAGATTCAAAATCAACTTCGTGGTTACTGTAACCAACAGATATGTCATCATTTACAGCATATGTAATACCGTAAGCTGTTGAGTCTTGGTCAGAGTTAGCTGTTGTGTGGTCATAGTCAGATTGTTGAACACCTATTGTAAATGCGCCAACAGCGTATTTAACATACATAGTTGTTTCATCTGTGTCTATTCCTACACCAGCTTGGTTATCTGATTTTGCAACACCGACTGTTAAACCTTCAACAGCCTCTGGTGACATAGCAATTGCAAAGTCACTGTATGACTCTGAAACTGAAGTACTACCACCATTGTTTCTGTAAGCAGCAGTTAACGTAGCACCGCTCATAGTTGGAGAAGTGTAGATAAACATGTTACCTCCACCACCACCATTAATTACAGTTGGTGAACCAGTTGTAGCTGTACCATCATCATCAACGATATCCCACGCTTCTTCGTAAGCATTTGGAGTTACATCGTCAACTGCACCGAACGCCGAAGAACCACCAGAACCTGCGAATTTTAATGATCCCCAGTCTCCTGATAATGTCATATCGTAGTCGTCTAAAGCACCGCCATCGATTTCGTAGTAAACAGCAACACCAATACCGTTGTCTGTCTCACCACTCATGTTAAATTTAAGACTATCGCCCATGTAGAAGCCATTTCCTCTAGTACCGTTAGCTTCTCCACCACCTCTGTTAGGGTCATCAAAAGATATTGATGCACCACCTGATACTGAAACTTCAGCAGCATTAACAGAAAAAGCGGCTAATGAACCAGCAAGAGCTGATAATCCAATTTTTCTTAAATTGTTCATATTAATTACTCCTTTATTTGTTTAATTATTAATAATAAACATAGGAAAATTAGCATTTATTTTCAAAAATACGCAGAAATAACAAAATTTTAATCAATTTTTTCCCTTATGTTGCAAATATGCAACACTACTACTATGAATTTTTTCCATTATTGACTATTTAAATGTATATTTATTTTTGTTTCATTTTAAAATTTCATTAATGATAAAAATTAATTCTTATAAAATTATCGCTGTATGCGTTGTTTCTTTAATGTTTTTAAACTCTTGCGCAAAAGAAGGTTTCTTTAAACCAGGTGATGCAAGAAAAAATCCTCCTGACCCAAGAGAGAGAGTTAAAAAAAACTTGGAAGAAGGTAAAGGATTTAGAATTGATAATGTCATAGGTGGAAATACAAGAGGTGCTACCAACTTTGAATTTGCAAGTTCAAATGAATTATGGAGAGCGTCTCTCGATGTTCTAGATTTTATGCCACTAACTTCTGCAAACTATAGCGGAGGAATTATTATAACTGATTGGTATTCAGAAAAAGGTAATGCTGAAGAGTCTATAAAAATTACAATTAAATTTTTAAGTAATCAAATTAGATCTGATGCTATAAATGTAGATGTATTTTATAAAAAATGTATTTCATTAAATAATTGTCAAATTTCAAAACAGGAAGGACAATTAAAAAAAGAACTTACTAAACAAATTCTCGCAAAAGCTTCCGTATATCAAAAACAAAAAAAAGATAAAAATTTTAAACCTTACAGAATGTCAACACCAGGTGACTAATTAATAAATTCAATAATTAGTTATGAATAGATACAATTTTAAAAATGTTGAAGCTAAATGGCAAAACTTTTGGGAAAAAAATAAAAGCTTTCGAGTCAAAACAGATCCAACAAAAAAAAAGTTTTATTGTTTAGAAATGTTTCCGTATCCATCCGGCAAAATACACATGGGTCATGTTAGAAATTATACAATAGGGGATGTTCTTGCTAGATACAAATCACTTAGAGGTTTTAATGTTTTACATCCAATGGGTTGGGACTCTTTTGGAATGCCTGCAGAAAATGCAGCCAAACAGAATAACCTAGATCCTAAAACTTGGACTGAGTCAAATATAACTAATATGAAATCCCAACTAAAGAAACTTGGACTTTCAATAGATTGGGACAGAGAAATTTCTACATGTAATGAAGATTATTACAAACACCAGCAAGCCTTTTTTTTAGAATTATTTAAAAAAAAACTTGTTTATAGAAAAGAAAATTACGTTAATTGGGATCCAATAGATCAAACTGTCTTAGCAAATGAACAGGTTATTGATGGAAAAGGTTGGCGCTCTGGAGCAACAGTTGAAAGAAAAAAATTAAATCAATGGTTTTTTAATATATCAAAATTTTCTCAAGATTTATTAGATGGTTTAGACAAACTTGATTTGTGGCCAAACAAAGTTAAGATAATGCAAAAAAACTGGATTGGTAAATCATTTGGATGTGAGATTGATTTTAATATAGAAGGAAATTTGCCAATACAAAAAATTAAATGTTTCACTACCAGACCTGATACACTTTTTGGATTTTCTTTCTTAGCTTTGTCTATTGACCACGAAATTTCAAAATTTTACGAAAATAATAATGATTTTTTAAAATTTAAAGAAGAATGTTCAAAAACAGGAACAACTGAGGAAGCTATAGCAGTTGGTGAAAAAATTGGGTTCAAAACAAATCTTACAGCAATAAATCCTTTGAATCCAAAACAAAAAGTACCCGTATATTTCGCTAATTTTGTTTTAATGGACTATGGATTTGGTGCTGTTTTTGGATGTCCAGCTCATGACCAAAGAGATTTTGATTTTGCTAAAAAATATAATTTAGAAATCAAAACTGTTGTAAAGCCACACAACGAGAAAGATAGTTATAAAGTTTCTAAAGAAGCTTATTCGGGTCCAGGAGTAATCATAAATTCTGATTTTTTAAATGGATTAAATGCACCAAAAGACTCCGTAATTAATACAATAAAAATCTTAGAGAAAAAAAAATTAGGAAAAAAGCAAATTAATTTTAGATTAAAAGATTGGGGCGTATCACGACAAAGATACTGGGGTTGTCCAATACCAATAGCTTATGATGATAATGGTAAAGCACATCCTATACCAAAAACCATGTTGCCAGTAAAACTTCCTGAAAAAGTGAATTTAAATGTAAAAGGTAATCCTCTTAATAGTCTAAAAAGTTGGAAAAAAATTGTTATTGACGGCAAAAATCTAACTAGAGAGACAGATACTTTAGATACATTTGTGTGTTCATCTTGGTATTTTTTAAGATTTTGTTCACCAAAAGATGCAAGTAATGGATTTAATAAGAAAGATATCGATTATTGGATGCCAGTTGATCAATATATTGGTGGAGTTGAACATGCTATTTTGCACTTGTTATATTCGAGATTCTTTATGCAAGCCTTATCTTACGAAAATAAAGATTTTAACATATTGGAACCATTTGATGGATTATTTACTCAAGGAATGGTTTGTCACGAAACCTACAAAGATCCTAATAATAACTGGGTAAGTCCAGATGAAATCGAAAATATTGATGGTAAAAAATATCTTAAAAATGACAAATCTAAATTAATTACAGTGGGACCGTCAGAATCAATGTCAAAATCCAAAAAAAATACAATTGATCCAGAAGATATTATTTTAAATTATGGAGCGGATGCTACAAGACTATTTATATTATCAGATAGTCCTCCTGAAAAAGATGTTCAATGGTCTGATGAAGGAATTATATCCTCATTTAAGTTTATTCAAAAATTATGGAACCTAAATAAAAAAATTACAGAACAAATGCAGGAAAATCATAAGAACGACAGTGATATTGATATAGAAAAATACACAAACAAATTTTTAAAGAAAGTAACGGATAATCTTGAAAACTTTAGTTATAATAAAATTATTGCAAATATGCACGAGATGTACTCGTTTTTATTCAAACAAATAGAAAAACCTTATACCAAAAATACTCTTAATCGAAATTATCAAAAAATTTTAATAGCAATATCTCCCGTTGTTCCACATTTATCAAGTGAATGCCTTGAATTATTAAACGTCAAAAAAATTGCATGGTCACAATATAATGAATTATTTTTGAAGGAAGATGAAGTAAATATCGTAATCCAAATAAATGGAAAAAAAAGAGGAATAATAAAAACAAAACCTAATATTTCAGAGAAAAAATTGTTTGAAATCATCAATAATGATGAGACATTAATAAAGTACATTGATCAAAAAAATATCAAAAGAAAAATATATATTCAGGATAAACTTATGAATATAATAATTTAAAGATGCTAAAAAATAAAATATTAATTATTTTTACAATGATATTTCTCACAAGTTGTGAATATAAGCCAATTTATTCTGAAGCTAATAAAACGAGATTTGAAATTCTGATAACAAAAATATCTGGTGACAAGAGTGTAAATAAATTTTTAGTTGAAAACATTAAAAGAAATAGTCAAAAAGAATCTAGCGAAACTATAAATATTGAAATTAATACTCAATATACAAAAATTATTGTAGCAAAAGATACAGCTGGAAATGTAACAGATTATCAAGCCCAAGCTATTACATCATTTTTAATTAATAAAAATCAAACCTCGAAAACATTTACTGTAAAAGAAAAATTTAACTTCCAAAAATTATCTGATAAGTATGAAGAAAAAGGATATGAAAAAAATATCAAAAAAAATCTAGCTGCTTCAATTGCTCAAAAATTAATTTTTAGATTATCAATAGTTGAATGATAATTAAATCATACGAAATAAATAAATATAAAGACAAATCAAATTATTATTTATTTTACGGTAAAAATGAAGGTCTTAAAAACGAATGTGTAGATGAAATAACAATAAACAAGCAGAATAAAATCTTTTACTATGATGAAAAACAAATTCAAGATGATAAAGAAACTTTTTTTGAAAATATTTTATCTAGATCATTATTTGAAGATGAAAAAATAATAATAATTAAAAGAGCGTCTGATAAAATTTTTGAAATAATTCAAGAACTTATTGAAAGAAATATTGAAGGAATAAAAATTATAATTAATGCAGGAATTCTTGAAAAAAAGTCTAAACTAAGATCTTTATTTGAAAAGAAAAAAAATCTTATTTGCATACCTATATACCCTGATAACAATGAAACACTGATAAAATTAGCAACTATATTTTTTAAAAATGAAAAAGTTACAATATCTCAACATAATATCAATTTAATTATAAGTAAGTGTAATGGGGATAGAAATAATTTAAAAAATGAAATAAACAAAATAAAAATATTCGCATCTAACAAAAAGAATGTTTCAACTCAAGAAATTTTAAAATTGATAAATCTAAGTGAAAGTCACAGTTTTTCTGAATTAATAGATAACTGTTTAACACAAAATAAAAATAAAATTATGAATATTTTAAATGAAAATAATTTTAATAATGAAGATTGTATAATCATATTGAGAACTTTTTTAATGAAAGCAAAAAGAGTTCTCAAACTAGCTCTTGAATTAGAAAAAAATAATGATTTAGATAAAACAATAGCATCAGCCAAACCTCCAATTTTTTGGAAAGATAAAGAAACAGTAAAAACTCAATTAAACAAATGGAAACCCCACAAAATAAAAGAGTTAATTTATCGTTTAAATGGCACAGAACTTCAAATCAAGAAAAACTTTAATAATCCAATTTTAATTACAACAAATTTTATTTTAGAACAAAGCTCTTTAGAGCTTAATAATTAGATTTTATAACATCTATAATCTTATTTAATTGATCAATATCATGATAAGAAAAAGTAATAGTTCCTTTGTTTTTTTTATTATTCTTAATAGAAACAGTTAAACCAATTTTATCAGAAATAGACCTTTCAAGGCTTTGTATATTGGCGTCAATTGGTGAAGAAAATGAACCTTTTTTCTTTCTAAAAATTTTAACAAAATTTTCTGATTGTCTTACAGAAAGTTTCTTTTCTATAATTTTATTAGCTATAAATTCTGCATTTTCTAATCCAACTAATATCTTAGCATGTCCGGCAGTAATTTTTTTTTCCTCGATATATTGTAATACAGAGTTAGGAAGAGTTAGTAATCTCAAAGAGTTAGTTATATAACTTCTACTTTTACCGATAAACTTCGATACTTTTTCTTGATCGTATGAAAATTGATCTATCAATCTTTTATATCCCTGTGCTTCCTCAAGAGGATTTAAATCATGTCTTTGAACGTTTTCTACTATAGCAAATTCTAAAGATTTTAAATCATCAGCCTCAGTAACAACTACAGGTATATCATGTAGTCCTGCTTTTCTAGCTGCTAGCCATCGTCTCTCACCTGCAATAATTTCATATTTAGTTTCATCATCATTTGATCTTCTGACTATTATTGGTTGGATAACTCCTCTTTCTTTTATTGAATTACTTAAATCTTCCAAATTATCTTCGTCAAAATCTTTTCTTGGTTGATATTTGTTTGGGATGATTTCGCTTAGATTTAATTTATTAGTTTTATTCTCAACTTTTGTTTCTCCAATTAAAGATGACAAACCTCTTCCTAATCCTTTTTTAATTTTTGAATTCATTACGCAGCACTCCCTATGTTTCTTTCTTGATTAACAAATTCATCTGTAAAACTATAATATGATTTACTTCCGGGACAATTTTTATCGTATACTAAAACTGGTACACCGTGTGAGGGTGCTTCGGATAATCTTACATTTCTTGGTATCACTGTTTGGTAAACTTTATCTTTAAAATAATTCCTTGCTTCAGCTTCAACTTGAGATGATAATTTATTTCTTCTGTCATACATCGTTAAAAGTATTCCTTGTATTGTCAGATCAGGGTTTAAATTAACTTTTATTCTTTCAATAGTTTTCATTAGTTGAGTTAAGCCCTCAAGAGCAAAAAATTCTGTCTGAAGAGGAACCAAAAGTGAATTTGATGAAACTAAAGCCATTACAGTTAATAAGCTTAAAGATGGTGGACAGTCTATTAGAATATAATCATATAATGGTCTAGAATCGTTTAAATAAGCGGCTAATTTGCTCTTCAAAATGAATGCTCTGTCATTGTCGCCAGCAGTTTCGACCTCTAGTCCTGACAAATCTACATTGGATGAAATGAGATCTAAATTTTCAAATTTTGTTCTCTTGATTACATTTGAAATTGCCATTGTTCCATTTAAAATTCCATATATAGTTTGATCTGATTGTTCGGTATTAGATAATCCCAATCCTGTTGTTGCATTTCCTTGTGGATCTAAATCAATTACTAAAATTTTTTTGCCTTGTTGAGATAAAGCTGAAGCAAGATTTATGACTGTTGTTGTTTTACCTACCCCACCCTTTTGATTAATTATTGATATTATTTTCATGAAATTTTTTTTCTAATTCTTTTGATGTTTAATATAAATGAGTCATTATTAGTTAGACTTTTTTTTTCTTCATAATCTAAATCCCACTCACTGAGTGTATCATTTAAAATTTTTCTTCCTGAGTTACCCATGAACAAAATTATGTTTTTATATTTTCTAAAATTTTCATTCACTAAATCAAGAATTGCTGGCATTGGTTTGAAAGCTCTTGACATTATTGTTCCTGTTTCAATATTTTTAACTGTAAAAATATCTTTTTGGATTATATCTGTGTTCAAATTCAATTTTTTTGATACTTCCTTCAAAAAAACGCATTTATGGTAGCTTTTTTCGTATAAGTTAATTTTCATATCATTTTTTATTTTTTTCATGACAATTGCCACTATAAGGCCTGGCATGCCGCCCCCTGTACCTAAATCTGAGGTTGTATTGCTATTTAAATCAACAAAATCAATTATTTGTGCTGAATCTATAATATGTCTCTCTCTTATTTGTTCTTTTTCAAACATTTCTCTACTTATTATGTTGATTTCCTTGTTTTTCTCTTGAATCATTGCAATTAAGCTTTCAAGCTCATTACAAGTTTCACGTGAAACATTTAAGTTCAATATTTTAGAATAAGAATTTAAAATTTGATTATCCATTAAGCTATATGCTTAATAGACTTTCTTTTGACGTGTGACAACAAAATATACACAGCTGCCGGAGTAATTCCGTCAATTCTAAGTGCTTGCCCCATAGTTTTAGGCCTAATTTGCTTAAATTTCGCTTTTACCTCATTAGATAAGCCTGAAAATTCATCATAATCAATATTATCAGGTATAGATAAGTTTTCATCTCTTTTAAAGGCCAGGATATCTGCTTTTTGCTTTTTTAAATATCCTCGGTAATGTGAGTTAATCTCAATCTGATCGTCAATCTCATTACCACAATCAGGTATTTCTGGCCAAATATCTCTAATTTTTTTCATATTTACATCTTTTTGGGTTAAGATTTCTTCAGCAGTTCTAAAAACCCCATCTTTTGCTATTTTTATACCAAATTTATCGGCCTTGGATGGTGAAATATTTAAATTAGACATTTGCAAAGAAATTTTGCTTAGTTTGCCAAATTTATCTTCAAAAATTTCTTTTCTGGAATTCGAGATCAATCCGATATTGATTCCTTTGGTTGTGAGTCTTAAATCAGCATTATCGGATCTAAGACTTAATCTATACTCAGCCCTAGATGTGAACATCCTATAAGGCTCAGCGACCCCTTTTGTTACTAGATCATCGATCATTACTCCGATATATGCATCGGATCTATCAAGGATAAAAGGTTCCATATTTTTTAGAGACAAAGCAGCATTAATACCCGCTATAAGACCTTGAGCAGCCGCTTCCTCATATCCAGTGGTTCCATTAATTTGACCAGCGAGATATAAATTTTTAATTTTTTTTGTCTCTAATGTTAAAAACAATTCTCTAGGATCGATATAGTCATATTCTATAGCGTATCCTGGTCTAATGACTTTAACATTCTCTAAACCATTGATATTATTGAGTATTTCATATTGTACTACCTCAGGTAGAGAAGTAGATATACCATTAGGATAAATAGTATGGTCATTGAGCCCTTCGGGCTCTAAAAAAATTTGATGTCTTGTCTTATCAGCAAATTTTACGACTTTATCCTCTATCGAAGGACAATACCTGGGACCGACACCTTGAATACTACCAGAGTACATAGCGCTCTTAGATAAATTTTTTTCAATAATCTTATGTACCTTAGCATTGGTATAAGTCATCGAGCATGACACTTGTTTGTTTAAATTTTTTTTTGTTAAAAAAGAAAAAAAATATGGATCGTCGTCAGCAAATTGTTTTTCTAAGTTTTTAAAATTAATTGATCTAGAATCTAATCTAGGTGGTGTACCTGTTTTTAATCTTCCGATCTTAAAATTGTATCTTTCTAACTGTTCACTTAAACCAGTACTTGGTTTTTCATTAAAACGTCCTGCTGGGGTTTTTTCGTCTCCAATATGTATCAAACCATTTAAAAATGTGCCGGTTGTAAGGATTAACTTGTTACAACTTACTTTGTTACCTTTTAAGGTAATAAAGCCATTTATTTCGTTATTATTAAAAATAAACTTTATAACTGGATCCGAAAAAATCCTTAAATTACAATAGTTTACAAGTTTTTCCTGCATAAACTTGCGGTATAATGATCTATCAGATTGAGTTCTTGGACCTCTTACAGCAGGACCTCTACTTCTATTTAACAGTCTAAATTGTATTCCAGACTTATCTGCTACTTCACCCATAACCCCATCTAGGGCATCAATTTCTCTTACTAAATGTCCTTTTCCTAGACCACCTATAGCTGGATTACATGACATTTCACCTATAGTATTTATATTATGAGTGAATAGGGCAGTACTAATTCCAAGACGAGCTGAGGCAGTAGCAGCCTCGCAACCCGCATGTCCTCCACCGATTACTACTACATCAAAGAACAAATCTTTTTTCATGATGTAAATTTATATTCGATTAAAATATTTACAAGATTTGAGTTTTTTTTGTTAAATAAGCTATATTTATCAACGAAAATCAACTAAAAATGCTCAAAAATCAAGGAAAATTGGGTTTATTTACCGATGCAAAAATCGTTGAAAATACTGCCTAATATCTCTTCTACATCCACTTTTCCAACTATCATACCCAAATGCCTAATAGCTAACCTCAAGTCTTCTGCCGCTTTATCAAAATCTTTTTTATTATTTTTTTCTAGAAAGTTTTTTAAATTATCCATGCACTGTACCAGGTGTTGTCTATGTCTTTCCCTCGTAATTAAAATATCTTCTTCAGATATGAATTTATTTTTTAATTGGTCTTTTATTTTTTTTATAAGCTTATCAATATTTAAGTTATCTTTTAAAGATATTAAAACATGGTTAAATTTCGAAATTTCTTTATCTAATGTTTCTTTTATTAGATCAGATTTATTAACAACTAGTATCGCATCTTTTTTTAATAGATCATTCAAAAAACTGCTTAAATTAGGGTTTTTAGCGTCAATTACCACTAGTTTTAGGTCGGCATTTTCAGCTTTATTGAGTGATAATTTAATACCTTTTTTTTCTATTTCATCTTTTGAATCTCTTATACCTGCTGTATCTGAAATAATTACAGGATAACCATCAATATTTAAATGTGTTTCAACAACATCTCTGGTCGTGCCAGCAATCTCAGAAACTATTGCAACTTCTCTATTTGATAGATTATTTAGTAGACTCGATTTACCAGCGTTCGTTGGGCCTACGATTGCAATTTTAAATCCCTCTCTAATTGTTTCACCAACTTTTTGATCATTCAAAATTATATTAATCTCATTTAAGACATCTGAAGACTCTTTTTTTATTTTCTCTAAATTATCTGCTGGAAGATCTTCCTCTGGAAAATCTATTTTCGCTTCAACAAATGATAAAGTTTTTAATAATTTTTCTCTTAACTGGTTAAATTTCTGAGAAGATTTACCTTTCATTATTTTTACTGCTTGTTTTCTTTGAATTTCAGTTTCTGCTGAAATTAAATCAGCTATACTCTCAGCTTTAAGCAAATTAATTTTTCCATTTTGAAATGCCAGTTTTGTAAACTCTCCTGGCTCTGCTAATTTACAATTTTCTATATTTGATATCGCCTCCTGCACAGCTAAAACCACTGCTTTACCTCCATGAACATGGAATTCTGCCATATCCTCTCCTGTGTAGCTCTCAGGACCAGGAAACCAGATTATTATACCTTCATCTATCAGCTCAGAAGTGTTGGTATTGTTTATTTTTCGAAGGGTAGCCATTCTTGGGCTAGGAATTTCTCTACCTGTCAGCCTGTTAATCACTTTTTTTGTATCGGGGCCGGAAACACGGATAATTGAGACCCCAGAAACACCAGGACCAGATGAAAGTGCATAGATTGTCATTATCTAAGTATAATCATATACCCAAGATATTGAAATTAAATTTTCTTAATTAACTATTTTTTCCAAAACCTTAAAAAAACTTTTTGAAAATCTTTCTTGGTCAAATAATGGACTTTTGAGAGCATCATCAAAAATAGATTTTCTCAAATCCAAATATTTTTTAGTATTGTTTGATAAATCTATCACTTTACTTACATAATCCTTTTCATCAATAGCTATCAAATTTTCCATATTTAAATTCCTATTGATTGACTCTCCACATCTCGAATTAAAATTATAGCCAGTCATAGTAACAACTGGTACACCCATCCAAATAGCCTCAAACGAAGTTGTTACACCATTGTATGGAAAAGTATCTAAAGCAATATCTATTTCTTTATATAAGCTCAAATGATCCTCTACTTTATCGATTCTTGTATAAAACTTTATCGAGTCTAAAACACCATTTTTTTTAAAAATTTCTTCAATCCTATCTAATTTTCTTCTTCGATTAGCACATTTTATAATTAGTTTAGAACCTTTAATCTTTTTCAAAATATCTGACCAACAATTGGCAACATCTTCGTTTATTTTGGCTGGGTTATTAAATGACCCAAAAGTAATATAATTATTTTTAAGAAAAGGCGCTGGATTTTCTTTTCTTTCAAAATTTAGACCAGAATGACAATTCCAAATTTCTGGTAAATATAATATTTTCTCAGTGTAATATTTTTTTTCATCCTCAAGAATGAGATTGGGATCAGTAATAATATAGTCCATAGTATTTAACCCTGATGTATTACAATAGCCCATCCAGATAACTTGTTTCTTTGCAAGTCTATTTTTATATAGCTCTATCCTATTTCTTGAAGTATAACCCATTA
>CVSD01000042.1 GCA_001179885.1 Candidatus Pelagibacter communis | reverse complement strand
TTCTAATTTGTCATTTTCAAATAAAGATGCATTATTAATTAGACAATCAAAATACTTTAATTTTGATTTAGCAAATTTAATAATTTTATTGATATCTTTTTCTTTACTTAAATCTCCTTTTACTAAATAAATTTTTGATCCAAAACTTTGAAGTTTTTTTCTTAAATTTTCTGCTTTAGATCTAGATTTGTAATATTGAATTAAAATTTGTTTGTTAGGACCTGATAATTTTTCAGCTATTGCAGCACCTATTCTTGTTGCTCCTCCAGTAATAATTATCCTCTGTGCTTCCATTTTTTATCTCTTTTTTTTAGTAACCTTAGTTCCTGGCATGCCCATTGTCGATCTACCTTTTGGATAAAGTTTATTTTTCACATCATATTGTCTTATTTTAGGATTTAATGTGATTTCAAGCTCTGTACTCTCTAATTTTCTTATTTCATCTCTGATTTTAGCTGCTTCTTCAAATTCTAGGTTTGAGGCTGCCTCTTTCATCTTTTTGTCT
>CVSD01000041.1 GCA_001179885.1 Candidatus Pelagibacter communis | reverse complement strand
TAGATAGTTTTTCTTATCCATTAAATTATTTTGTCTAACACTTTTGCTGAGGACAAAACACCTGGCACACCTGCACCAGGGTGTGTTCCAGCCCCAACAAAATATAACCCATCATAGATTTCAGATTTATTGTGAAATCTAAAATAAGCTGATTGAGAAAATTTTGGTTGTATTGAAAAACCAGATCCATATTTTGTATTCAATTCATTTTCAAAGTAATCAGGTGTAAGATAGAAATCCTCTATAATATTTTCTCTAAGATTGGGCATTAAGTCATTTGCCATTTTATCAATTACTAAGTTCTTCATTTTTTCACCTTCAATTTTCCAATCTATTTTTGATTGATTGTTAGGAACAGGAACTAAAACATAAAAACAATCATTCCCATTAGGTGCCATTGACTTGTCAGTTGCTGACGGTCTATGTAGATAATAACTGATGTCATTATTTAATTTCTTATTATCAAATATATCATCAAGATGCTCTTTATACTTGTTGCCGAATTTTATTGTATGGTGCTCTACATCATCATAAGTTTTTTTTGTTCCAAAATAATAAACAAACAGACCCATTGAGTACTGCATTCTATTTTTTTTCCATTTAAACAAGAATGAACTCTTACTGTTACCATTTAACATTTTTTCATAAACAGCAGGTGGATCTGCATTACAGATAACATTTTGAGAATTAATAACACTTTGATCATCTAATTGTACGCCACTTATTTTTTGGTTATTA
>CVSD01000040.1 GCA_001179885.1 Candidatus Pelagibacter communis | reverse complement strand
AAATTTCACATTTTTTATTTTTTTCGCGTATCTTTCAAAAATTTTAATAAATACATTGCCAATTATTTTTCTTTTTTTTTCCGGATCAGAAACATTTTTTAATTTTTTGAGAAATTCATTTTCAGCATTCACATAAATTAAATTTATCTTTAATTTTTTTTTAAATGTTTTGACTACTTGTATTTCTTCTTTTTTTCTTAAAAGACCTGTATTTACAAAAATACAATATAATTTTTTACCAATTGCTTTATTTAATAATTGTGCAACAACACTACTATCCACTCCTCCAGATAAAGCACATATAACTTTATTTTGACCCACTTGTTGTCTAACTTCTTTTATAAGCTTAATCTTTTGATCCTTAGAAGACCAATTTCTTTTAATCTTACAAATTAAAAATATAAAGTTTTTTATAATTTTTTTACCATTTTTTGTATGAGTGACTTCAGGATGAAATTGTACACCAAAATGATTTTTAGATTTATTCTCAATGATCGCAAATTTAGAATTTTGACTTGAGGCAACTACATCAAAATTTTTAGGTAATTTCGAAACTTGATCTGCATGACTCATCCATACTTTGTTTATTTTTTTATTATTAAAAAAATTTTTTATCAAAACACTTTCCTTTTTTTTGTGAATACTTGCTAGACCAAACTCTCTATATTTTGACTGTTTAACTCTTCCGCCATTTAATTTTGATAAGATTTGATGTCCAAAACAAATACCTAAAATTGGTTTGTTATTTTCCAAAATTTTTTTATCAAAAGAATATTTTTTAATTTGATAGACATTTAACGGACCTCCAGACAAAATTATTCCTTTAACAGATCTATTGATGTCTTTATTCTTAATCCTCTTGTGACTTATTATTTCACAGAATACTCCAAATTCCCGTATTCTTCTTGCAATAAGTTGTGTAAATTGTGATCCAAAATCAATGATTAGGATTTTTTCTAAACTTTTATCAAGACTCATTTTTTGGTTCTATATTTGCAAGAGTCTCTAAAATATTTTTATTTTCCTCACAAAGATTTTTACAAACTTGTGTAAATGTACTTGATAAATCTTTTACTTTTGAATAATTAGATTTTTCTAAAGCTATTTTCATTGACATCAAAATTGCTTCTTCATTATTAGGCTCAATCAATAAAGTTGTTTCTAAATTTTTTTCTTCTTTATCTTTGTCTTCCTCGATATTATAAATTTTTGCTAGATAAAGATAAGAATTTGAATCTTTTGGATTGAAAACTATACTTCTTTCAAACATAAACTTTGCATCTTCATATTTTTTATCTTTATATAACTTCAAACCTTTATCAAAAAAGTTTTCTTCTCCAGTCGAAAAATTAGATAAATTGATTGCTAAATAAAATAATAATATAAATTTAAATATCTTTCTCATCAGTACTTGTAATCATCTTTTACTATATCAACATTATGCACCATACTTTCGTAAAATCCCGCTTTAGTAATTTTAACGAATTGTGGTTTATTTCTTAAATACTTTATTTGTTTTGATCCAAGATAACCCATTGAAGACCTTAATCCACCTACTAATTTATAAATTACTTTTTCAACTTTACCTTTATATTTTGATAATCCTTCTACGCCCTCAGGTACATATTTTGATGTATCTTTTTGTTTAGATTGAAAATATCTATCTGCAGACCCCTTATTCATTGCTCCTACTGAACCCATCCCTCTAAAGCTTTTAAATAATTTTCCATTTTTCC
>CVSD01000039.1 GCA_001179885.1 Candidatus Pelagibacter communis | reverse complement strand
AGACCCAATGCTTTATTTTTGGATTTTTCTATGTTTGGATAATGTCTTTTGATCACATAATTTAATAGAATTTCTAATTCATCTTTTTTTTCTCTAGCAGCAATGTATTGAAAAGTTCCAACTCTTATATGACTTAAGGCCACTCTTGTTAGTATTGCTCCATGTAAAGCTGTTTCTCTTATTACATCTTCTCCTGTTTTTACGACTGCTAAACTTCTTGTTGTAGGAATACCCAAACTATGCATTGCCTCACTAATTATATATTCCCTTAACATTGGTCCTAAGGCAGCTCTTCCATCACCATTTCTTGAAAATGCAGTTTTTCCAGATCCTTTAAACTGAATATCGTATCTTTCTTTTTTTTTAGATAGATGTTCCCCAATTAAAACAGCTCTTCCATCACCTAACATTGTAAAGTGACCAAATTGATGGCCTGCATATGCTTGAGCGATACTGCAACTCCCTTCTGGAAGAGTATTACCTGAAAACAACTCAGAAATTTTTTTATTATCTAGATTCGAAAAATCTAAATTTAAATCTTTAGAAAGATTTTTATTTAAAATAATTAATTCTGGATTTTTAACAGGAATAGGACCAATTTCTTCTTTAAATGGATCTGGTAATTTAGAATAAGTATTATCGAAACACCATCCAATGGTCATTAGATCTAACTTACTTCTGCTTGGTGTTCTTTAGGTTTAACTTCAGTTTTAAATTGATTTGAAATTTTTTGTACCTGAACCGAAGAAACTTTGTATTCAGCACACATTGTTTCTTCATCTTTACCATGGCCAGTTACCATATTAACCATATGTTCTGGAAAATGGAATGTAGTGAAAACAATACCTTCTTTAACTTTATCTGTAACCTCTACTTTAAGAGCCACTTCACCTCTTCCAGAATACAATCTTCCTATATCTCCGGTGTTTAAATCTCTATCTGCAGCATCTTTAGGATGTATTAACAATACATCTTCATCAACAATATTTATATTATTTGTTCTTCTAGTCATTGTAGCTGCGTTATAATGTTGTAAAACACGGCTAGTAGTTAAAATTAATGGATAGTCTTTTTGGTTATTTGTAATTTCAGTAGATTCTTTCCAGTCGAAGCTTTTTAGACGTCCTTTTCCTAATTTAAATTCCTCAGTATGTAAAATTTGAGTGTCAGTCCCATCTTCTTTTACAGGCCACTGTAGTCCAAATTTTCCTAATCTTTCTCTTGTAATGCCCTTAAAAAACGGAACTATATCTGCAATTTCAGCTAATACTTGATCAGCATCATAGTCTGGTTGATTAAATCCAAGTTTTTGCATCATGTCCGTTACGATAACACCATCAGGTTTTGTACCAGGCAGTGGTGGAACAGCTCTATTTACTCTTTGTACTCTTCTTTCAGTATTAGTAAATGTTCCATCTTTTTCCAAGAA
>CVSD01000038.1 GCA_001179885.1 Candidatus Pelagibacter communis | reverse complement strand
GATGAACCAAAAACAAATGAAAACTATATTTATCATTACAGGGATGGATCAAATATTAAATATAAAGGTACCCCATTTAACACTGCAGGCTGGACTACAGTTGAAGTAACAGGACAAATTCTAGAAAAAATTGGGCCTATTTTAGCCACAAAATACAGTGAAGTTAATTAACATATGCTGCTTAAAGATTATATTTCAAATATTGATAAAAAATTTAAAAAGTTTTTTTTTTCAGGTATTTCATTTGATAGTACAAAAGTAAAAAAAAATGACATCTTTTTTGCAATAAAAGGTAGCAAAGTTGATGGAAATAATTTTATTCCAAACGCGATCAAAAGAGGATCAAAGATTATTATAACTGAAAAAAAAGTAAAAGAATTTGCAGAGGGAGTGTTATTTATTCAAACTAAAAATATTAGAAAGTTATTAGCTAAAGTTTCGTTCAAAATATACAAAAATAAACCAAAAAATTTAATTGCTGTCACAGGAACAAATGGTAAATCATCTGTTGCAAATTTTTATTATCAGATATTAAATTTGAATAAAAAAAAGGTTTCTTCTATAGGAACATTGGGTGTTAAATCAAATAAGATAAGTTTAAATTTATCCAATACAACAATTGATCCATTACGATTAGGTCAGATATTAAATAAACTAAGAAATCAAAAAATAGATAATGTTATTATGGAGGCTTCAAGTCATGGTTTAAATCAGAATAGACTTGATGGTTTACAGTTTAGTTCAGGAATATTTACAAATTTTTCACAAGATCATTTGGATTATCATAAAAATTTAAAGAACTATTTAAAGTCAAAACTTTATTTATTTGAAAAACTTATAAAAAAAAAAGGCAATGTAATAACAGATCATGAAATACCTCAATTTAAAAAAATAAGAAAGATTGTAAAAAAAAATAATTTTAAACTTTATACTTTAAATGAAAAAAAAAATAATTTTAAAATTTTATCCCATTCATTTAAAGGAGAAACTCAAATCCTTAAGATAAAATATAAAAACTCAATAGAAAATATTAATTTAAACTTAATAGGAAAAATTCAATTAAAAAATTTATTAATGGCAATTATTGCTGCTGAAAAAAGTAAACTAGAATTTAAAAAAATTTTATCGATTATTCCAAATCTTAAATCTGTAGAGGGTAGATTTGAAAAAATTGGAAATA
>CVSD01000037.1 GCA_001179885.1 Candidatus Pelagibacter communis | reverse complement strand
ATGACTGTTCCTGTTACTCAAGAAGTTAAAAATGGAAATATGACAATGCAATTTTATTTGCCATCAAGATTTAATAAAGATAATGCACCCAAACCAGTAAATTCTGAAGTAAAAATTTTAATAATTGAAGGTGGATATTATGCTGTGATTAAATATTCAGGTAGATCTTCAGATCAAAATTTTTTAAGAAATAAAGAAATCTTAGATAAAGAACTTAAACAAGACAACATAACAGTTTTAAGCCCTCCAATAAGAGCTTCTTATAATTCACCATTTACTTTGCCAATGCTTAAAAGAAATGAAGTCATGTACAGAGTAGACTTATAAAAAAAGGAGTAATTAAAATTAAATGAAAGGAAAAGAATGAAATTAAATTGTCATTGTGGAGCTGTTGAAGCTGAGATAAATGCCTCAATAAATGAATTAGCAAAAATTGTAAGATGCAATTGTTCTATTTGCAAAAGAAAGAATGCAACAATGGGTATGGTTAAAAATGAGGATTTTAAAATTACTAAGGGAAAAGATAAATTAAAACTTTATCAATATCACACAAAAGTAGCTAATCATTATTTTTGTATTGAATGTGGTATATATACTCATCATAATCCAAGAAGTGCACCAGCAATGACTGGATTTAATTTAGGTTGTGTTGATGAAGTCAATGTGGGGGATTTAAAGGAAATAGTTTTCTTTGACGGCAAAAATCATCCGATGGATCAAAAAAAATAAAAAATCAATGAAATTAACTAACGAGTGTTTTGGTAAAGTAAAAAAAGATTGTTTAAAATTTATTCAATCACAAGAAACAAAAGCAGATAAATTCAAGAATAAAGAAAGAATGATAAAATCTTTCTTAATTCCATTATGTTTTTGGATTAGCAAAAAAGCTGATAAGAAAAAACCTTATTTTGTGGGTTTGGCTGGAGGCCAGGGGACTGGAAAAACTACAATAAGTTCAATAATTAAAATAATTCTATCTAAATATTTTAAATTAAAAGTTTTTAGAATTTCTATTGATGATTTTTACAAAACAAGAAAAGAACGAATTAGTTTATCAAAAAGAGTTCATCCTATGCTTTTAACAAGAGGAGTTCCTGGAACACATGATATTAATATTATGTTAAGTTTCTTTAGAAAAGTAAAAAGTAAAAAGTTTAAGAAATTAAAACTTCCTACTTTTAATAAAGCAATAGATGATAGATTTGAAAAAAAATATTGGTACGATTTAAATGCTAAACCAGATGTAATTATTTTTGAGGGATGGTGTGTTGGTGCAAAATCAGAGAAAAACAATTCTTTAAAGAAAAATATTAATTCTTTAGAAAAAGCAAACGATCAGAAGCAAGTCTGGAGAAAATATGTAAACCAACAATTGAAATCAAAATATAAAAACTTATATTCCCAATTAAACTGTTTAATTTACTTAAAAGCAAAAAATTTTAGTTTGCTTCAAAAATGGAGATTAAAACAAGAACGTAAACTTTGGCTGAATAGTAGAAAAAAATCGAATTTAAAAATTATGAGTAAAGGTGATGTAATAAACTTTATGCAAACTTATCAAAGAATTACTCAGAATATGTTTAAAAAAATGCCTAAATATGCATCAATAATTCTTAATTTAAATAGTAACCATCAAATTAAATCTGCAGTATATAGAATCAAATGAAAAAAATTTTATTAATTATTTTTAGTACATTATTTTTATTTTCTAATGTGGTAGCAGAAACTTTTTCATCTGCACTTAAAAAAGCATATGATAATAACTCTGAATTAAATGCTGAAAGAGAAAATATAATTGTTTCAGAGCAAGATTTGAATATTGCAATAAGTTCCTACCTTCCAACTATTACTTTAGAAGGAACTAGAAGTCAGGAAGATACCAATAAACTTACAAATCAAGGTGGAGGAAACGCATCTATTAGTGATGTGGATCCTGAAACTAGATCTGTTTCAGTAACTCAAACTTTAATTGATTTTGGCAGAGGAGCTGATCTTGCAAAAAATAAAATTGGTATAGATCTTGCAAAAGCCAAACTTTTAAAAAAAGAACAAGATATTTTATATAAGTCTACCGAAGCATATACTGGGTTGATTTCAGCAAATGAAAAATTAGATATAAACAGATTTAATGTCGAGCTTTTAAGTAGACAAGTTGAAACAGATAAAATTAGATTAAGTAGAGGACAAATTTCTTTATCTGACGTTTCACAATCAGAGTCCTCATTAGCCGGAGCACAAGCTAAATTAATTCAAGCAGAAAATGATTTAATTACAAGTAAGCTTAATTATGAAAATATTATTGGAAACATTGATGATCCAAAATCTCTAGATAAAAGATCTATATCAGATTACGAACTTCCTGGAAGCTTGATATCAGCCATAGAACTGTCAAAAAAGAATAATCCTGATTTAATTATTGCTAAACTTGAATATGAACAATCAATGAAAGACAAATCAATTGCAAAATCAGATTTAGCACCAACAGCAAAACTATCTTTTGAGAGAACTTATACAGAAGATTTAAGTACAACTTATGATGAAAGAGAAAAAGATGTATTGAAAGCCACTGTTTCTTGGCCATTCTTCTCTGGAGGAAAAAATATTGCTAAATATAAAAAAAATAAAAGTTTAGAAAATAGAAAAAGATTAATTTTAGATAGTGCTATAAAACAAAATCAAACTGATGTAGCTAGTGCATGGTCTAATTATCAATCAAATAAAAGTTTATTAAACTCAGTTCAGTCTCAAGTTAAAGCAGCTGAAATAGCGAATGAAGGAATTACAGCTGAGTACAATAGTGGAGCGGGAAGAACTACTTTAGAAGTAATTCAATCAAACTCTCTTCTTTTAGATGCTCAAATTTCTTTAGCTGATTCTGAAAGAAACTTTATTTTATCTCAGTTCAACCTGCTTAAGTCCTTAGGTTTACTAAACAGTGATTATCTAAAAATTAGATAATTATTGGTTTTTTTAAGAAAAAATAATTTATCTTGCTAATGAGAACAAAATGTGTACATTTATTTTATGATTCGAGTGTTAAAAAAAGCAAAAAAAGAGGCAAAAAATGACTAAAAATAACCTAAAAGTAGTTAAATCTACAAAAGATCAAGAATTGGAAAATAAAGAGAAAAACAAAGCTTTAGAAGCAGCAATTAGCCAAATCACAGATAATTTTGGAAAAGGTTCAGTAATGAAGCTTGGCCAAAAAAGAGCAATGGATATCGAGTCGGTATCTACTGGTTCTTTAAGTCTTGATTTAGCATTAGGAATTGGTGGTTTACCAAAAGGTAGAATCATCGAAGTATATGGGCCAGAGTCTTCTGGAAAAACAACATTAGCTTTGCAAGTTGTTGCTGAAGCTCAAAAAGCAGGTGGAATTTGTGCATTCGTAGATGCTGAACATGCTTTAGATCCTGTTTATGCAAAAAAATTAGGTGTAAATACTGAAGAATTATTAATTTCACAACCAGATGCAGGTGAGCAAGCTTTAGAAATAGCTGATACACTAGTAAAATCAGGCTCTATTTCAGTAATCGTAATTGACTCTGTTGCAGCTTTAACACCAAAAGCTGAAATTGAAGGTGAGATGGGAGATCATCATGTTGGTCTTCAGTCAAGATTAATGAGTCAGGCGTTAAGAAAATTAACAAGTTCAATTTCAAATACAAATACAATGATGATTTTCATTAACCAAATTAGAATGAAAATTGGAGTTATGTTTGGAAGTCCTGAAACGACATCAGGTGGAAATGCACTTAAGTTTTATTCATCAGTAAGAATGGATATTAGAAGAATTGGTGCCATCAAAGATAAAGATGAAATTATTGGAAATACTACAAGAGTGAAAGTAGTTAAAAATAAAGTTGCACCACCATTTAAAGTTGTTGAATTTGATTTGATGTATGGAAGAGGCATTAGCAAAATGGGTGAATTAGTAGACCTTGGTGCTAAAGCTG
Organism: Candidatus Pelagibacter communis; assembly: GCA_001179885.1. Classification (GTDB taxonomy): domain Bacteria; phylum Pseudomonadota; class Alphaproteobacteria; order Pelagibacterales; family Pelagibacteraceae; genus Pelagibacter; species Pelagibacter ubique_N. Next base: position 24,963 of record CVSD01000037.1, on the reverse strand, counting down.
ACATTATTGAAAAATCAGGTGCATGGTATGCTTATAAAGGTGAGAAAATTGGCCAAGGTAGAGAAAATGCTAAAACTTATCTTGCTCAAAACCCTAAAGTTGCTGCAGAAATAGAAATGGCAATTAGAGAAAAAGCAGGTGTGATTTCGAAAAAAATTGAGGGAAATCCACTAGATCCTGAAAAGATTGAAAAAGAGAAGAAAGTAGCTGAAAAAGAAGAAGCCGCTAAAGAAGCTACACCTCCTAAAAAAAATTAAAGGTCATCTTTAAATTATAAAAAGGCGCTTATAATAAGCGCCTTCCCCCCTTTATCACCATCTAGACATAGAATAAAAAAGCTGTATTTTAAAAATATGGCTCAAAAATCATTAAATCAAATAAGAGAAACATTCTTAAAATATTTTGAAAAGAATGATCATAAGATTGTAGAGTCTAGCAATTTAGTCCCAAATAATGACCCAACCCTAATGTTTGCTAATTCTGGAATGGTTCAGTTTAAAAATGTATTTACAGGCTTAGAAAAAAGAGACTATCAAAGAGCAACTACTTCACAAAAATGTGTAAGAGCTGGTGGAAAGCATAATGATTTAGAAAATGTTGGATACACTCCTAGGCACCATACATTTTTTGAAATGTTAGGAAATTTTTCATTTGGAGATTATTTTAAAGAAAAGGCAATTCATTATGCTTGGGATTTAATTACTAAAGATTTTGGAATAGATAAGAATAGACTTTATGTAACAGTATTTCATGAAGATGATGAGGCTTTCAATTTCTGGAAAAAAATAGCTGGTTTAAGCGATGATCGAATTATCAGAATTGCAACATCAGATAATTTTTGGTCAATGGGCGAAACAGGACCATGCGGTCCTTGTTCAGAAATTTTTTATGATCATGGTGATCATTTAAAAGGTGGTTTGCCAGGAACAAAAGATGAGGATGGAGATCGTTTCATTGAGATATGGAACCTGGTCTTTATGCAATATGAGCAAGTAACAAAAGATAAACGAATAAATCTTCCAAAACCTTCTGTTGATACCGGTATGGGTTTAGAAAGAATCGCAGCTCTTTTACAAGGGACACATGATAATTATGAAACTGATCACTTTAAAAAATTAATTCAATCCACTTCAGATATTGTTAAGAAAAAACCTGATCAAAGCAATCTTTCAAGTTTTAGAGTTATAGCAGATCATTTAAGAGCAAGTTCATTTTTGATTGCTGAAGGAGTTTTGCCATCCAATGAAGGTAGAGGTTATGTTCTTAGAAGAATTATGAGAAGAGGAATGAGGCATTCTCATTTACTGGGATCTAAAGAACCAGTTTTTTACAATTTATTTGAAACTTTGAAAAATGAGATGTCAGGCAATTATCCAGAATTACAAAGAGCCGAGTCTTTAATTAAAGAAACTTTAAAAATGGAAGAAGAGAAATTTTTAGTTCTTTTAGATCGAGGAATAAAAATTTTAAACGACGAAATATCCAAAATAGACAAAGTGCTTCCAGGAGATATTGCTTTTAAATTATATGATACCTATGGTTTTCCATTAGATCTTACTGAAGATATATTAAGAAACAAATCTCTTTCTATTGATACAAAAAAATTTCAATCTTTAATGAAAGAAAGCAGAGAACTTGCCAAGAAAAATTGGAAAGGTTCAGGAGATGCTGCAGTTGAAGATGTTTGGTTTGGCATTAGAGATAAATTAGGTGCTACAGAATTTTTAGGTTATGAAACAAACCAAGCTGAAGGGGTAATTTTATTTTTATTAAAAGATAACAAAGAAGTTAAAGAATTAAAATCAGGTGACGAAGGAATGATTATTACTAACCAAACACCTTTTTATGGGGAGTCAGGTGGTCAAGTAGGAGATACCGGAGGATTTAAGAACGGTGAGTTTAGATTTATAGTAACAGATGTACAAAAAAAATTAGGAGATCTTTTTGTTCATTACGGAAAAGTTTTAAGTGGGTCTGTAAAACTTGGTGATAATATCGAAATGAAAATAGATGAAATTAGACGAAATAATACAAGAGCTTATCATTCAGCTACACACTTACTTCATGAATCTCTCAGAAGAGTTTTAGGAACACATGTTACTCAAAAAGGTTCATTGGTAGAACCTAGTCGTTTACGATTTGATTTTAGCCATATGAAAGCGATTTCTGAGGATGAAATTAAAAAAATTGAAACATTTGTAAATTCAATGGTAACAAAAAAAACAAATGTAAAAACAAGATTAATGACACCAGATGAAGCTGTTGAAAATGGTGCATTAGCACTTTTTGGAGAAAAGTATGGTGATGAAGTGAGAGTACTTTCAATGGGTGATGATAATGGAAAGTACTTTTCAACTGAATTATGTGGTGGGACGCATGTTAAAAACACAGGCGATATTGGTAAATTTAAAATTATAAACCAATCTTCAATTGCAGCAGGAGTAAGAAGAATAGAAGCTTTAAGAGATAAACAATTAGAAGATTATTTAAATAACAAAGAAAAACAATTAAATTTATCTTCAGAAAAAAATGATGAGTTAATAAAAGATCTAACTAAACAGATAATTAGTTTGGGCGGTAAACCAAATATCGATCAATCAGATCAAAAATTGTTGATAAAAAATTTAACAAAACAGTTAGATACTTTATTGGTTAATTCTATTCTTAATGATAAAACAAAAAATAAAGTTAAAGATGATGAAATCAAAGGTATTAAAATAAGATTTCAAAATATTGAAGGTTTACCTCCAAAGGAATTAAGAAAGCTTGTAGATAATGGTAAAAAAGATTTGGGTGAAGGAATCGTTGTAGTTTTTGCTTGCAAGGATGATAAAGTAGGTGTTGCGGTTGGCATAACGGATAAATTAACTGAAAAGTTTGATGCGGTAAAATTCGTAAAATTAAGTTCGGAAATTATTGGTGGGCAAGGTGGTGGTGGAAGAAAAGATTTTGCTCAAGCTGGAGGTCAAGACCAAAGTAAAATTAATGAAGCTTTTGAAAAAATCAAAAGTTTAATTTAATTTCTTTTTAAGATTTTGATCTATTACATCTAAGAATTGATTTGTTGTAAGGTACTTACTTGATGGACCTATTAATATTGCAAGATCTTTAGTCATAGATCCACTTTCAACACATTCAATACAAACTTGCTCAATTGTATTTGAAAATTTAATAAGTTCATCGTTTCCATCTAATTTTCCTCTATGAGCCAAACCTCTTGTCCATGCAAAAATTGATGCTATTGGGTTAGTAGATGTTTCTTTGCCTTGTTGATGCATTCTGTAATGTCTTGTAACGGTTCCGTGAGCCGCTTCTGCTTCCATTACTTTTCCATCAGGAGTTAATAATGTACTGGTCATTAAACCTAGCGACCCATAACCTTGTGCCATTGTGTCTGACTGAACATCACCATCATAATTTTTACATGCCCAAATATATTTACCACTCCATTTCATTGCACAAGCTACCATGTCATCAATCAATCTATGTTCATAAGTAATTTTAGCATCCTCAAATTTTTTCTTAAATTCATTATTAAAAACTTCCTCAAATATATCTTTAAATCTCCCATCATATTTCTTAAGGATTGTATTTTTAGTAGAGAGATAAACTGGCCAATTTTTAATTAACCCATAGCTAAAACAAGATCTTGCAAAGTCTTCAATTGATTTATCTAAATTGTACATTGAAAGTGCAACTCCTGGACCTGTAAAATTAAAAACTTCATATTTAATTTCATCTTTTCCATCTTCAGAGGTCCATTTTACTTCCATTTTTCCTTTACCAGGAACTTTAAAGTCTGTTGCTCTATATTGATCTCCAAATGCATGCCTTCCAATTACCACAGGATCAGACCATGAGGGTACTAATTTTGGAATATTTGTGCAAATTATTGGTTCTCTAAATACAGTTCCTCCAATAATATTTCTTATAGTTCCATTAGGAGATCTCCACATTTTTTTTAATTTGAATTCTTCAACTCTCGCTTCATCAGGAGTAATTGTTGCACATTTAATTCCAACACCAATTTTTTTAATTGCATTAGCAGAGTCGATTGTAATTTGATCATCTGTATCATCTCTGCTTTTCATACCAAGATCATAGTATTCAATGCCAAGATCGAGATAAGGAAGAATTAACTTTTTTTTGATAAAATCCCAGATTATTCTGGTCATTTCATCACCATCTAACTCTACAATTGGGTTATTTACGGTAATTTTGCTCACTTATATTTTATCTTAATAATTGAATTTCGCGATTTTATATACATATTAATGAAAAATTATCAAATAGAAGAATATGTTTAGTAAGATATTTCCAAAAATTCACGCTGAGGGATATAAGTTTTTAGTTATAGCTGCAATTATAACCTTATTGTTTTATAGTTTTAGTGACTTTTTAGGTCTAATAGGTCTTGTTTTAACCATATGGGTTTACTATTTTTTCAGAGACCCCGAGAGAGTAATCATTGAGGATGACAATTATCTTGTTAGTCCAGCAGATGGAGAAGTGATCAAAGTTGAAGAAGTAGATGGACCAAAAGAACTTGGTCTTGAAAATAAAAAATTTAAAAAAATAAGTATTTTTATGAATGTTTTTGATTGCCATGTAAATAGAACACCTTGTGGTGGAAAGATAGAGGAGATTTTATATAAGCCAGGTAAATTCTTTAATGCGTCTCTTGATAAAGCTAGTGAAGATAATGAGAGAAATTATTTTAAAATTAAGGACCCTAACAACAATGATGTAATTGTTGTACAAATTGCTGGCCTCGTAGCTAGAAGAATTGTTTGTGAATCTAGTAAAGATCAAGAATTGAAACAAGGAGATAGAGTTGGAATGATTAGATTTGGTAGTAGAGCAGATGTATATTATGAAAACTATGAACCTTTAGTTAAAGTTGGGCAAAGAGCTATTTCAGGAGAAACACTGTTAGCAAAAAAATGGTTTTACCCAATAAAAACTACTATTAACTATTTGGAAATAATTAATTGTATTAATTAAACTTTTGAATGAAAAAGCATAAATATTACCTCCAGAAAATATACCTTGTAGATTGAAAATTTTTATTAAATTTTCAAACTGAAAAAAAAAGAAAATTGAAGTTATCAATAATAATAATATCATATTAAGTAATATTTTTTTTATTCTTTTTTGAAACAAAAATAAAATTCCAAGACATAAAGGAAAAAATTTAGATAATGCACCTAATATAATTAAAAAATGATTTACTATTATATTTTTATTTTTTGATACTAAATAAATTATTATAAAAATTAAAATATCAATATTGGCTCTTTCAACTGCAATTAAAAATGGCGCACTTAAAATAAAAAAAACTAATGTGTAATTTTTTAAAGATTTTTTAAGGTTAAAAAAACTTATTGTAATATATATAAATAAAAAATTAAAAATTATTGGAAAATAAATAAGATAAAATTTTTTTAAAATATCTACAAAAGGTAAATATAATAATATCTCTCCATAAACATGGGGTCTATTCCACGGATCACAAGAGTTTTCAATAAAAACATCTAAACCTTTTTGAGAACATAAGTTAGCATTTATTATTACAGACCAATCAGCAAAAAGATAAAGCAATTCATCTTTAATCATAGGAGTTATAGCTGGATAAATAAATCTATTATAAATTAAAAATATAATAATTATTGAAAATATAATGGTTAAGAAAAATGTATTTAAATTTTTTTTTAAAAAAAACTTTAAATTTGTCAATTATTTTTCCACAATTAAATTTAAAATTATCGGCTCTCCATGTAAAGTCATATTAATAGAGTCATCAAAAATTGAAAAAAACTTAACTTTTTGAAAATTTAGAATTTTACATCCTTCTTTTTTTGACCATCCATTAATATGTAATTTCATAAAGTTTGTAAAAGTTTACAATACGTAAGGCTCAGGTCTAGCCTTTTTTCCTAATACTCTCTCAACTGCCATATTTGAGATATCAATTGATTGATAAGCGCCAGTTGTAATTAATTCTGTTAATGCCCTACCTATTCCAGGTGCTTGCATTAAACCTCTTCCTGTAAAACCTGTCGCTAAATAAACATTATCAAACTTAGGATGTTTTCCGACAACTGCATTATTATCAAGTCTATTGCAATCATAATAACCAGCCCACCCACCAGTTAATTTTAGTTCTTCCATTGCAGGTATTCTGTGTGCTAGTGCAGGCCAAACAAGTTCCTCAAAATCATCCCAAGCTGGCTCAAGATCTTTTGCATCAAATACTGATTTAGGTGATCCTGCTAAATATTCTCTTCCTTCTGGTCTCCAATAAACACCTGTTGTTAGATCTCCAGTTAAAGGCATTTCAGGAATATGTTCTGGACATTTAACTCTAAATACTGTGTGTTTTTGAGGTTCAACAGGAATGTCTTCTAAAAGTTCTTTAGTCCAACATCCGGCTGCAGAAATAATTATTTTTGCTTTTATCTCTGAAAGAGATTTTACCTCACCTTTAATAAACTCTGCACCAAGTTCTGTAGCTTTACTTTTTAAAGCACTATGAAACATAAAAGGATCAATCCAACCTTCGCTCTGATTGTCGGTAAATGTTGCTGTTTCAATTCCTTCACTATTAATATAAGGAAAAAATTTTGTTAATTCAGAGCCTTTAATATTTTTTGTTCCAGCTTCGCATGCTTTGTGATTTTCTAAAGCTTTGTATTGTTCATCAGCATGTTCTTGACCAAACATAAGCAAATAACCATTTGTAACCATACTGGCTGTTGGTTGTGGATTTTTTTCGGTTTTTAATAAATCTGGGATTTGAAAAATAAATTCTCTCGCAAACTTTCCAAGAAGAATATTTTCTTTCTGAAAAAATTGTCTTCTAAAACCACCTAAAGAAAGTGGAAAGGATGCGTTTTTATAAGTTGGATCTCTTTCAATTACTTTTACTTTTCTACCTTCTTTAGATAAAAAATAAGCTGTTGCTGCTCCAATTATTCCACCGCCAACTATTACAACATCATCCATTTAATTTATTAATAAAATATTAAGATTCAGAAATAGTGCATAGCAACACCAAAGTAAATAGGGAATCATTAAATAATAACTCACAAAATTGACACGCTTAAATCTTATTATGAGGATGATTATTAAAAGTATTAAAATTATCAATATAACAAATGCCAAAAAAATTTGATGGAAACCAAAAAAAACAACACTCCAAGTTGTATTGAAAGCTATATGAATGAAGTAAATATATACTGTATTAATGTCTCGATTTTTGGAATGCCAAAAAAACCATATAGCTAAAGTCATCATTAAATATAAGGTTGTCCAGACAGGGGCAAATATCCAGTCAGGGGGATTATAATTTGATTTCACTAGTTCTGAGTACCAGGGTTCTTTATAAGTTATTGTTGTTAAACCACCAATAAATGAGGCTGAAAAAGTAATAATAAAAAAAAGAATTAATGATAAAAATTTATTTTTTAACATATAAGTATTATACATCTTAATATAATGAATAAAAAAACAATTTGGATAACTGGTGGAAGTACAGGAATAGGTAAAGCTTTAGCTATAAAATTTGCTAACGAAGATTGGAATGTAGCTATTTCTGCAAGGCGTGAAAATCTACTTAAAGAAATTTCAGATAATAATAATAATATTCATGGATTTCCCTTAGATGTAACAGATAAGTCAAAATGTAGAGAAGTTTTCGAGCAAATTAAAAATAAGTTTCAAGATATTGATATTTGTTTTTTTTCAACAGGAACTTGGAATCCAAAAAAAGAAAAGGATATTGATGTTGAACAAATAGAAGATGTATTTAAAGTTAATTTTTTTGGCACACTAAATAGTATTAAAGCTGTAGAAGAACATTTTAAAAATAAAAAAGAAGGTATTATAACTATTGTTTCATCTATAGCTGGATATAGAGGTTTGCCAAATTCTACTGGTTATGGACCTTCTAAATCTGCTCTGAATAATTTAGCAGAGAGTTTATATTTTGATTTTAAAAGATCAAATGTACGTGTTTGCTTAGTCTCACCTGGATTCATAAAAACACCAATGACAGATAAAAATGATTTTAAAATGCCATTTTTAAAAACTACTGAGTATGCAGCTGATAAGATTTATGATGGGTTGATTAATAAGAATGTATTTGAAATTCATTTTCCAAAATCATTAACTTTTATACTTAAAATTTTAAGCTTCTTACCAAGCAAAATATATTTCAGTTTAGTGGGTAAAATGACAAAATATCAAAAAAAAAATTAATCTTTAACAAATACAACTGTAAGTTCAGCAACCTTTATACCAAACTTTGTCATTGTAGCTCTGTTTATAGCAACACGATCATCTTGCTTAAATATCCAGTCATCAAAAGTAATTTTCATTTCTTTTCCTTTAACTGGAACTAAAAGAACATATTCAAATTTAAATGCTGGACCATAAGAATAACCTTTTGCTTTTCCGACAACATCTCCTGCAGTTCCTTCATAATTATTTTCATCAATTTTAGTTATTTGCCATTGTCTATTCTGAATTTCACCATCATCCCAATTAAATTTTTCATCAAGCATTAATTGATTTCCATCCCATTTACCATTTAAGTCTGCTGAGAACTGTCTTATAACTTTACCAGATCTATTTTGAAGAATCCCCCAAGCTTTCACATTACCTGATAGGTATTCCTCTATAATTAATCTTGGTTCTTTATCTTTAAAATCCTCTGGTTTCATAGCACTATTATTTGAACAATTAGTAATTAAGAATAAAGAAATTATCAATAAAATTGATTTGAAGTTTATTATTTTTCTCACATCTCTCCTTTTAGTTATTTGTTTTGCAATGAAAATTGAATTAGATCAATATTTTTTGATTTAAATCCAGCTTCACAATACGAAAGGTAAAATTCCCACATTCTTCTAAATGTTGAGTCAAAACCTTGGTTCTTTATTAAATCCCATTTTTTATTAAATTCATTTCTCCATAAGGCTAATGTACTAGAATAATGATCAGAATAAGAATCATATGATTTTATAGTCAAACCATTTTCAGACACATGTTTATTCAAACTATTTTTACTTGGAAGAAATCCTCCAGGAAAAATATATTTTTGAATGAAATCTTGTTTATTTTTATACCTATCAAACAAACTGTCGTCTATTGTAATTGCTTGGATCGCAGCTGTACCACTATTTGCTAAGTTTTCTTTTATGGTTTTAAAATAACTTTGTAAATAATTTTGACCAACCGCTTCGATCATTTCAATTGAAGCTATTGAATTATATTTATCATTTAAATCTCTATAATCTTTTATTTGGATATTAACTTTTTCATTTAAACCACATTTATGAATTCTTTCTTTCGCATATTCATATTGTTTTTTCGAAATTGTAATACAATCTAGTTTTATATCGTATTTTTTTCCTAAATATTCTGCAAATCCTCCCCAACCGCATCCAATCTCTAAAACTTTATCTCCATTTTTTGGTTTGATTAAATTAATTAATTTTTGATATTTATTATTTTGAGCATCTGATAAATCTTGATTTTTTTTTTCGAAAATAGCACTTGAATATGTAAGAGTTTTATCAAGCCAAAGTGAAAAAAATTCATTTCCTAAATCATAATGTTTAGCGATATTTTCTTTACTTCTACTTTTTGTATTTTTAATAAAAATATTTTTTAGAAAGTTTATAATTGGTAAATCTAATAATCCTGAAAATTTATAGATTACCTTTATATTTCGAGCTGTAATTTCAATTAGGTTTGATAAATTGTCTGTTTCAAATTCGTCTCTCATGTAGCATTCAGCAAAACCAATGCTTCCACCTTTAATTAAATTAAAAGTGAAATTAGGTTTTTTTATTTTTATGTAAGCTTTCAAAGAATCTTCAGGATTTCCAAACTTCATTATTACACCGTCAAAACTTGTGATTTCCAAGTAACCAGACTCAATATCCTGTAAAATCTTAAATACAATCTTATCCGCAAAATTATACAGGTTCATTAATTTTCAAAAGTTATATTATTCTTTATATTTAATTTTTTTTTTATAAATTTAATTCCTTTAGCCCATAATTTAAACGCTTCAAAATGTATCGCTGAGATAATTTTAAAAGTCATTAAAGGGTGTTTAAAATATGATTTTATTAGCTGTGAGCTTGTAAGATCTGCTCTTGTTCCATGTTGAGAAGCATATAATATTTTTTCATTTAATTGATATTGATCGATTATGACTGATATTTTTTCTGAAGGTTTTAAAATTCTAAAAAAATAATTACAATTCATTTCAATAAATGGTGATACATGAAATTTTTTTTCACAATTGTGATGTAAAAGATTATCATTTTCTACTTTAAAAATATAAGTATGCTGTTCCCCAAATGTATTTTTAACCTCATATAATATGGAAATTAATTCATCTTTATTGTTATAAATATAAAAAACACTTAAAGGATTAAATACATAACCTAAAATTCTTGGATAACACAAAAGTTTTATCTTAATATTTTGATTATTTATTTTATTTTCGTTTAAATTTTTTTTAACCCATTCAACTAATGATGTTCCATCTCTATCACCGTGATCTTTGTCAAAAAAGCTAATTAAATTAAATTTATTATATGAAAAGAAACTTATATTTTTATCTAAAATTTTTAATTCTGATAAATCAATTAAAAGAGAAAATACTTTATATTTAAAAAAATGTAATTTTGGTTTAAATCTTTTATGAATTACTGTTCCATTATAAATTGCACTAGTCATTGAGGTTTTTTAGCATTTCAACAGATGATTTTATTCCATCTTCATGAAAACCGTAACCAAAATAACTGCCACAAAAAAGAATATTTCTTTTATTTTGTAAATTTTTAAGTCTAGTTTGATATGTTAGTGCTGACTGGTCAAAATATGGATGAGTAAATTTTACTTTCTTTAAAACTTTTGATTGTTCTATTTCAAAATAAGGATTTAATGTTAAAAAAATATTTTCCTCACATTTTAAATTTTGTAATAAATTCAACCAATATGTGATTGAATTTTTTTCAATTTCATCTTTTTTAATTGAAGAATTCCATGAAGACCATGCCTTTTTATTTTTTGGCATTATCTTTTCATCCGTATGGATGTAAGCAATATTTTCTTTATATCTAAAGTTAGATAAAATTTCTTTTTCATCTTCTGAAGGATCTTCAATCATTGAAAGTGCTTCATCAGCATGAGTAGCTAAAATAACTTTATCATAATTGAAAAATTCACTTTCACCACCATAATACAAATCAATTCCATTTGTATTACGTTTAATTTTGGTAACTTGGTAATTTTTAAAATGTTCACCACTTATTTTAGATAAAATATTTTCAACATAAGTTCTACTTCGATTTGAAACTGTGTACCATTGAGGTCTATTTTTGAGTTTAAATAAACCATGATTTTGAAAAAATTTTAAAAAAAATTTTAATGGCATTTGGTTGGCTTCATAAGGAGGCATAGACCAAATGGCAGAAACCATGGGTATTAAATGGTAATCTATGAATTCTTTCGAAATTTTTTCTTTCTTCAAATAATCACCAAGTGTTATTTCTTCATTAAATTCATTAACTTTATCAAACTTTTTATAAAATTTAATAATATCAAAAAACATTCTTAAAAATTTTAAGTTTATCAAATTAGATCTATTAGAAAAAATTCCATTTAATCCCCTGCCGCAATATTCAAAGGAAGAGTCACTAACTGAAACTGAGAATGACATATCGCTTTTTTCAATTTCAATTTTATTTTCATTAAAAAATTTAATTAAATTTGGATAAGTTTTAAAATTAAATACAATAAAACCAATATCTACTGATACTTTTTTAGTTGCAAATGTTAAATCTATAGTATGAGAATGACCTCCAAAATGATCTTCTTTTTCAAATAAGTCTACATGATGATTTTTTGACAAGTAATAAGCGGCACTTAACCCTGAAATTCCTGAACCAACTACAGCAATTTTCATTAAACTTTATGCTGCATCTTCTTTGAATTCATCCATGCTTGGACATGTACAAAAGATATTCTTATCACCGTATACGTTGTCTACTCTTGCTACCGGAGGCCAAAATTTATTTGCTCGCAAAAATTTAGCTGGATAAGCTGCCTCTTCTCGAGAGTATTTATGTGTCCATTCATCTGATGCTAATTCAGAATCAGTATGAGGTGCATTCTTTATTGGATTGTCAACTTTATCGAACTTGCCAGTTTTTATTAGATCAATTTCTTGTTTTATCTTAATTAATGTGTCACAGAATCTATCCAGTTCAGATAAACTTTCACTTTCAGTAGGTTCAATCATCATTGTGCCAGCTACTGGCCATGACATTGTCGGTGCATGAAAGCCAAAATCAATTAATCTTTTAGCGATATCTTCTTCGGTTACACCTGTTTCTGATTTTATTGTTCTAATATCAATTATACATTCATGTGCAACATTGCCTTTGGATCCTTTATATAAAATTGGAAAATGATCTTTAAGTCTATAAGCAATATAATTTGCATTTAAGATTGCAACTTGAGTAGCAAGTTTTAGTCCCTCAGACCCCATCATTTTAATATACATCCAGGAAATTGATAAAATACTTGAGCTACCCCAAGGAGCTGCTGAAACAGGACCGATTCCTGTTGCAGGACCACAATCTTTAACAACTGGGTGGTTAGGCAGATATATTTGTAAATGTCTTTTACAAGCAATAGGTCCCATTCCAGGTCCTCCTCCACCATGTGGAATACAAAATGTTTTGTGTAAGTTTATGTGACAAACGTCTGGTCCAAAATTTCCTGGTTTAGCAATCCCAACTAGAGCATTTAAATTTGCCCCATCCATATAAACTTGACCTCCATGCTTATGAATTAAATCACAGATATCTGATATTTTTTCCTCAAAAACTCCATGAGTAGATGGATAAGTTACCATCAATGCTCCAAGATTTTCAGAATGAGTTTCTGCTTTTTTCTTTAAATCTTCAAAATCAACATTTCCTTCTTTATCACAATTAACCACAACAACTTTCATTCCAACCATCTGGGCACTTGCTGGATTAGTTCCATGTGCTGAGCTTGGTATTAAACATATATTTCTATTTTTATCACCTCTATCTAAATGATATTTTCTAATTACCATTAACCCTGCATATTCACCTTGAGCACCTGCATTAGGCTGAAGCGAAACTCCTGAAAAACCAGTAATTGATCTTAGCCAATTTTTAAGATCTGTGAACATTGTTCTGTATCCTTCCATCTGTTCAATAGGTACAAACGGATGAGGCTCTGCCAGTTCTCTCCACGAAATAGGTATCATTTCTGCAGTAGCATTTAATTTCATAGTACATGAACCTAGCGCAATCATAGTTCTATTAAGAGCTATATCTTTGTCCTCTAACTTTTTAAGATATCTAAGCATTTCTGTTTCTGAATGATAAGAATTAAAAACAGGGTGCTCTAAATATTTTGAAGTTCTTAATAAGTTTTTTGGTAGATTGGGTAAACTTACTGTCGGATCTTCTTTCTTAATTGATTCGGCTGCATTAAAAATTTTTAATAGTTGATTTACTCTATAAACATTTTTCTTTTCATCAAAAGAAACAGCAAGCATTTCTGAGTTTACTTTTCTTATATTAACTTTTTGAGCCAAAGCATTTTTGAAAATTTGATCAGTTTTTTCTTTAGTAATAATTGTTACAGTATCAAAAAAATAATCTGAATATAATTCGTATCCAGATTGTTTAATTTTATCAGCAAAGTTTTTGGCTAATTGACAAACTCTTTCAGAGATACTTTTAATTCCATCAGGTCCGTGATAAATTGCATACGCTGCCGAAACTATTGCCAATAAAGCTTGTGCGGTACAAATATTGCTTGTCGCCTTATCTCTTCTAATGTGTTGTTCTCTAGTTTGTAAAGATAATCTGTAAGCTTTATTTCCATGTCTATCAACTGACACACCAACAATCCGCCCTGGCATTGATCTTTTGTACTCATCTTTTGTTGCAAAAAATGCTGCATGAGGTCCTCCATAACCCATTGGGATACCAAATCTTTGAGAACTACCCACTGCAATATCGGCTCCGAGCTCCCTTGGTGTTTTTAGCTTTGCAAGTGCCAGTAGATCACATGCTAAAATTGCTTTACCATTTTTTTTATGAATTTTGCTTATTGCCTCACTGGGATTTTTAATATCACCTAAAGTTCCAGGGTACTGTAAAATTCCACAAACAATATCTTCTTTTAACTGCTCCAAAACTTTGTCCTCATTCCCAACAAGAACTTTTAGACCCATAGGCTCTGCCCTAGTTTGTATTACGTCAATCGTTTGTGGATGACAATTTTCTGAGACAAAAACCAAATTACTATCACTTTTATTAAGTCTGTGACTCAAACCCATAGCCTCTGCTGCTGCAGTACCTTCGTCTAGTAAAGATGCATTTGCAATATCCATTCCAGTGAAGTCAACAATCATTTGTTGAAAGTTTAATAACATTTCTAATCTTCCTTGTGCTACCTCTGGCTGATAAGGTGTGTAGGAAGTATACCAACCAGGATTTTCTAAAATATTTCTTAAAATTACATATGGTGTATACGTTCCATAATAACCCATACCAATAAAATTTGAGTAAACTTGATTTTGTTTTGAAATTGCTTTTAATTTTCTTAATGCTTCATATTCTGAATTTGACTCACCAATGTTTAATTCACCTTTAAACTGTATTTTTTCTGGAACAGTATTATCTATTAAGTCATCCAGTGATTTATAATTTAATTTTTTTAACATCTTTGATTGATCTTCTTCGGAAAGACCAATATGTCTTTTTAAAAAATCTTTTTGTGAATTGTGTAACATTATTATGAGCTCTCCTTTGCAAATTTATCATATTCATCTTTATTCATTAAAGAGTCCATTTCCGATTTATCTTTAATTTTTAACTTAAAGAACCATGCAGTATTTTCAGGATCTTCATTGATTTTTGATGGATCATCTACAATAGCCTGATTGGTATCAACTACCTCTCCACTTACAGGTGTGTACACATCACTCGCAGCTTTTGTTGACTCAACGACTCCTGCTGTTCCATCTTTATCTACATTAGAACCTTTTTCTGGAAGCTCTGTAAAAACTATATCTCCTAACATTTCTGTTGCATGTTTTGTAATGCCAATAGTAGCTGTATCCCCTTCTAATTTAATCCACTCATGCTCTTTTGAATATTTAACTTCACTCATTAGTTTACTCCTTTCACATAGTTTTTTTTATAAAATGGTAATCCACATATATTTGCTGGATGTTTTTTTCCTCTCACTTCTAAAAATACTTTTGTATCTTTCTTTGAAAATTCATTCTCTACATAACCCATAGCTACTGGTCCATTTACACTTGGTCCAAACGTTCCACTAGTGATCTCACCAATATGTAAGTCTTCTTGATTAAATATTTTAGTTTTTTCTCTAGCTATTATTCTTCCCTCAGGTCTAATTCCAACTCTAACTTTTTGAACACCAGTATTAAGTTGTTTAATAATAATATCTGATCCAATAAAATCTCCTTTTGAAATTCTCTCTTTTGAAATTGCCCATTTAAGATTTGCCTCGACTGGTGTCTTATCTTTACTTAACTCATGGCCATACAAACATAATCCTGCCTCTAATCTTAGAGTATCTCTAGCACCAAGGCCAATTAGTTTAGCTCCTTTTTCTATTAATTTTCTTGTAAATTTATCTGCTAATTCATTTTCTACAGAGATTTCAAATCCATCTTCACCAGTATATCCAGAACGAGTAATATAAACTTTCTTTTCATTAAATAAAAACCAATTACCTGTCATAAAATTAAGATCCTCAACACCTTTAATAACATCATTTAAAATTTCTACCGATTTAGGTCCTTGAATAGCAATCAAAGATCTTTTTTCATCTAAAACCATTTCATATTTATTATTTAATAACTTGCTCAAGATTTCAAAATCTTTTTCTTTACAAGCAGCATTAAGTATAATTAAAAAACCATTATCAATTTTAGTAATTATCAAATCATCATATATTCCAGCATAATTATTCATCAAAAAACTATACTTTGAGTGATTTAATTTTAATTTCTTCAGATCTAACGGAAAAATTTTTTCTAGATCATTGACTAAATCTTCACTTCCATGAATAAATAATTGGCCCATATGTGAAACATCAAAAATACCAGAATGGTTTCTAGTAAATTTATGTTCTTCAACTATCCCATCAGAATATTGAATTGGCATTTGATAGCCTGCAAACTCAACAAATTTTGCATTATTATCTTGATGCAGTTGATACAAAGATGTTTTTTTTGTTTCCATATTAACTCACTTACCCATCTGTATATTTGCCTGAGAGTATTACTCCTTCGGCGAGAATTTAATCTCTTTCCAGAGTTAATATGTTACGGTCCTTTTTGCCTGAGAGATTCCTGGGTAGTTGCTCCTTCGGCGCTACAATTTATGTAGTCTCTCCCGTATTTATAATTAGTACCACAAAAATAGATAAACTTAAATAATTAAAGTAACTGTTTTTCCTTAATAAATTTATTCAAAAATTGAATAACAACCGCTGTAATTACAATTGAGCCACCGATTAAAACTGTTAATGAAGGATTTTCATTTGCAAACATCCATGCCCAAAAAGGACCCAAGACTGCTTCGGTCAACATTATAATTCCTACAAAAGCAGCTGGTGTTGATCTTGCTCCAATCGTAATAAAAATAAAACCAAACCCAACTTGAAAAAAACCTGCTAAGAAACCTAAAAAAATATCTTTAGATGAAACTATGATTGTTGGTGACAACACTAAACCTATAATCATGGCAAAAATACCAGCAATTAGTTGTAATGGTATCATATCAACTTCAGGGAACTTTCTTACTATTAATATTAATACTGCAAAAGAAATTGGCATGATGAATGCAACAAGATTACCAGTCATTTGTCCTGGAGAAATTGAAGTCCCTAACATTAAAAGTATTCCTGAAATTGCTAGAAAGATACAAAAAAGAGTGAGTTTAGAAATTGTTTCTTTCAAAAAAAAATAACCAAAAATTGCTAAAAATAAGGTTTGTGTTTGAATTATAAAATTAGTATTTGCCACAGTTGTCTCATACATTGCAAAAACATAACTGGCAAATCCCACAGATAAAATTATTCCACCAACTAAGCCTGGTAATCCAGACTTATAAAGTGCACTGAAAACAGTTTTTTTATAACTAATAAAAAGAAAAATACTTATAACAAGTATAAAAAAAACTGACCTCCAAAACAATATTTGCCATAATGTAGACCCTTCAAAAGACTTAACTATAAGACCTCCAAAACTTAAGCTTACAGCACCCAAAAAAACTAGAAATGGACCAGGAATTTTTTTTAATAAATTCATTATATTTGAGAAATTAGATTCTGTGTCTCCAAGTCATACAATTTAAAAAAAGTTTCTGCACTAGATAAATTAACTTCTTTAAATTTTACTTTTGAACCAGGAGTTAATTGGACTAATTTGTCATAGTCAGCACTTATAACTACACCTATTTTTGGATATCCTCCAATTGTGCCATGATCTGAAAGCATTATTATTGGATTACCATCTGCTGGAACTTGAATTACTCCTTTGATTAAGCCCTCAGACTTTATATTTGTATCAACAATATTTTCTATTTTAGGCCCCTCTAATCTCATACCCATACGATCAGATAATTTAGAAACAGCGAATTCTTTTTCAAAAAAAGTATCTTTTCCCTTTTGAGAAAAATAATCAAAATTTGTCCCTTTCAGCACTCTTATGTTTTCTATTTTTGTATTTATATATTTTAGACTTTTGTGATTTGTATTTTCATTAATCCTAGAAATATTTATTTTTTGATTTAATTCCAATTTTTTACCATTATTAGCTCCGATATTTGCTTTAGTATTAGTTGAACAACTAGACCATTGATATTTTACATCTACCTCACCACTTATAGATAAGTATCCATAAACAGACTTATTAGTAGATAAAATATCTATTTCATCTTCATTTTCCAGAGTAAATGTTTTGTAACAAATACCATCGATTGTATCTTTTTTCTTTTTTATTAAAAATTTAACATCGCCTGTAACAGAAATATTTATTTGATCTCCGAAATATTTTAATTGGGGACCTTGATAAGCAAATTCGATAACTGGTAAATTGTAATCATTTCCAACAAGTTTATTAGCAATTAAAAAATTTCTTTTATCCATTGCACCACTAAAAGGGATACCAATGTGATAAAGATTTTTCCGACCTAGGTCTTGAAATGTCGTGTTTATTCCTGCTCTTAAAACTTTAAAATAATTCTTAATCATTGTAATTTAAATATTGATCTTTAGTAATTTTTTTAAAAATAATTAAATCACCAGGATTAATTAAATTTGGACTAGTCTCCTTAGAACTATCAAAGATATTAATTGGGGTATTACCAATAATATTCCAACCTCCTGGACTTTCAAATGTATAAATATTTGCAAATTGTTCTGTTACTCCAACAGATCCCTTTGGAACTTTTACTCTAGGAGTTTCAAGACGTTTTGCTCTTAAATTTTTATCAAGATCACCTAAAAAAGGCATGCCAGCGATAAAACCTGTCATATAACAAAAAAATTCTTTATCAAAAAAATTTTCATAAATCTTTTCTCTACTTAACTTTAATTTCTCCTCTAATCTTTTTATATCTAATGAGAAATCTTCATCACAACAGACAGGTATTTCAACTTTTTTACTACTTAAATTTTTAATATTAATTATATCTAAATCTTCAATCTCTTTTTTTAAATTTTGAAAATTAGTTTTTTGTAGATCAAAAGAAACTATTAACTTGTTATAAGATGGGGTTAAATTATTTATTCCCTGGATATTTTTTTCTTGAATACTTTTAAAGTATTTTATTACTTGAGTATTAGTGTCTTTATTAACCTCTTGTCCAAAATCGCAATAGAGTGCTGCGTCACCAAGATTTGATATATTTTTTATCATGCCATGTTATACTTAACTATTAAGACTATGGAAATTAATATAAATTGTGATTTAGGTGAAAAATCAAAACATCACTCAAATAAATATGATCCTGATTTATTAGAAATAGTAAATTCAGCAAATGTTGCGTGTGGATACCATGCTGGTGATGAAGAAACTATGAGTCAAGTTATTGAAATTTCAAAAAAAAACGGAGTTAGTATTGGTGCTCATCCCTCTTTTAATGATCCAGAAAATTTTGGAAGAGAAAGAATGAACTTGTCAACATCTGAAATCAAAAAACTTATTACAGACCAATACGAAATACTTCAAAAGATAGCATTGAAACATGGAGAAAATGTATCTCATATTAAGCCTCATGGCGCTTTAAATAATATGGCCTGTGAAGATATTGAGTTAGCTACAGTTCTTGCAAAAACAATTAAAGATATAAATAAAGACTTAATATATTTGGTTCCGACTGGCTCAAAAATGCAAGAAGCAGCTAAAAAATTAGATATGAAATTTGCTTGTGAAATATTTGCAGATAGAAATTATGAAGATGACGGAAATCTTGTTTCAAGAAAAAAATCTCATGCTTTAATTACTGACCCAGAACAAGCTAAAAAACATGTTCTTAAAATGGTAAAAAGTCAGTCGCTTAATTGTCACAGTGGAAAGCAAATACCTTGTGAAATTGACTCAGTATGCATACATGGTGATAATCTGAGTTCTTTAGAAACTGCTAAGTCAATAAAAGAGAATTTAGCTGAAAACGGCTTGGAACTTAAAACTTTAAACAATTTGAAAAAATTTATATGATAAATAAAAAATTATTAGCTTCTATTTTCTTATCAATATTATTAACATTTAATGCTTTTGCTGCAGGGTCAAGTGATAGCGGCTCATCTAAAACAAAAACACAATATGATATGGCAGTTTCGCATATTAATGCTGCAAAAAAATTTGAGCAAAAAAATAAATTAGATAAAGCAAAAAAAAGATACGAGAAAGCTCAAAAATTATTGATTAAGTCTAATAAAAAATTTCCTAATAAAGCTGATACTTTAAATTACTTAGGATTCACTACCAGAAAATTAGGTGATTTCGAAAATGGTGAAAAGTATTATTTGCAGGGTTTAGCTATTGATCCAAATCATAAAGGAATAAATGAATACCTAGGTGAATTGTATGTTGCAACAAATAGACACAATCTAGCAGTCGAAAGACTTGAAGTGTTAAAGGGTTGTAACTGTGAAGAGTATGAAGAATTAAAAGCTATAATAGCTGGTGAAAAAGTTTCTAAATATTAATTTATATTTTTAACCATTTGCTCAGGCATCCATAAAGCAATTTCAGGGAATATCACTACAAGTGTTACAGCTAAAACCATTAATAAAAATAATGGAAAAGCACTTCTTGCAATATATCCCATATCTTTATTGGCCATACCTTGAAGAACGAATAAATTAAATCCAACAGGAGGTGTTATCTGCGCCATTTCAACTACAATAACTAAAAATATACCAAACCAAATCATATCAAAACCTGCCTGTCTTATCATAGGCTCTATAATTGCCATTGTTAAAACTACAGCTGATATACCATCAAGAAACATTCCTAAAATTATATAAAAAATCATTAATACAAAAATCAATACATATGGAGATAAATCCATATTCTGAATCCATATTGCTAAATTTCTTGGTAAACCAGTAAAACCCATAGCTAAAGATAAAAAAGTTGATCCAGCTAAGATAAAAGCGATCATGCAAGAAGTTTTTGTTGCACCTAACAAAGAAGATCTGAACGTTTCTAAAGTTAAACTTTTTTGAAAATAAGATAAGATTAATGCACCAACAACTCCTAATGAAGCTGCTTCTGTAGCAGTTGCTATTCCTGTATAAATTGATCCAATAACAGCTAAAATCAATAATATAACTGGTAAAAGTTGTTTTGATCTTTTGACTTTTTCTAAAAATGAATATTCTTCAAGAATTTTTGGCATTTCCTTCTTATTTATTAAAGACCAAATAATTACATATGACATAAATATTAATGCAATCATTATGCCTGGTATAATTCCAGCAATAAACAATTTTGCTATAGACTCTTGAACTGCAACACCATAGATGATCAGAATAATTGATGGAGGTATCAATAGACCAAGTGTTCCTGAACCAGCTAAACTGCCAAGTAAAATTTTTTCAGGATAATTTCTTTTTCTTAATTCAGGAATTGACATTTTACCAACAGTTGCAACCGTTGCTGCAGATGAACCTGATATGGCTGCAAATAAAGCACATCCAACGACATTAACATGTATTAATCCTCCTGGTAATTTTTGCATCCATGGTGAGAGCCCTTTGAATAAATTTTCAGATAGTTTTGTTCTAAATAAAATTTCTCCCATCCAAACAAAAAGCGGTAAAGCGGTCAAAGTCCATGAAGATGAAGTGCCCCATATTGTTGTTGCCATAGCATCTCCCACAGGCCTTGATGTAAACAGCATCATTCCAATAGCAGATACTCCAATCATACTAAGAGCTACCCATATACCTGATCCCAAAAAGAATAATAAAACACTAATAAAGAATATTGTTAAAAATATTTCTACCATTTAATTTTTTTTAATTATTAAAATAAGTTGATGAAGAACACTTATAAAAAATATTGTAGAACCGATTGCTACACTAGTTTGAGGTATCCAAATTAAAATTTCATCTGCCCCTTCACTTCTTTCCTGAAATTTATATGAAATAATTAACATTTTTATGAAATAGAATGCTAAATATCCTGAAAAAAAACTTGCTACAGATAGACACCAAATTTCAATTATCTTTTTTTTTAACCCTGATAGTTTTTCAAAAAAAAGAGTTATCCTGATATGACCCCCTTCAACAAATGTATAAGCTAAAGCAAAAAAAGAAGCTGCAGCCATACAATATCCAGAATATTCAGCAAGCCCCCTTATATAAAAACCAAAAATTCTAGATGAAATACCAATAAGAATAAATATTGCTACAAAAATTAAGAATGTTGCAGCAATATATCCGGAAAATTTATAAAGTTTATTTAAATTTCTATTTAAAGATTCAAACATATTAACTTAAGGCCACTTAATTTATTTAAGTGGCCTTATTGTTAAATTTAATTATTTGTAAGCTGATAAAACAGCTGCACCTCTTGATCCAGCTTTATCAGACCATTCCTTAGCCATAGTCTGTCCAACTTTTTCAAAATGAGTTTGTAAAGATGAATTAACTTTGCCCACTACCATTCCAGCATCAGCCAAAGCTTTTTTATCTCCAACATTTCCTTGTTTTGATAATTGCCAACCTTTTCTTTCAGCTAAAGCAGCTTGCTTCATAACTAGATCTTGAGTTGCTTTATCTAATTTATTCCAAGCATCTTTATTAACAATCACCATATTTTTTGGAAACCATGCTGCAATGTCATAAAAATATTTCACACCATTTTCCCAAATTTTAGAATTTTTTCCTGTTGTTGGAGATGTGATCATACTTTCAACTGCTCCTGTTGAAAATGCCTGACTTATTTCAGCTGCTTCTATTTTAGTTGGAGCCATACCTGTTAACTCAGCTATTCTAATAGTTGCTGAATTATACGCTCTAAATTTTAATCCTTTTAGGTCGTCAACAGAGTTAATTTCTTTTTTACTGTAAAGACCTTGTGCTGGCCATGGTACAGCGTAAAGAAATACTAAACCCTTTTCGTCCAATCCTTTTATAATCTCAGCTTTTGAAGCTTTATATAATTTCATAGCATCAGCATAAGATGTTGCTAGGAATGGTTGTGAGTCCACTTCTAACAATGGATCCTCTTTTCCTAAGGCAGACATAAATCTTTCACCGATCTGTGCTTGTCCAGTTCTAACTGCTCTGAAAATTTCTCCACCTTTAAACAATGAACCACCCGGGTGAGTAACTATTGTTAGTTTTCCTCCACTTTTTTCAGTAACATTTTTTGCAAATTCAGCAGCATTAGCTGAATGAAAATTACCGGCTCCATATGCTAAAGCCATGTCCCATTTTTCAGCAACTGCTGTATTGATTGACAAAATTAATGAAACTAAAATTGTTGATAAATATTTTATAAATTTCATTTGTCCTCCATTTTTTTTAAACGCATTTCATTATGTATTAAATTAATTATCAATAAAAAAATAATACTACTTTTAATTGAATTATTATGAATATCTAATATTATGTTTCTACTTTGTTAGAAGAATTACTTATATTAGCTCAAATTATTTTCATTACGATTATCTTAACAGCAGATAATGCAATAATCATTGGTGTCATTTCAGCAAATTTTATTCCAAAAAATAAAAAACAAATAATTTATTGGGGTGTCGCTGGAGCTTTAATTTTTAAAGTTATATTTGCACTTTTTGCAACTTATTTATTTAAATTCTATTTTGTAAAAATATTAGGTGGTCTACTTTTAATTTGGATAGTGAATGATTTGAGAAAAGACCTCTTTGAAATAAAAAAAATAAAATCTCCAACTAAAAAATCTAAAGAACCATCTTTTATTCAAAGTGTTTTTAAAGTTTTATTTGCAGACATAATGATTAGTTTTGATAATGTTATTGGAGTGGTTGCCGCGGCCAAAGAAAATTTTGGTTTTATGATATTTGGACTTGTGCTTTCCGTTATACTAACAGGTGCTTTAGCAACATATCTTGCAAGCTATATTCAAAAACATTTATGGATTGTTTATATTGGTCTAGGCTTTATCCTATTAGTTGCCATTCAGTTGGTCATTGGAGGACTTGAAGATTTAGATATCTTATCAATAAATGAACAGTTTAAAAAATATTTTTAATAAGAATACTTTTTAGATGGATATTTTTTAGATCTCACGTCTGAAGCATATTTTTTTAAACCTAAATTTATATATTTCTTTATATTTAAAAATCTTTTTACAAATTTAATTTTTGTTTCATTTAAACCAAGAAGATCATCTGTTACAAGAACTTGACCATCACAATGAACTGAAGATCCTATTCCAATTGTAGGGATTTTTAAATCTTTAGTAATTTGTTTCGCTATTGGTGTCTTCACACATTCTAAAACAATTGCAAAAACTCCAGTTTTTTGAAGTAACATAGCATCATTCATAAGTTGTTTAATTTCTCTGATGGTCTTACCCTTAGATTTAAACTTTCCTTTTACAGATTGTGGAAGCAATCCAAGATGACCCATCACTGGAATTTTATTTTTAATTAAATATTCAACTTGTTTAATAACTTTTTTTCCACCCTCTAATTTGACAGCATCACATTTGGTTTGTTTCAATATTTTTTTTGCATTTTTTAATGCTATATTTTTTGTAGTGTAAGTTTCAAAAGGCATATCAACTACCATTAGACTTTTTTTTACTCCTAATCTCACACTCTTAGAATGATTAATCATTTCTGTTAAAGTAACTTTTCTGGTAGATGAATAATTGTAAAGGACTGAGCCTAATGAGTCTCCAACTAAAATAATATCAACATGTTTGTCAATTTCTTCTGCTATATTTTTTGAGTATGCTGTGAGACAAACAATTTTCGATCTATTTTTTTTATTGATTATTTTTTTAATTTTCTTCATTCAAGCTCTATAGTACTTGGTGGTTTAGATGTTACATCATAAACTACTCTATTTATTCCTCTTATACTATTTACAATTTTATTTGAAATCATTTGAATAAATGTTTTTTTAAAATCATAAAAGTCAGCTGTCATTCCATCTTCAGATGTTATTGCTCTTAATAAACATAAGTATTCATAAGTTCGATTATCGCCCATGACACCAACAGTTTTAACTGGTAACAAAGCTGCGTAAGCTTGCCAAATTTTATTATATAAATTGTTATCTTTTAACGCTTTAATGAAATAATAATCAGCCTCTTTTAAAATCTTAATTTTTTCCTTTGTTATGATTCCA